>NZ_PSTM01000006.1:0-204934 GCF_002930875.1 Rathayibacter sp. AY1A5 | reverse complement strand
CGCGCGAAGTCCGTCGGGAGTGGATCTCGAGACGCCCTCTGCGAGGTCCACTAGATCAGCATCGTCCTCCGCGGTCGCGCCCCCGGCGCGCCGGGGGGCGGCCGCGGGGGACGGCGCGCCGGGGGCGCGACCGCGGAGGACGATGCTGATCTAGTGGACCTCGCAGAGGGCGTCTCGAGATCCACTCCCGACGGACTTCGCGCGCGATCGAGCGGTCCTCGGGTGCCTGGCGAGTCGGGCGACCACGCCCGGACATGCTGATCGAGCAGCCCTCGGGGAGGGAGTATCGAGATCCACGCCCGACCGATCTCGCGGCTGATCGAGAAGCTCGCAGGCACACACCGAGTCGGGCGACCGCGCACAGACCTGCTGATCGGGCAGCCCTCGGAGAGGGTGTGTCGAGATCCTCCCGGCGAGCGGGTCGGGTACTCCGCGCCGCCCCCGCGTCGAGTCGGCGGCGGCGGGGAGCGGCAGCGGGCTACAGGGTGGGAGAGACGCCCACGAGGCGGCTGGAGAGGGTCCAGAGGTCGTGGGCGAGAGCGCGGTCTCGGGCCTGGGGGTTCAGGGAGCCGTGCGGTGTCAGCTGGTCGAAGTAGGTGCCGCTGGCGGCACCGACGTCGGGCTCGGAGGCGAGGGTGATCAGCGGCACCGCACCCGCCTCGGCGGAGATCCCGAAGGAGCCGACCGAGAGGCTCGTCATCAGCTTCATCATCGTGCTGTCGGCACCGAAGCTCGTCGAGACGACGCCCGGGTGGAACGAGTACGCGTCGACCGACGTCGTCAGCAGGCGCTCCGCCAGCTCGCGGATGAAGAGGATCGTCACCAGCTTCGACGTGCCGTACGCCCGCCAGCCGCCGAGCCACGGACCGCGGCGATTGTCGAGGTCGTCGAGCCTCAGGCGACCGAAGCGGTTCGCGAGGCTCGCCGTGGAGACGACGCGGACGCCGGCCCGCTCCCTCGAGGTCTCGATCATCCGCGGGAGCAGGAGCCGCGTGAGCAGGAACGGCGCGAGATGGTTGCTCTGGATCGTCCGCTCGTGGCCGTCGACCGTCTCGGCGCGGTGGGAGACGAGCCCGCCCGCGTTGTTCGCCAGCACGTCGATCCGCTCGTAGCGCTCGAGGAGGCCGTCGGCCAGGGCGCGGACGTCGTCGAGCCGGTCGAAGTCGGCCAGGAACGCGTCCCCTCCCACGTCGGCGGCGACCGCGCGGGTGCGCTCGGGGTTCCGCCCGACCACGGCCACGCGGGCACCGGCGGACGCCAGCGCTCCCGCCGCGACCCGGCCGATGCCGGAGCTCGCTCCGGTGAGGACGACGACGCGCCCCGTCATGTCAGTGACCACGGAGATATCCGCCCTTCTCGAGACCGGCTTCGATCTCGAATCGATTGCGCAGCGGATCGCGACCCGCCACCGTGTACGCGAACGGGAACCACATCCCGTAGAGCCGCCACTGCTCCTTGTGCACGGCCTCGTGCTCGAGGACGCTGTCGGAGACGTTGGTGCCCGTGAGGTAGCTCGTGCCGACGCAGGACCCTCCGCGGCCGAACGCCCAGGAGGGCAGACCGGTGAAGACGACGAGGCCGTGGCTGCGCCGGATCGGGCCCGTGCTCCACAGCGCGCCCCAGGCGAGTCCGACCGCGCACGCGAAGAGGTAGCCCGGCCGGGTGATCGCCGGATCCAGGGCCACCGTCGCGACGGCTCGACGGAGCGCGCTCACGCGCTGTCGCGTCCGTAGGTCTCGAGCAGCCGCAGCCAGACCTCGCTGATCGTCGGATAGGAGGGGACCGCGTGCCAGAGGCGCGAGAGCGGCACCTCGCCGACGACGGCGATCGTCGCGGAGTGGATCAGCTCTCCGACCTCCTTGCCGACGAAGGTGACGCCGAGGACGACCTTCCGGTCCTCGTCCACGACCATCCGCGCGGTGCCCGTGTAGCCGTCGGCGGCGAGGGCGGCGCCGGCGACCGAGCCGATCTCGTAGTCGACGACGCGGGTGCGGTAGCCGGCCTTCTCGGCGGCCGCGGCGGTCAGGCCGACCGACGCGACCTCGGGGTCGGTGAAGACGACCTGCGGCACGGCCTCGTGGTCCGCGGTCGCGACGTGCGCTCCCCAGGGGGCGTCGTGGACCTCGGCACCGGTGGCGCGAGCGACGATCACGTCGCCTGCCGCACGGGCCTGGTACTTGCCCTGGTGCGTGAGCAGTGCGCGGTGGTTCACGTCGCCCACCCCGTAGAGCCACGGACGCCCACCGCCGAGGGGAGCACCGTCGCCGCCCAGCACGAGCATCGTGTCGTCGACCGTCAGCGAGGAGCCGGGCTCGAGGCCCACCGTCTCGAGGCCGACGTCGCGGGTGTGCGGGGCGCGGCCGGTCGCGGCGAGCACCTGGTCGGCCTCGATGACGTCGCCGCCCTCGAGCGTCACGGCCACGGTGCCGTCGGACCGGCGCTCGACCGAGACGGGCGAGTCGCCGAGGCGCAGGTCGACGCCGAGCTCCTGGAGCGCCGAGCCGACGAGCTCGCCGGCGAAGGGCTCGAACGGCGCGAGGAGTCCGCTGCGGGCGACGAGCGTGACGGAGGAGCCCATGCCGGCGTAGGCGGTCGCCATCTCGGTCGCGACGACTCCGCCGCCGATGACGACGAGGCGCGGCGGCACCTCCTCGGCCGAGGTGGCCTCGCGGCTCGTCCAGGGGGATGCCGCGCGCAGGCCCGGGATGTCGGGGACGACGGCGGTGGTGCCGGTCGCGACGGCGACGGCGGAGCGGGCGCGGAGCACGCGCACCTCGCCGTCGGGTCCGGTCACGGTCACCTCGCGCTCGCCGCTCAGGCGGCCGTGCCCGCGGACGAGCTCGATGCCGGCGCCCTCGAGCCACTGCACCTGGCCGTGGTCGTCGAAGTGGCTGGTGAAGGAGTCGCGGCGGGCCAGGAGCGCGGGCACGTCGACTCCTCCGCTCACCGCCTGCGCCGCGCCGGGGAGATCACGGGCGGCGCGGAGCGCCATCGGCGGCCGCAGCAGCGCCTTCGAGGGCATGCACGCCCAGTAGGAGCACTCGCCCCCGACGAGCTCGCTCTCGACGACGGCCGCGGTGAGGCCGCCCTGGACCGCGCGGTCCGCGAGGTTCTCGCCCACCGGCCCTGCTCCGATGACGATGACGTCGAACTCGTCCGTCGTGCTGCTCATGCTGTCTCCCTGGGGTTCTCGGAGGCGTCGAGCCCCGTCGTGTGTGGGTGCCCGGCGCTCAATGCGCCGGCACGATCTCGGCCCGCCAGCCGTCGTAGCGGCCGCCGTGGCTCTCGACCGCCTCGATCACCTGGCGGAGGAACGCGGTGGTCGACTCCTCGTCGACCGCGGCGTGGTGGCTCGCGACGAGGACCTGCCTCAGCCTCAGCCGCGAGATCGCGATCTGGAAGCCGGAGGCCACGAGGACGCGCCCGGCCCGTCGTGCGGTGCTGCGGCGGGAGAAGACGGCGAAGTGGTCGACCTCGCGCAACTCCCACACCTGGTCGCCGTAGCGGAGCCGGATCTCGAGCTGCTGCGCGGCCCGCTCCTGCTGCGCCTCGAGGGAGGAGCCGCCGGGCGCCGTGACGGTGGTGCTCTCGTCGCTCATCGTCCGGTGAACTCCGCCGTCGTGCGCTGGAGGAAGGCCTCGGTGCCGATGCGCGCATCCTCGGACGCCGCGAGACGCGCGAGCGCCCCGGGGAGCGCGGCCGCGGCCTCGGCGTCGGACGCGGCGACCGCGAGCCGTGCACTGGCCAGGGCGGCCTGCACGGCGAGCGGCGCCTGCGCGGCGATCCGGGCGGCCAGCGCCCAGGCCGCCTCGGCGACCGTCCCGTCGGGGACGACCTGCTGCACGAGGCCGATGCGGTGGGCCTCCTCGGCGTCGAAGAGGTCGCCGGTGAGGATCCAGCGCATCGCGTCGCCCCAGCCGACGGCGCGGGGGAAGCGCAGCGTCGCTCCGCCGAAGGGCAGGATGCCGCGGGCGACCTCGATCTGGCCGAAGCGGGTGGACCGCTCGGCGAGGACGACGTCGCTCGCGAGCGCGAGCTCGATGCCGAGTGTGAGGCAGGTGCCCTGGAGGCCGATGACCACCGGCTTGCTCACGGGGCGGGTGCGCAGGCCCCAGGGGTCGAGACCGCCCTCGGGCACGAAGTCGAGGCCGTCGGAGCCCAGGCGGGGCCCGATGTCGGCGAGGTCGAGCCCGGCCGTGAAGTGCCCGCCCTCGGCGAGGACGACGCCGGCGCGCAGCTCCGGGTCGCGGTCGAGCTCGCCGTACGCGGACGCCAGCTCCGCGAGCAGCCGCAGATCGGCGGCGTTGCGCTTCTCGGGCCGGTCCAGCACGATCGCGAGCACGGTCCCGCGCCGCTCGGTGCGCACGCGCGGTCTCTCGTCGCTCATCGTTCCTCCGCTCGGTCGCGTCCGACCATCTTGCCGGGTGCCGCCGACACGCGCTCGGGCTTGCGCGCCGATGGCAGGGCTCTCTCAGGCCCCGCGGGACAGAGCGCCGAGGAGGCGGAGGATCGTGGGCAGGTCGTCCTCGGCCGCGGTCGGCGACGACGGGGCGAACGAGGTGACGCCGGCGCCCGCGAGCGGGAAGCGGGACCGGAGGGCGTCGAGGCTCGCGACGAGGCGCGACGCGGGCACGCCGAAGGGCACCGGGTCGAACAGCCCGGCGAGATCGGCGGGGTCGAGCACGTCCAGGTCGAGGTGCACGTAGACGGAGGCGGCACCGGTCGCCTCGACCGCCGCGACGAGCGACTCCGGGTCGAGGGCGTCCGCGGTCAGCACCGCGGCCCCCCGCTCGACCAGCGGCTCGAGCTCGCCGTCGTCGGCGGAGCGGACACCGGCGAGGACGACGCGCTCGTCGGCCACCCGCTCCTCGGCGCCCGCGCTCAGGAGGCCGACGCCGCGGCCCAGCGCGGCCGAGAGGACCATGCCGCAGAAGGCGCCGCTGGGGGAGGACTCGGGAGTGTGCGCGTCCGGGTGGGCGTCGAGCCAGACCAGCGCGACCGGGCCCGGTGCCGAGCGCACGGCGTGCCCGATCGCCGCGAACTCGACGCCGCAGTCGCCGCCGATCGTGATCACGGGACCGGTGCGGCCCGAGAGGGCCTCGCGCACCCGCTCGGCGACGGTGGCGACCGAGGCGTAGCGGCGGATGCCGGTGTCCTGAGCGTCGCCCGCCTCGGCGGGGATGTCGAGGGTCGTGGTGGCGGAGGAGGGCAGATCGCCCCGGATCGCCTCGGCTCCGTCGACGAGGCGCATCGCGCGCGTCGACGCCGAGCCCTGCCACTGGGGGACGACGAGGAAGGAGGCCATGTCCCTCACTATGGCACGCGCGCCGCTGCCGGGTGCCTGCGTCCTCAGGCCGCGGGCAGGCCTCCGGGGACGGCCGCGGGGCGGAGCGACGGGGGTGCGCCGTCGAGGTCGACCAGGGCCTCGTCGAGTGCGGAGCGGGCGCGGTCGGCGGCAGCGCGGGCCTCGTCCAGAGCGCCGGCCGGATCGCCTGCCGCACGGCGCACCGCGGTGTCCAGCTGCCCGAGCGTCTCCTCGGCGAGGATCCGGGGTGCCGCGGTGATGCGCTCGCCGTGCACGGCGGCCAGGAGCAGCACCGACTCGGCACCGAGCCGGGCCGCGGTGCGCGCCGCCTCGAACAGCAGGAGCTGGCGCTCGGCCTGGGCGCGCGGCTCGCGGTATCCGGAGACGACGGCGTCCAGAGCGGAGTCGGCGTCGAGCAGCAGGACCAGCAGCGCGGCAGGATCGTGGCGGGCGCCGGCCGACCGGGCGTCGTCGGCGTCGAGGAGGAGCGACCGTGCCGCGGCGCACGCGACGGCCACGTCGGCGGCGGAGGCGAGCTGCGCCGAGGTGCGCAGGTCCGAGAGGGTGGCGGCCCGCTCCAGGTCGTCCCGCACGGAGCGCTCGACGCCGCTCAGCTGCACCTCGGCGCGGGTCACGAGCCCGACCAGCGAGTCGACCGCGTCGAGCAGGGCGTCGGGATCGGGGGAGCCGCCGGCGGCGACGTGCTCGACGGCCTCGCGCAGCGGTCGGACCCGGCGCTCGGGAGTGGTCCCGGCGAGGACGGAGACCTCGGAGCGCGCCTGCTGCACGCGCTCCGGGAGGGACGGGCTCGGCGAGGTCACTCCGTGATCGTACGGCCGGAGTGTGACACCGCGTGACACGGCGGTTCGACCGGCGGCGGCGGCGTGCCCAGGATGGAGTCATGACCCGCTCGCTCGCCATCGTCGAGGTCGCCCGCGTGCGACCGGGCCGCGAGGAGTACCACGCCTACGTGCAGATCCTGAACGGCCGCATCCTCGCCCTCGCGCACGAGCGCGGCTGGCGGGCGGAGCGCTTCGCCGCCGAGGAGCTGGGCACGGAGGAGCTGCTGGCGCGCACGGCTGGGGCGGACGCCCTCGTCCTCGCGGGCGGCGAGGACATCGCTCCCGAGCAGTACGGCGCCGACCGCGGCTACCCGGCCGAGGGCCCCCACGCGGAGCGCGCGGATGCCGCCCAGATCGCGCTGGTGCACCGGGCACTGGCCCGCCGGACCCCGCTGCTGGGCATCTGCCGCGGCCTGCAGATCGTCAACGTCGCGCTCGGCGGCACGCTGGTGCAGGACCTGGGTCCGGAGGCGGAGCACGTCAACGCGGCGGCCCCCGCTCACCAGCGCATGCACCGGCACGAGGTCGGGCTCGCGGCGGGCTCCGTGCTCGGCGGGCTCTTCGGGTCCGAGGCGCTCGCGGTGCAGAGCGCGCACCACCAGGCGGTCGACCTGCTCGCTCCGGGGCTGCGGGTCGTCGCCCGGGCGGAGGACGGCGTGATCGAGGCCGTCGAGCACGTCGCGGCCCCCCTCGTGGGCGTGCAGTGGCACCCCGAGGACCCGGACGCTCCCGCCGGTCAGCTGGCGACGCTGCTCGACGGGCTGGCGCTCGCCGCCGCCCGCGGGGAGTTCGCGCTGCCCCTCGCCGCCTGAGCGGCCGGGGCTCCCCGCGGGCGACCGTGCTCAGCGGGCCAGTCGGGCCATCCACGCCTCGATGTCGTCGGCCGAGCGCGGGATGCCGGCCGAGAGGTTCTCGGCGCCGTCGGCGGTGACGAGCACGTCGTCCTCGATCCGGACGCCGATGCCGCGCAGCTCCTCCGGGACCGTGAGGTCGTCGGGCTGGAAGTAGAGGCCGGGCTCGATCGTGAAGACCATGCCCTCCTCGACCAGTCCGTCGAGGTACATCTCGCGCCGTGCCCGGGCGCAGTCGTGCACGTCGAGCCCGAGGTGGTGGCTGGTGCCGTGGACCATGTAGCGGCGGTGCTGCTGGTTGTCGGCCTCGAGCGCCTCCTCGGCGCTGACCGGCAGCAGGCCCCACTCGGCGGTGCGCCGCGCGATGACGGCCATCGCCGCGGCGTGAACCTCGCGGAAGCGGATGCCGGGTCGGACGATCGCGAACGCGGCGTCGGCCGCCTCCCGCACCGTCTCGTGAACCTGGCGCTGGGCGTCCGTGTAGCGGCCGTCCACCGGGAAGGTGCGCGTGATGTCGGCGGTGTAGTAGCTGTCCTGCTCGACGCCGGCGTCCAGCAGCACCAGCTGGCCGGGGCGCACCGGCCCGTCGTTGCGCGTCCAGTGCAGGATGCAGGCGTGGGGGCCCGCCGCGGCGATGGTGTCGTAGCCGACCGCGTTGCCGTCGGCGCGCGCGCGTCCGTTGAAGACGCCCTCGATCAGGCGCTCGCCCTTCTCGTGGGCGATGATGCGCGGCAGGTCGGACAGGACGTCCTCGAAGCCGCGGCCCGTCGCGTCGACGGCGGCGCGCAGCTCGGCGATCTCGTAGGCGTCCTTGACCAGGCGGAGCTCGGCGATGTCGCGCTCGAGCGCCGCGTCGCGGTCCGCCCGCTCGTCGGCCTCGACCGCGTCGAGACGGCCGGTCACCGCCGGGTCGGCCTCGCGCAGCACGGCGAGGGGGACGCCGTCGTGCGCGTCGAGGACCGCGTCGAGCTCGGCGATCCCGCGGGTGGCGAGGCCGAGATCGCTCGCGACCTGCGCGAGCGACGGACGCGGCCCGATCCAGAACTCGCCGATCTCGGGGTTGGCGTAGAACTCGTCGGAGTCGCGGCCCGCGCGCTCGCGGAAGTAGAGCGTCGCGCTGTGGCCGGACCCGGCGGGCTCGAGGACGAGCACCGCGCCGGGCTCGGAGTCGGAGCCCCAGCCGGTGAGCCAGGTGAAGGCCGAGTGCGCACGGAACGGGTAGTCGGTGTCGTTCGCGCGCTGCTTGAGGCGGCCCGCCGGGACGACGATGCGCACGCCGGTGTGCAGCGCGGAGAGGCGCTCGCGGCGGGAGGCGGCGAAGGACGCCTGCTCGCGCGGAGCAGGCAGCGGCTCCTCCCGCTCGGCCCAGCCGGACGCGATGAAGTCGCGGAAGCGGTCGGAGGCGGGGGTCGTCGAGCGGTTCGCGGTGGCGCGGGGGCGCGGGGCGGCGGCGGGGTCGGGCGTCTGAGCGGCGGTCCGCTCCTCCGTGTTCGTCATGACTCCCATTGTCCTCCTCCGCACGGCCGCGGGGGCCGCACGGGCCGGGCGGGGGAGGAGGACGGGGAGTCGGCGCCGGGGAGGAGCGTCAGGACGCGTCCTTCACCATCCCGCGGACCGAGAGCTGGACGACCAGCGGCCGGTGGTCGCTCCCGGCGTCGTCGCGGTCGTCGACGACCTGGTAGCCCGAGACCTCCCAGCGTCCGGAGAAGAGGACGTGGTCGATCGGGGCGCCGAGCGCGGGCGGGACCGAGGACGGCCAGGTGCCCAGGGCGGCGCCGCCCGCGACGGTCCCCGCGTCGCGGCAGCCGCCCAGCGCGGCCGAGCCCGGCAGCCCGGTCCAGTGGTCGACCGTGGAGTTCAGATCGCCGAGGACCACGACGTCCTCCTCCGCGGAGCAGAGCGCGGAGACCGAGAGCAGATCGCTCCGCCACTCCGCGAGGCGCGAGGGGATCGGCGCCATGGTGTGCACCGCGGCGAGGACGGGGCGCTCGGGAGTGTCGGGGCGTGCGACGAGGGACGGTGTCGATACGGTGACGACCGCGGCGGTGTCGACGCTGTAGCCGCCGAGCGAGGGGGCGAGCAGCAGGGCCGCCCCGTCGTCGGCGCCCGACCCGGCGTAGTGGAGGGTCATCGACATCCCCTGGGCGCTGAGCGCGTTCACGACGTCCTGCGCGTGCGTCTGCGAGACCTCGAGGAGGGCGATGCCGTCGACCGCGCTCTCCCGGGCGAGCGAGGCGATCGTGTCGACGGGCACGCCGTCGTGCAGCACGTTCCAGGTCGCGAGGCGCACGTCGGCGAGGCGGTGGGCGCGCGGAGCGGCGGAGTCGTAGCCCCGCGCTCCCTGCACTCCCGCGAGCACGAGCGCGAAGACGACGCCGAGCGCCGCGAGGGCCAGCGCGAGGCGCCTGACCGGAGCGACGAGGACCGCGATCACGACCAGGACAGCGGCGAGCCCGACGGCCGCCGCGCCCGTCGCGAGCCGGAACGGCACCAGCTGGGCGAAGGGGGCCTCCCGGGCGATCCCGAAGAAGCCGGGCGCCGCGACCACCAGCAGAGCGATCGCCACGATCACCGCCACCGCGGTCTTCACCAGTCTCGTCCCCATCGCCGCCCAGGCTACTAGGGCATCGGAGGGCTCGCAGGCGGCGCGTCTACGATGAGCGCATGCATGTCGACGGGGGCCGTTACGACCTCCACACCCACTCCGTCGTCTCCGACGGCACCGAGGCTCCGGCCGTCCTGGTGCGGGCCGCGGCCGCGGCCGGGCTCGCCGGAGTGGCGCTCACCGACCACGACACGACCGGCGGCTGGGCCGAGGCGCTCGCCGCGGCCGAGGAGGCGGGCATCGACCTGCTGCCCGGCATGGAGCTCTCCTCCCGCGTCGGCTGGGCCAGCGTCCACGTCCTCGCGTACCTCGTCGATCCGGCGGATCCGGGGCTCGTGGCCGAGACCGCGCGCATCCGCTCGGCCCGCACGCACCGCGCGGAGGCGATCGTCACTGCGATCGCGGCCGACTACGACCTCACCTGGGACGACGTCCTCGCCCAGACCAGCCCGGGCACGACCATCGGGCGTCCGCACATCGCCGACGCGCTCGTCGCCCGCGGCCTGGCCACCGACCGCTCCGCGGCCTTCGCGGGGATCCTCGACTGGCGCGGCGGCTACTACCGCCCGCACTACGCGCCCGACCCGGTCGACGCCGTGCGCCTGGTCCGCGCGGCGGGCGGGGTCCCGGTCATCGCGCACCCGGCCGCGAGCGCCCGCGGGATCGCGGTCGAGTCGATCCTCCCGCAGCTCGTCGACGCCGGCCTGTTCGGCCTCGAGGTCGAGCACCGCGAGAACACGGCCGACGGCAAGCGCCGCCTGCGCGAGCTCGCCGAGCAGTACTCGCTCGTCACCACGGGCTCGAGCGACTACCACGGCACGGGCAAGCCCAACCGCCTGGGCGAGAACACGACTGCGCGCGCGACCGTCGACGCGATCCGCTCCTCCGCCCGCTGAGTCGCGGAGAGCCGCTGACAGGCGGAGAGCCGCCGGATCACCGTGACCGCTGAGGGGCGGAGAGCCGCTGAGTCGCGTGGGGACCCCGCTGAGTCGCGGGAGAGCCGCTGAGACGCCGAGAGCCCGCCCTCCCGCGACGGATCGCGGGGGGACGGGCTCGGGGCGCGGAGGCTCAGGCCTGCGCGTCGGGGCGCGGGGAGCGGCGGCGCGACCGGGTGCGGCGGCGCGGCTCGCTGTTGCCGTCGTGGTGCTCCTTGCTCTCGCTCGAGGGAGCGGGGCCGGTCTGCTGCGGAGCGGTCGAGTCGGCGGAGTCGGAGCGGGTGCGGCGACGCGGCGGCCGGTCGCCCCGCTCGGAGCGCTCGCCGCGGTCGGAGCGCTCGCCCCGGTCCGGGCGCGCGTCGGCCTTCGCCTCGGCGGGGATCGGGGTCGGCTTCAGCCGTCCCTTGGTCCCCGCGGGGATGTCGAGGTCGGTGTAGAGGTGCGGCGACGACGAGTAGGTCTCGACCGGGTCGGGCTGGCCGAACTCCAGCGCCCGGTTGATGAGGGCCCACTTGTGCAGGTCCTCCCAGTCGACGAAGGTCACCGCGATGCCGGTCTTGCCCGCGCGCCCGGTGCGGCCGACGCGGTGCAGGTAGGTCTGGTCGTCGTCCGGGATCGTGTGGTTGATCACGTGGGTGACGTCGTTCACGTCGATGCCGCGCGCGGCGACGTCGGTGGCGATCAGGATGTCCTTCTTGCCGGCCTTGAACGCCGCCATCGCGCGCTCGCGCTGCTCCTGGTTGAGGTCTCCGTGCACGGCCGCCGCGTTGAAGCCGCGGTCGTTGAGCTCCTCGACGATGCGGGCCGCGGCGCGCTTCGTGCGGGTGAAGATGACGGTCTTGCCGCGGCCCTCGGACTGCAGGATGCGCGCGATGACCTCGTCCTTGTCGAGCGAGTGCGCCCGGTAGACGATGTGCTTGATGTTCGCCTGCGTGATGCCCTCGTCGGGGTCGGTCGCGCGGATGTGGATGGGCTTGTTCATGAAGCGGCGCGCGAGCGCGACGATCGCGCCCGGCATCGTCGCCGAGAAGAGCATGGTGTGGCGGGTGGGCGGCGTCTGCGCGAACAGCTTCTCGATGTCCGAGAGGAAGCCCAGGTCGAGCATCTTGTCGGCCTCGTCGAGGACCATCACCTGCACGTTGGCGAGCGAGAGCAGGCGCTGCCCGGCGAGGTCCAGGAGGCGGCCGGGGGTGCCGACGACGATCTGCGCGCCGGCCTTCAGCTGCTCGATCTGGCCCTCGTAGGCCTTGCCGCCGTAGATCGAGACGATCTTGGTCGGCCGGTTGGAGGCGGCCAGCTCGATGTCCTCGGTGACCTGCACGGCGAGCTCGCGGGTCGGGACGACGATGAGCGCCTTGACGCCCGGCTCCGGGTCGGTGCCGAGGGCCTGGATGAGGGGGAGGCCGAAGCCGAAGGTCTTGCCGGTGCCGGTCTTGGCCTGGCCGATGATGTCCTGCTTCTGCAGGGCCAGGGGGATCGTCTGCTCCTGGATGGGGAACGGCTCGAGGATGCCCTTGGCGGCGAGTGCGGCGACGATGTCGTCGTCGATGTTCAGATCGGAGAAAGTCACGGAGTGAAGCGCCTGTCGTGTCGAACGGTCTACGCCCCTGTACGACTCCGGGCGCAGGGTCACCGATCCAACGCCGGTGACATCCCGGCGAGTCTACTGCTCCCGGCCCCGCCGGCCCCGGAACCCCGCTCCTCCGGCGCCCTATGCTGAGGAAATGGCTGCCTGGTTCCGACGTCGACGTCCCCTGCTCGAGGTGCCCCGCCTGACGCCCCGCGGGGAGTCGAGCCAGAAGCGCGACCGCGTCGACCTCGCCGACCTCACCCCCGAGGTGCTGCCCTACCTCGGCCAGGTCGCCTACCTCCAGCTCGCGGTGTTCGAGGTGCTGGCGCGCGCCGTCGCCGAGACCGACGACCTCGCGGACAAGGAGGCCATCTCCTCCGCCGCCGGCACGGCGCTCGCGAAGCACCACGCGGTCGTCGCCGAGCTGCGCCGCCGCGACGTGGAGCCCGGCGAGGCCATGACTCCGTTCCGCCCCGCGATCGACACCTTCGAGCGGCTCACCCGCGGTGCGGACCTCCACGAGACGCTGCTCTCGGCGTACATCACGGCGGGCCTGCTCGACGACTTCTTCATCCGCCTCACCGGCGGGCTGCCCACCGACGTGGGGCCGCGCATCGCGCAGACGCTCGGCGCGGACACGGGCGTCGACGGCGTGATCGCGATCCTCCGCCGCGAGATCGCCGCGGACGAGCGCCTGGGCTCGCGCCTGGCCGTCTGGGGCCGCCGCCTGGTGGGCGACACCCTTCTCGTGGCGCGCTCCGCGCTGATGGGGTCGGGCAACCACGACTCCGACGAGTCGCGGATCGAGCCGGTGTTCACCGAGCTCATCGCCTCGCACACGCGCCGGATGGACGCGCTGGGGCTCACGGCCTGACGGTTCCCGGCGTCGCACTGCCCCGGAATCCGGAACGACGGAGGCGCGGAAGTCCGAGGACTCCCGCGCCTCCGGCTCGGATCAGGGGGCGACGCGTCCCGAGAGCATCGCCTGCAGGGAGGCCTCGTCGCGGCGGGCGCGGCTGCGCCCGAGCGAGAGGCCGACCGGGACGACGACCACGGCGGTCGCGACGAGGGACAGGACCCAGATCAGGCCGCCGTCCCACGGCAGGCCCGCCCAGGTCAGTGCGACCCAGACGACTGCGGCGACGAGGCCGCCGATCGCCGGGACCAGCACGGAGCCGTGCAGGTGCCGGTGCGGCAGCCCGTAGCGCGCGGCGAGACCGATCAGGACCCCGAACAGGGTGATGAAGAGGAGCTCCACGACGTGTCCGCCCGGGACGCTCTAGGCGACGAAGCCGACGCGGCGCGACTCCTCGGAGCCGACCTCGACGAAGGCGATGGTGGCGGTCGGGACGATGTAGATCTTGCCCTTCTCGTCGCGGAGGCGGAGGACGGCGGTGCCGGCCTCGAGAGCGGTGGTCACCGTCTTCTCGACCTCGGTCACGGACATCGACGACTCGAAGTTGAGCTCGCGCGGGGTGTTGACCATTCCAATACGGATTTCCACCAGCAGTGCCTTTCGGGAGGGGACGAGGGTGTCAGGATACGGGACCGCGCTCGGACGACCGCGCCGGTTTCGCGGTGAGCGGAGCGGGCGGCCGGGGCTCCCGGCGGGGACGGGCGGGAGTGTCGGACCCGGTGGCTACCGTGGTCGTGTGACCGCTCCCGCGACCCCCGCTCCCTCCACCGCAGCCTCCGTCGGCGAGGCGCTCCCGGGCGAGCCCGCGGTCGTGCTGGACGACTCCCAGCGCGCGGTGCTCGCGCTGCCCGAGGGCCGCAGCGCCGCCGTGCTCGGGGCGCCGGGGACGGGCAAGACCACGACGGTCGTCGAGCTGGTCGCCGAGCGCGTCCTCGAGCGGGGGTACCCGCCCGAGTCGGTCGTGGTGCTCGCGGCCAGCCGCACCGCCGCCACCGCCCTGCGCGACGTGCTCGCCCTGCGGCTGGGAGTGCCGACCCGGGGCCCGCTCGCCCGGACCGCGACCTCGCTCGCGTTCGAGGCGGTCACCTCCTCCGCCAAGGAGCGAGGCCTCGAGCGGCCGACCCTCCTGACCGGCGGCGAGCAGGACGCACTCCTGTCGGAGCTCGTCGAGGGCCACCTCGAGGAGGGGACCGGCCCGCGGTGGCCGGAGGAGTTCAGCCCCGAGGTGCTGCGGCTGCGGACCTTCCGGACCGAGCTCCGCGAGTTCGGGATGCGGGCGACCGAGCACGGGCTCGACTCGGACGCGATCCGCGCCCTCGGGATCGACGCGGAGCGAGGGGAGTGGAGCGCGGCGGCCGACGTGCTCGACGAGCTGCGCGAGGTGGTCGAGTGGATGGCGCCCCAGGCGGGGACCCGCCTGGACGCTGCGGAGTTCGCGGCCTATGCGGCCGAGGCGATCCGCGCGGGCGAGGGCGGCGAGCGGATCGACGCGCTGCGTCTGGTCGTCGTCGACGACCTCCAGGAGGCGAGCGAGTCGACGCTCGTGCTGCTGCGGGCGCTGACGGAGCGCGGGGTGACCGTGATCGCGCTGGGCGATCCGGACGTGGCGACCAGCGCCTACCGCGGCGCGGCCTCCGACACGCTCGGCCGGTTCGCCGCGAGCATCGGCGCGTCCGACGTCGAGACGCTGGTGCTCGCGCGCGTGCACCGCCACTCGGCCGCGCTGCGGGCGGTCGTGTCCGCGGCCACTGAGCGGATCGGCACCGCGGCGGCCGGCCGGCAGCGGGCGGCGGTCGCGGCTCCGGCCCCCGAGGCGGGCCCGGCGCCCGTCCTGGTGCTGCACGCCCCGACGGCGGCGCGGGAGGCGGCGACGGTGGCGCGGCTGCTGCGCGAGCGGCGGCTGCGCGACGGAGTGCCGTGGCGGCGGATGGCGGTCGTCGTCCGCTCCGGAGCCGCGGTCCAGCCGCTGGTGAAGGCGCTCGCGGTGGCGGAGGTGCCGACCCGCTCCGTGCTCGCCGGACGGGCGCTGCGCGACGATCACGCGGCCCGGGCGCTGCTCGTGCTGGTCGGCGTCGCGATCGGCGAGCGGCCCCTCGACGCGGAGCTCGCGGCGGAGCTGCTGCTCGGCCCTTTCGGCGGGGTCGACCGGCTGGGGCTGCGCAGGCTCCGGCTCGCGCTCCGGGCGGAGGAGCTGGCCGGCGGCGGCATCCGCGCGAGCGACCCGCTGCTGGTCGAGGCCCTCGCCGCGCCCGGCCGATTCGCGACCATCGACTCCGCTCCCGCCCGGCAGGCCGAGCGGCTGGCCGTGACGATCGACCGGGTCCGCCGCCTGCACGAGGAGGGGGGCTCGATCGAGGAGCTCCTGTGGTCGGCGTGGGAGTCCAGCCGCGTCGCGTCCTCCTGGCGCGAGCTCGCCCTCGGCACCGGCCTGACCGCCGCCGAGGCCAACCGCAACCTCGACGGCGTGGTCGCCCTCTTCAGCGCCGCGCGCCGGTTCGTGGAGCGGGCGACCGGGCACTCCGCGATCGGCTTCGTCACGGAGATCCTCGAGGCGGAGGTCCCCGAGGACACTCTCGCTCCGCGCTCCGTCGAGGACGCGGTCCTCATCGGCACGCCCTCCTCGGTCGTCGGCCTGGAGTTCGACGTCGTGGTGGTGGCGCGGCTGCAGGACGGCGTCTGGCCCAACCTCCGCCAGCGCGGCTCGCTGCTCGATCCGGACGGCCTGCTGCGGCACGCCCGCGGCGAGGGCGGACTGCCGCTCGACGCCCGCAAGGCCACTCTCGACGACGAGCTCCGGATGTTCGCCCTGGCCGCCTCGCGCGCCCGGCGGCAGCTGGTGCTCAGCGCCGTCGCGGGCGAGGACGAGACGCCCTCCCTCTTCTTCCGGCTCACCCCGCCGGACGCGCCGCGGCTCGATCCGGCCTCCGCGGTGCCGCTCACGCTGCGCGGGGCGGTGGCGGCGCTGCGCCGGACCGCCACCACACCGGACTCGACCGAGGCTCCCGCCGCCATCCGAGGGCTCAGCGCCCTGGCGCTCGCGGAGGTCCCCGGCGCCGACCCCTCCTCCTGGTCCGGGGTGCTCGAGCCCTCGACCACGGAGCCGCTCTTCGACGTCGGCGACCCCGAGCGTCCCGTCTCCGTCTCGCCGAGCCGCCTCGAGGCCTTCGAGCGGTCCCCTCTGGACTGGTTCGTCGACGCCGTCTCCGGCTCCACGACGAGCACGGCGATGGGGGTCGGCACCCTCGTGCACTGGGTCCTCGAGAACGCCGAGCGGCCCGATCCGCAGGAGCTGTGGGCGGCTCTCGAGTCGCGGTGGCCCGAGCTGGTCTTCGAGTCGCCCTGGCTGGGGGAGCGGCAGAAGCGCGTCACACGGCGGCTGATCGACGGCCTCGCGGGCTACCTCGCCGACTTCGAGCGCGGGGGAGGCGTGGTGCTCGGCCGCGAGCAGCAGTTCGAGCTCGACGTCCCGCCCGCCCGGGTGCGGGGCTCGATCGACCGCGTCGAGCGCGCGCCCGACGGCTCCGTCACGATCGTCGATCTCAAGACGGGCCGCAGCACCCCCCGCAAGGACGACATCGCCGAGCACGCGCAGCTGGGCAGCTATCAGCTCGCCGTCGCCGAAGGGGCGATCGAGGCGGCCGACCCGGCCGACGGGGGAGGCGCGAAGCTGCTCTTCGTGGCGACGGGCGTGCGCGGGAAGCCGTACCGCGAGGTGGTCCAGGAGCGCTTCGGCGAGGAGGAGCTGGAGCGGCTGCGCGATCGCGTCCGCGCCGCGGCCCTGAGCATGGCGGCGGCGGGCTTCTCGGGCCTGCTCGACGCGACCCCGTTCTCCCCCGGCGACGCCCTGCGGTACCGCATCCACGCGGTGCCCGAGGTCCCGGGGGACGGACTCCTGGCGATCGACGAGGTCGACGAGACAGAGGACCTGGAGGACTCCGAGGAGCCGGGTCCCGATGCGCCGGCCGATCCTTCCGGCCCCGCCGACCCCGACCCCTCCGCCGTCTCCGAGGAGGAGCTGCCGTGATCGACGCCCTGACCATCGCCGAGCGCCTCGACCTGCGCCCGCCCACCGCCGAGCAGCGCGCCGTCATCGAGGCGCCGCTCGAGCCTGCCCTGGTGGTCGCCGGTGCAGGCAGCGGCAAGACCGAGACGATGGCGAACCGCGTCCTCTGGCTCCTCGCGAACGGCCACGCGGCGCCGTCGGAGGTGCTCGGCCTCACCTTCACCCGCAAGGCGGCGGCCGAGCTCGGCGAGCGCATCGGGCGGAGGATCGACCAGCTCGGCGCGGCGGGCCTGCTCCCGCTCGCGCCCGGGCAGTCGGCGCCCGACCCGTTCGAGGCCGCCACCGTCTCGACCTACAACGCCTTCGCGAACACGATCTTCCGCGACAACGCGGCCCTGATCGGCCGCGAGGGGGACGCGACCGTGCTCTCCGAGGCCTCCGCCTGGCATCTCGCGCGGGGAGTCGTGGCCGACACGGCCGATCCGCGCATCCTCGAGGTGGAGGCGGGCATCGACCGGCTGACCGACCTCGTCGTCTCGCTCGCGCACGACCTCGCCGACAACCTCGCCGATCCGGCCGCGGTCGCCGCGTTCGCCGAGGACTTCCTCCGCCTGGGCGAGCTGCCGCGCGGAGGCAGCGGCTCGGGGCTCTACCGCGAGCTCGAGAAGGCGCTGCAGGCCGTGGGCGCGCTGCCGGTGCTGACGGCGCTCGCCGAGCGGTTCCAGGAGGCGAAGGCCGAGCGCGGCTTCGTCGAGTTCTCGGACCAGGTGGCCCTCGCGCTGCGGATCGTCGACCGGGTGCCGCGGATCGTGGACGAGCACCGCGCGAGGTACCGGGTGGTGCTCCTCGACGAGTACCAGGACACCTCCGTGCTGCAGACCCGCCTCCTCTCGCGGCTCTTCGCCGGGCAGGGAGTGATGGCCGTGGGCGACCCGCACCAGTCGATCTACGGCTGGCGCGGTGCGAGCGCCGAGGGGCTCGGCCGCTTCGGCACCGATTTCGGGGGAGCGGGCCGCTTCTCCCTCAGCACGAGCTGGCGCAACGGCCGCCGCGTGCTGACCGCCGCGAACGCGATCGTGGAGCCGCTGTCGGCGGGGAGCGCGGTCGCGGTCGACACGCTGAGCGCGGGTCCTCAGGCCTCCGAGCACCCGGTCGAGCTCACCTTCCCCGAGACGATCGAGGAGGAGGCGGACGACGTCGCCGCCTGGTTCGCCGGGCGCCTGCGCCAGAGCGCCGAGCCGCCGTCGGCCGCGGTGCTCTTCCGGGTGCGCGCGCACATGGACCGCTTCGCCGCCGCGCTGGCGAAGCACGGCGTCCGGTACCACATCCTCGGCATCGGGGGCCTGTTGCGGCAGCCCGAGATCGCCGACCTCGTCGCCGCGCTCACCGTGGTCGAGGACCCGGCCGCCGGCAGCGAGCTCGTCCGCCTCCTGGCCGGCGCCCGCTGGCGTCTGGGCGTCCGCGATCTCAAGGCGCTGCGCGACCTCGCCTCGTGGCTCGCGGCGCGCGACCACGCGCACAGGCTGTTTCCGGAGGAGGTGCGCGAGCGGATGCGCGCCTCCGTCACCGAGGGAGAGGGCGGCTCGATCGTCGAGGCCCTCGACTTCATCGCGGCGCGCCGCCCCGGCGACGACGGGCGCATCGACCACTCCGCGCTCGGCGGGTTCAGCGCCGAGGGCCTGCGGCGCCTGCACGAGGCGGGCACCCTGTTCGCCCGGCTGCGCGCCCGGGCCGGGCTCGACCTCCTCGACTTCGTCACCCTGGTCGAGCAGGAGCTGGGCCTGGACATCGAGGTCGAGGCGAACGAGTCGCGCGGGGACGGCCGCGCCAACCTCGAGGCCTTCCGCGAGGCGGTGGCCGGGTACCTGCAGACGGACGACCGCGGCGCCGGCACCGGCTCCTCCCTCCGCGGATTCCTCCGCTGGCTCGTCCTCGCGGACAAGCGCGACGGCCTGGCCCCGCGACCGGAGGACCCGGAGCCGGGGACGGTGCAGCTGCTGACGATCCACGGCTCCAAGGGTCTGGAGTGGGACCTCGTCGCCGTCCCGCGGATGGTCGACGGCGAGCTCCCCGGCACGCCGGTCGAGGGCTTCCGCGGGTGGGTCAGACTGGGTGCGATGCCCTACGCGTTCCGTGGCGACGCCGCCGAGCTCCCCGATCTCGCCTGGCGCGGCTGCAGCACGCAGAAGGAGGTCGTCGACGCGATCGGAGCGTTCGGCGACACCCTCCGCGAGCGCAACGAGGCGGAGGAGCGGCGTCTCGCCTACGTGGCCGTCACGCGGGCGCGTCACCACCTCCTGCTCAGCGGCTCGTGGTGGGCCGGCCAGGCCAAGCCGCGCGGACCGGGCGTCTTCCTCCGCGACCTCGAGGAGGCCGGCACGATCCCGCCGCTGCCGACCGAGCCCGCGAACGAGGAGAACCCGCTCGAGCGGGCCCCGCGCACGTTCCGCTGGCCCCACGATCCGCTCGGCTCCCGCGGCGACCGGGTCCGCGCCGCCGCCGCCCGGGTCCGCAGCGCCGAGCCCGCTCTGCTCGGAGCGCGCGGCGACGACATCCGCCTGCTGCTCGCCGAGCGGGCGGTGCGGCTGGCCGGGGGCGAGCGCACGCCGCTGCCCACCCGCATCCCCGCCTCCCGGTTCAAGGACATCGTCAGCACGCCGGACGAGGTCGCGGCGCAGCTGCGCCGGCCGATGCCGGATCGCCCCTACCGGCAGACCCGGCTCGGCACGACTTTCCACTCCTGGGTCGAGAACCGCTTCGGCGTCCAGGGCGGGGCGGAGGCGGTCGACACCTTCCCCGACGAGCTCGACGACGCCGGCCCCGCGAGCGTCGAGCAGGAGCGGCTCGACGCCCTGATCGCCACCTTCGAGCGCTCGGAGTGGGCCGACCGGCGCCCGGAGGCGGTCGAGATCGAGATCCACCTCCAGCTCGCAGGCCACGTCGTCGTCTGCAAGCTCGACGCGGTGTACCCGACGGAGGACGGCGTGCAGATCGTCGACTGGAAGACCGGGCGGGCGCCGAAGGACGCCGCCGACCTCGAGCTCAAGCAGTTCCAGCTCGCGCTGTACCGGCTCGCCTACTCGCGCTGGCGGGGGGTGCCGCTCGAGAGCGTCGACGCCGTGTTCTACTTCGTCGCCGACGACCTCGTGCTGCGGCCCGAGCGGTTCTACTCCGAGCGCGAGCTCGCGGAGTCGCTCTCCTCGGCGACGGGAGCGAGCCCGCGGCCGTGAGCGGAGGAGCCCGTGCGGGCTCCCGGCGTGCGGTTGAGCAGCTCCTCGACCTCCGAGACCTCCAGCACCGGGCCGGTGTCGGTCGAGAGGGGCGCGGAGAGGTCGCCGAGCACGCTGTCCACCAGCGTGTCGAGCATGGCGACCGCGTCGTCCACGATGGCGGAGTCGTCGGTCTCGGTGCCGTGCAGCAGCCAGCGGGCGAGTTCGAGCTCGGCGTAGAGCTGGGCGCGCTGGCGGATCGTGCGGTCCACTGCTCCCGCGCGCATCCGGGAGTAGGCGGAGAGCGCCGTCTCGGAGCCCGGGGCGCTCAGCAGCCAGTGCAGGTCGCGCGCCGGATCGCCGACCCGCAGCGCCGCCCAGCCGAGCACGGCCGCGACGACGTCGCCCGAGCGGAGGAAGGAGTCGGCGGTCATCGAGCCGTTCACCACGGTCGGGTCGAACTGCCAGAGCGCCTCGTCGGAGGAGGCCGACTCCCAGCGCGCGACGAGCGCCGCCGGGACGTGGCCGGTGTCGGCCGCGCGCTCGATCACCGCGACCGTCTCGTTCACGCTGTCGCGCGCGGTCGCGATCGGCAGGCCCGCCTCCTGGACGAACGACACCGGGAGCGAGTGGATCGCCCCGACGGCCCGGCCGATCGAGTCCGCGAGCCCGCTCTGCGCGGCCACGTCGTCGATGAGGACGCGATCTCCCTCGAGGTACTCGTAGACGACCGCGCGGGTGCCGTCGAACGGCGTCTGCCCGACGCTCTCCTGCAGATCGAAGGGCAGGCGGCTGCGGATGCCGGCGGTCAGCGCTCGGAGCGCGACGAGGTCGCCGAGCTGCTCCTGCTCCGCGAGCGCGGACGTGGGAACGCGCACGACGAGGCGGGCGCCCTCGCGCGTCGTCAGCAGGGCGGAGTCGAAGTCGCCGTGCGTCGAGGAGGTGAAGGGGCGCGCGGAGCGGACGTCGAGGCCCTCGACGGCCGAGGTGGCCAGCGCGGCTAGAGTGAGATGGGATCTGGCCATGGTTTCCAGGGTAGGCGGCTCGTGCCCGGCCGGCCCGCCGCCACGCGCTGTCCCGCCGATGCCGTCGAAGGCCCGCGACAGCGGTCCTCGCGGCCCCCGTCACGAAATGAGCCCCGGATGTCACTGCCCTTCGCCGATCGCCTCCCGCTCTCGCGACAGGCAGCCGACCGCGACGGCGTCGGACGCTCGCGGCCCGCGCTCTTCGACGAGCTGCTCGCCGATCCCGCCACCCGCGTGCTCGTCCTGCACCACGACCGGACTCTGGTCGAGGCCGACCGCCTCCTCCTGCGCCGCCCCGAGGACGTGACCGCCGGAACCCTCCGGATCTACCTCGGCCGCACGCTCGCCGAGGCCCCCGGCGAGCCGGTCGGAACCCCCGTCATCGCGACCGTCCTCACCGACGCGGCCGCCGCCGAGCTCGAGCCCGACGAGGAGCGGTGGAACGGCCTGCGCCCGATCGCCGAGCGCCTGAGCGACCGCGACGCGGGCCTGTTCACCGAGGCTCTCGCCATCGCGAACTGGCACGCCTCGCACGGCTACTCGCCCCGCAACGGCGACCCGACCGTCGTCGAGCAGGGCGGCTGGGTCCGCCGCTCGCCCACCGACGGCAGCCAGGTCTTCCCGCGCACGGATCCGGCGATCATCGTCTGCGTCCTCGACGCGGACGACCGCCTCCTCCTCGGCTCGAACGCGATGTGGGGCACCGGCCGCTTCTCCCTGCTCGCCGGCTTCGTCGAGCCGGGCGAGTCGCTCGAGGCCGCCGTGATCCGCGAGATCGGCGAGGAGTCGGGCATGCGCGTCGTCGACCCGCAGTACCTCGGCTCGCAGCCCTGGCCCTTCCCCGCCTCCCTCATGGTGGGCTTCACCGCCCGCCTCGCCGACGACCAGTCCCCGGAGGATCTGCTCCCGGACGGCGAGGAGATCGTCGAGCTGCGCTGGTTCACCCGGCAGCAGCTGCACGACTCGCTCGAGTCCGTGCTGCTGCCCGGCCGCTCGTCCATCGCCCGCGCGATGATCGAGGACTGGTACGGAGGCGAGCTGGAGAACGGCCCGATCGCGTGACCCTGCTCGACGGACTCGACGAGGGGCAGCGCGAGGCGGCGGAGGCGCTGCTGGGGCCGGTCTGCGTCCTCGCGGGAGCGGGCACCGGCAAGACCCGGACGATCACGCACCGCATCGCGCACGGAGTGGCGACCGGCGTCTACACGCCCGGTCGCGTCATGGCACTGACCTTCACCAGCCGCGCCGCGGCCGAGCTGCGCTCGCGCCTGCGGGTGCTCGGCGCCGGGGGCGTCCAGGCCCGCACGTTCCACGCAGCGGCTCTCTCGCAGCTCGGCTACTTCTGGCCGCAGCTGGTGGGGGGCACGATGCCGCAGCTGCTCGACGGCAAGGCCCGCCTGCTCGGGCACGCGGCCGAGCGGCTCCGCCTGAAGCTCGACACGGCGACGCTCCGCGACCTCTCGGCCGAGATCGAGTGGCGGAAGGTGTCCGCCCTCTCGCTCGAGCAGTACGCCGTCGCCGCCCGCACGCGCCCCCTGCCCGGACGGCTCACCCTGGAGCAGACGGTCGCGCTCGTGGACGAGTACGAGGGGCTGAAGGACCAGCGCCGCCAGATCGACTTCGAGGACGTCCTGCTCGTGACCGCCGGGATGCTCGAGTCCGAGCCCGCGATGGCGATGCAGGTGCGCGAGCAGTACCGCTTCTTCGTCGTCGACGAGTACCAGGACGTCTCGCCGCTGCAGCAGCGGCTCCTGGAGCTCTGGCTCGGCGACCGGAGCGACCTCTGCGTCGTCGGCGACGCCAGCCAGACCATCTACTCCTTCGCGGGTGCGCGGGCCGACTACCTCCTCGACTTCCCGTCCCGCTGGCCGGCCGCCACCGTGGTGCGTCTGGAGGAGAACTACCGCTCGGCCGCGCCGATCGTGCAGACCGCGAACCGCCTCATGCGGGGCAGGCCCGGCGCCCTCTCGCTCCACGCCGTCGCCGCCGCCGAGGCGCCGGAGCCCGCGATCGACGCCTACCCGGACGACATCGCGGAGGCGCGCGGGATCGCGGCGCGGGTCGCGGCCGACATCGAGGCGGGGGTGCGCCCCTCCGACATCGCGGTCCTCTTCCGCACGAACAGCCAGTCGGCGGTCATCGAGCACGCCCTGCACGAGCGGGGAGTGAGCGCGCACATGCGCGGCGGCAAGCGCTTCTTCGACCTCCCCGAGGTGAAGCAGGCCGTGATGCAGCTGCGCGCGGCGTCCGTGTCGATCAGCGGCGAGCCGCTGTTCAAGTCGGTGAGCGACGTCCTCCGCTCGCTCGGCTGGAGCGCCGAGCCCCCGTCGGCGCCCGGTGCGGTGCGCGACCGGTGGGAGTCGCTGGACACGCTGGCCCGCCTCGTCGACGAGGCCCCTGCCGGATGGACCTTCCGGCAGTTCACGGACGACCTGATCGCACGCCAGCAGGTGCACCACGAGCCGGACCGCGGCGCGGTCACCCTCGCCACGCTGCACTCGGCGAAGGGCCTCGAGTGGGAGTCGGTGCACCTGATGGGGCTCGCCGAGGGCCTGCTGCCGATCTCGTACGCCGCCGGCCTCGAGGCGATAGACGAGGAGCGGCGCCTCCTCTACGTCGGCATCACCCGGGCCCGCCGGCGCCTGCGCCTCTCGTGGGCGCGCTCGACGGTCGGCCGCGTCACGCGGAGGGAGCCGTCGCGCTTCCTCGAAGAGCTCGGCACGCGCACTCGGGGTGCGGCTCCCGCTCCCGCACGGTGAAGGCTCCGGAGGCGTCGCTGTAGATCCGCTCGGCCCCGCGGAGCCCTCGCCAGCCCGCGAGCAGCCGCCGCAGCACGGCGTCGGCGGCCGCCACGGCGATCGCCGCGCTCGCGAGCGGCGTGCGGGTGGGGGCTGAGCGGCCGAGCACCTGGATCACGAGGCGCGCGCGATCCGGGTCGAGATCCATCCGGTCCCGCTCGGCGCAGTGCAGGCACGGTCCGGACCCCGGCTCCACCAGGGGCCCGAGGCGCACCGATTCGTCGCCGAACACCACCGCCAGGTGCGGCACATCGGCCGCGAGCCAGTGCGCGGCGCGGGCGGGGGCGACCGCGAAGTCGGCGATCAGCACGGCGAGGTCCGGCGTCCCGTCGTCGGCGAGCAGCGAGCAGCCCTCGCTCCGGAGCAGCGTGCGCAGTGCGTCCGGTGCCGCGCCCGTCCCCTCGACGACGACCCGCGGTGCCGGGGGAGGGCCGGGCTCGACGCTGCGCAGCAGGACCGGCCGGAGCGCCTCGAGCACCTCGTCGACCCGCGCCTCGCTCGCTCCGGCGCGCGCCGCGATCAGGCGGACGGTGCCGGCGCTGGTGCCCACGCGGAGGGCGTCGAGCAGCAGCTCCTCCGGGTAGCCGATGCCGTCCAGCACCGCGTGCGGCCGGTCGAGGCCGAGCTGCACCGCGGTCGCGGAGCGCCAGAGCAGGGGGAGTCGGGGATCGAGCCGGAGCACCATCCGGCGATCATGGCCGAGACCGGCCCGGCGCCGCGCGAGTTGTCCACAGGCGGGCGCCGGACGGGGGGGGGTCAGACGGGGCGGTCGCCCGTGGGGGAGGAGCCGCGGTCGTCGTCGTCCGGCGAGCCGGCGTCGTCGGTCGTGTCCGGAGCGTCTCCGGAGGCGCCGTCGCCCTCGCGCGGCATCGTGCCGTTCAGCAGGTCCTCCAGCGCGCGGTCCATCTCGTCGGGCTCCGGGGTCTCGCCGCGGGCCTCGGCCGTGAGCCGGGCGACGAGCGCGCTCGGGTCGTCCAGGTCCTCCGAGCCGGGGAGCAGGTCGGGGTGCGACCAGAGGGAGTCGCGGGCCTCGGGCCCGACGGCGTCGGTCACGGCCTGCCACATCGCGGCGGCCTCGCGGAGGCGGCGCGGGCGCAGCTCCAGGCCGACGAGGGTCGCGAAGGCGGACTCGGCCGGGCCGCCGGAGGCGCGGCGGCGGCGGACCGTCTCGGCGATCGCCCCGGCGCTGGGCAGGCGAGTGGTCGCCGCCGCGGTGACGACGTCGACCCACCCCTCGATAAGGGCGAGGACGGTCTCGAGGCGGCCGTGCGCGGCGAGCTGCTCCTCCGTCTTCGGCGGGATGAGCGCGCCGGAGGTCATCGCGTCGCGGAGCTCCTCGGGGTTCGACGGGTCGAAGCCCTCGGCCAGCTCTTCGAGGCGGGTGGTGTCGATGCTGATCCCGCGCGCGAAGTCGGTGATCTGGGAGATGAGGGCGAGACGGAGCCACTTGCCGTGCCGGAAGAGGCGGGCGTGCGCGAGCTCGCGGACCGCCAGGTACAGCTGCACCTGGTCCAGCGGGATGTCGAGGCCCTCGCCGAACGCGGCGACGTTCTGCGGCAGGATCGCCGCGTCGTTCTCCTCCAGCAGCGGGATGCCGATGTCGCCGCCCGAGACGACCTCGGCGGCGAGCTGCCCGACGACCTGGCCCAGCTGCAGGGCGAACAGGGTGCCGCCGATCCCGCGCATCATGCCCTCGGCACCGGCGATCATCGCCTGCATCTCCTCCGGGGCCTGCTCGCGGAGCACGCGGGTCAGCGCGTCCGAGATGCTCAGCGCCACCGGCTCGGCGAGCTGGGTCCAGACCGGCATCGTCAGGGAGATCCACTCGAGGCGGCTGATCGAGCGCGGCGTGCGGCTCAGCTCGGAGACGTACGCGACCTCGTCGAGCCAGAGCGCGGCGACGCCGAAGGCCGCGTCGATCGGAGCCCGCACGGAGTCGGACACCGGCACGGACTCGGCGCGCGCGAGCTGCTTCGCCTGCTCGAGCGAGAGCGTCCAGTTGACGCCGCCGTCGCCGTTCTGCTGCATCGCGCTCTGCAGCTGCGAGAGCAGGTTCTGCAGGGCCACCGGGTCGTTCGGCAGGCCTGCCGCTCCGGCGAGCTGCGAGGGGTCGACCGGGCCGTTCCCCGAGAGGAACTGCCGCAGCATCTCCCGGAACTCGTCCTCGGAGCCGCCGCCCGCTCGGTCCGCACTGTCGCCATCGGCCATCGGGATCAGCCCTCCGTCGCTCACCTGAATCCGGTCGCCGCACCGCCTCCGCGGCCCTGCACAGGGCGCCGGTTCCGGCGCGACTCCCAGTCGTGCAAGCTACGTTAGCCCGAGCGCCCGGGGCCTCGGCGTGCAGAGCACCGCTCGGGCCCAGCCCGCTTCCGCCCGCCGCGAACATCCCGGCGGAGCCGCTCCACCCGTTGCCAGAAAGGCCCCCGTGTCGCTGTTCTCCGACGACCCGCGCCCCTCCTCCTCCCCGCGCCGCCCGTGGGTCGGACCGGTCGTCCTCCTCTCGGGTGTCGCCGTCGTGGTCGGTCTGGGCGTCGCGCCCGCCCCCTACGTGATCGAGCAGCCCGGCCCCGTGTTCGACACCCTGGGCAGCAGCAAGGACGTGCCCCTCATCTCGATCCCGGACCGCACCACCTACCCCACGGCCGGCACGCTCGACATGCTCACCGTGTCGGTCGTCGGCAACCCGCAGAGCCTGCCCACCTGGGTCGAGGTCGCGAGCGCCTGGTTCGACAGGACCAAGGCGGTCGTCCCGGTCGACGCGATCTTCCCTCCCTCCTCCACGGTCGACGAGCGCGACGAGGCCAACCAGGCCGAGATGACCGACTCCCAGCAGGAGGCGATCGCCGCCGCGCTCACCGAGCTCGGCTACCCCGTCGAGCAGCGCGTCTCGGTCGTGCAGGTGCCCGAGGGCTCCCCGGCCGAGGGCCTCCTGGAGGCGGGGGACGAGATCCTCGCGGTCGCGGGCACCCCCGTCGCCGACGCGACCGCCCTGCGCGCGACCCTGCAGACCCTGGGCACCGGCTCCCCGGTGCAGGTCAGCATCGAGCGCGAGGGCGCCCGGCAGGAGGTGGAGGTCACGCCGCGCGACTCGAACGGCGCCGCCGTCATCGGCGTCCTCCCCGGAGCGGCCTTCGACTTCCCGTTCGAGGTCGACATCCAGCTGGACGACGTGGGCGGGCCGAGCGCGGGCATGATGTTCGCCCTCGGGATCATCGACAAGCTCACCGAGGGCGAGCTCAACGGCGGGCGGAGCGTCGCCGGGACCGGCACGATCGACGCGGCCGGCGAGGTCGGCGCCATCGGCGGGATCCGCCAGAAGCTCTACGGGGCGGAGGGCGCCGGAGCCGAGTACTTCCTCGCCCCCGCGACCAACTGCAACGAGGTCGTCGGCCACGTCCCCGACGGGCTCGACGTGCTCGCGGTCTCGACCCTCGACGACGCCCTCGCCGCACTGAAGGGCATCGCCGCGGGCGACACCTCCGGGCTGCCGGACTGCAGCACCGCCGCTCCCCTCGACTGATCCCGCCCGCCGACCCCGGGTCGACGCCCAGGTGAGCCGGACAGCCGTCGCATAGCATGGGTGGCCTCCCCTCACATCTCGACAGCAAGAGGCCCTCACGTGAGTTCCACAGCAACCGAAACCCCGCCGCGGAAGAGACGGAGCGTCCTCGCCGTCACTGTCGTGGTGGTGGCCGTCCTGGTGGTGGCGTTCTTCGTCTTCGCCGGTCTGTACACCGACATCCTCTGGTACGACCAGCTCGGCTTCCTCTCCGTGCTCACGACGCAGTGGGCGGCGGCGGGCGGTCTCTTCGTCATCGGCTTCGTCGCCATGGCGGTGCCGGTGTTCATCAGCCTGATGCTGGCTTACCGCCTCCGGCCGGTCTACGCGAAGCTCAACTCGCAGATCGACCGCTACCAGCAGGTCGTGGAGCCGCTGCGGCGCCTGGCCACCTTCGGGATCCCCGCGGTGCTCGGCCTCTTCGCCGGCGTCTCCTCCGCCACCCGCTGGCAGACGAGCCTCACCTTCTGGAACCGCACGCCCTCGGGCACCACGGATCCGCAGTTCGGCCTCGACACGTCGTTCTACCTCTTCGAGCTGCCCTTCTACCAGAGCATCGTCGGCTTCGCGTCGGCGGTCCTGCTGATCTCGGCGCTCGCGACCCTCGCCACCGGCTACCTCTACGGAGCGATCCGGGTGAACGGCCGCGAGATCCGCATCTCGAAGGCCTCGCGCATCCAGCTGGCGGTCATCGCCGCCCTCTACCTCGCCGTGCAGGCGGTCAGCCTCTGGCTCGACCAGTACGCGACGCTCGCGCAGCAGGGGCCCCGCATCACCGGCGCCACCTACTCCACCGTCAACGCGACGATCCCGGGCCTGCAGATCCTGGCCGGCATCGCGGCGCTGGTCGCGATCCTCTTCGTCGTCACCGCCTTCATCGGCCGCTGGCGCTTCCCGGTCATCGGCACCGCGCTGCTGATCGTGTCGAGCCTGCTCGTCGGCTCCCTCTACCCCTGGATCGTGCAGAAGTTCCAGGTCGAGCCCAACGAGCGCACGCTCGAGCAGCCCTTCATCCAGAACAACATCGACATGACGCGCCAGGCCTACGGCGTCAGCGACGTCGACGTCATCCCCTACGACGCGACCACCGACGCGGAGCCGGGCGCCCTGCGCTCGGACGCCGAGACCACCGCCAACATCCGCATCCTCGACCCCGCCGTCGTCACCGACGCGTTCTCGCAGCTGCAGCAGTTCCGCCAGTACTACAAGTTCGGCGACACGCAGAACGCGCTCGACGTCGACCGCTACTCCATCGACGGATCGACGCAGGACGCCGTGGTCGGCGTCCGCGAGCTGAACCTCAACGGCCTCGGCACCAACCAGACCTGGTACAACCAGACGCTGGTCTACACCCACGGCTACGGCCTGGTCGCCGCGTACGGCAACCAGCGCTCGGCCGACGGAGAGCCGGTGTTCATCGAGTCCGGTGTCCCGACGACGGGCGACCTCGGCGACTACGAGCCGCGGATCTACTTCGGCGAGAACTCCCCGCCGTACTCGATCGTGGGCGGCAACGACTCGCGCGACATCGAGCTCGACTACCCCTCGGGCACCGACGGCGCGCAGCAGACCTACACGACCTTCGACGGCGAGGGCGGCCCCGCTCTCGACAACGTCTTCAAGAAGCTCGTCTACGCGATCAAGTTCCAGTCCGAGCAGATCTTCTTGTCGGACGGCGTGAACGACGACTCGCAGATCCTCTACGACCGCGATCCCGTGCAGCGCGTCCAGAAGGTCGCGCCGTACCTCAAGCTCGACTCCGACGCCTACCCGACCGTCGTCGACGGCCGCGTGAAGTGGGTCGTCGACGGGTACACCACCTCGGCCGACTACCCGTACTCGGAGGTGCAGAGCCTCTCGCAGGCGATCGCCGACACGAACACGCAGCAGCAGTTCCCGACCGACGACGTCAACTACATCCGCAACTCGGTGAAGGCGACCGTCGACGCGTACGACGGCAGCGTCACGCTCTACGCGTGGGACACCGAGGACCCGATCCTGCAGACCTGGCAGAAGATCTTCCCGACCACGGTGAAGCCCGTGAGCGACATGTCGGGTGAGCTGCTCAGCCATGTCCGGTACCCGGAGGACCTCTTCAAGGTCCAGCGCGCGGTCCTCGGCACCTACCACGTGACCGACGCGGGCTCCTTCTACTCCCGCGAGGACGCCTGGGCGACGCCGAACGACCCGACCAGCGGAGCCGCGACCACGGCCGCCGCGACCGGCACCAGCCTGCAGCCGCCGTACTACCTGACGCTGCAGACGCCGGATCAGGACGTGCCGTCGTACTCGCTCTACTCGACGTACATCCCGGCGAGCGTCCAGGGCGCGCAGGCCAGCCGCAACGTGCTGACCGGCTACCTCGTGGCCGACTCCGACGCCGGCTCGACGGCGGGCTCCGTGGCCGACGGCTACGGCACGCTCCGCCTGCTCGAGCTGCCGAAGGACGACACGGTGCCCGGCCCCGGCCAGGTGCAGAACGCGTTCACCACCGACCCGACGGTCGCGAACGAGCTGAACATCCTCTCCCGCGGCGACACCACCGTCACGAGGGGCAACCTGCTCACGCTGCCGGTCGGCGGCGGCCTGCTCTACGTCCAGCCGATCTACGTGCGCTCCAACGGAGACACGAGCTTCCCGCTCCTGCAGAAGGTGCTGGTCGCGTTCGGTGACGACATCGCCTTCGAGGACACCCTCGACGCGGCCCTCGACAGCCTCTTCGGCGGCGACTCGGGAGCCGACGCGGGCGACACCGGCACGCCGACGACTCCGGACGTCGGCACCGGCACCTCGGGCGGCGACACCGGAGGCGACGCGGGCGGCACGACCGGCGGCACCGGCTCCACGCCGGCCACGGGCGACCAGACGGCGCTGCAGCAGGCGCTGAACGACGCGCGGGACGCACTCACGGCTCGCGAGAACGCCCTCAAGGCGGGCGACCTCACCGCCTTCGCGGCGGCGGACGAGCAGCTGACCGAGGCGCTCTCGCGGGCGCTGCAGGCCGAGGGCGGCCAGTAGCCCGCATGGTGCAGGTCGACCGCGGCGAGCACCTCCGCTCGGGGGAGTGGCTCGAGCTGAACCGCACGTACTGGGAGGAGCGCACCGGCGAGGGTGCGCTCCACCCGGAGCTCGTCACCGCGGCGCTCCTCGGCCCCGGGCCGAGGATCCTCCAGCTCGGCTCGGGCGACGGGCTCGACGCGCTCGAGCTCGCCGAGCGCGGCGCCCGCGTGGTGGGCGTCGACTTCTCGATGCCCGCCGTGCGCCGAGCACGCGCCGGCGCCGCGGACAGGGACCTCGCCGGCTCCGCCCGCTTCGTCTGCGCGAACCTCTACGAGCTGCGGCACATGCTGCCGGAGCCCGACTCGTTCGACGTCGTGCTCTGCAGCGCCGGCGTCGTCTCGTGGCTCCCCGACCTGGAGGAGTGGGCGCGGCTGGTGGAGTGGTTCGTCGCCCCCGGCGGCGCGGTGCTCGTCGTCCCGTCGTCGTCCGCTCTCGTCGACGCCGACGTCCGCACCTGGTCGCGCACCTCGTCCGAGCTCGCAGCCGCCCTGACGGCGGTCGGGCTGAGCGTGGACGGGAGCGCCGTGCCGCGCGCCGCCAAGCCCGCCTGAGACCGGAGCCCGCTCCCACCGCCGCGTCGATTTGCACCGGCGCCAGAACGCGTGTAATGTCTCTTCTTGTGCCGCGGGGTGGAGCAGTTCGGTAGCTCGCTGGGCTCATAACCCAGAGGTCGTAGGTTCAAATCCTGCCCCCGCAACAAGAAAGCGAAAGCCGGTCCTGAGAAGGGCCGGCTTTCGTCGTTAACACGGGTCGCGGACGTGCTGCCCGCGGCTGACAGTGCGCGGGCGGAGACCTCAGTCGCCCTCGATCACGCTCAGCACGTTGCCCGCCGGATCGCGGAACCAGCAGATCGTCGGCCCGTGGCCGCGCATCACTCCGTCCGCATCGGTCGGCAGCGACGGGTCGTCGTAGATCGCCGTGGTGACGCCTGCCGCGTGCAGCTCGGCGACCGCCACGTCGACGTCCTCCACCGAGAAGTTCAGGATCGTGAACGACGCCGGCTCGTGGTCCGGCTTCGGGTACGCGATCGCGCGGCCTCCGCCCGGCAGCCGGATGTCGAGGATCCCCATCGCGTTCAGCTCGACCTCGAGCCCGAGCACTCCGCCGTAGAAGGCCCGCGCCGCCTCCACGTCGTCCACGCTGAAGCCGCTGAAGGCCCTCTCGCTCCGGATCATCGCCGTCCTCCGTCCCGCGGCCGCACCGTCGCGCCCGCTCCGCTCCGGACGCTACTCCGGTCGCCCGTCCGCGTCACCGTCGGATCCGCCCGCGGCGCCGCCGACCGCGAGCCGGTCTCGCGCGACCCGCATCCGCGGACCGGCCTCCCGACGCTCCGCGCCGACGCGTGTGCCGGACCGGCCCGCACGTTAGGCTCGACCCCGATGCGAGGGGTGCTGCTGTGAGGGACGAACGCGGAGACGACGGCTCGGTCGAGGGGCTCGGCGACCGCCCGACCCGGCGGAGCCCGCGGCAGGCGCCGCACGCGCTGCCCGCGGCACGCGTCGCCACTCCGGTCCTCACGCCCGTCCGCCCCGTGCGGCGCCGCCGGGGCCGTGTCTTCCGCGCGACCGTCAGCACGGTCGCCCTCGCCGCCATCGCGGGCCTCGTGGCGGTCTCCGCGCTCCCCGCCTACTCCTTCGACCCGGCACCCGATTCGCAGGCCGCCGTCGAGGCCGCCGCCCGCGTGCAGGCGCTCGGCAACCAGAAGCTCACCGTCGCGCCGACCGCGGTCCAGGAGCAGGTCATCCGCGACTCCTTCACCGCACCGACCCAGGCCCAGCTCGACGAGGCGGCCGCCCAGGCGCGCGCGCTCGCCGCTGCCGAGCAGGCCGCCCGCGACGCCGAGACCGCCCGCCTCGCCCAGGAGGCGCAGGCCGCGGCAGGCACGACCGGCGCGGACGGCGCCGCCGCAGGCAGCGGCGGCACCAGCACCTCGGTCACACCCCGCGAGGAGGGCGACGACTACCCCTGGCGCGACCAGCTCACCGACGACCAGGGCGGCGGCCTCTCGCCGCTGCGGTACTACTACCGCGAGTGCGTCGACTTCGTCGCCTGGCGGATCAACCGCGACCAGGGCTCGACGAGCGCACCCTTCAAGTGGACCTGGGGCAACATGACCCCGGGTGGAGGCAGCGCCTACGCGTGGGCCGGCCAGTGGGCCTCCCACGGCTGGGTGACCAGCAGCACGCCCGTCCCCGGCGCGGTCGCCTGGTTCACCGGCAACCACGTCGCGTACGTGCAGGCCGTCAACTCCGACGGCACGGTCTCGCTCGAGGAGTACAACTGGGGCAACGACCACGCGTACCACAAGCGCACCATCCCGGCCTCCCAGGTCGCCCTCTTCCTCTACCCGCCGAGCTGATGACCGGCGCCGTCGGCATGGCCGTCGCGCAGTTCGCCCCCTCGACGGACCGGGAGGCGAACATCGCGACGATCGGGCGCCTGGCCCGGATCGCCGCCGAGCGCGGCGCGAGCATGGTGGTGCTGCCGGAGTACAGCTCCGCCTTCACCGATCCGCTCGGGCCCGAGCTGGTCGCGGCGGGCGAGGCGCTCGACGGCCCGTTCGTCACGGCTCTCGCGGCGCTCGCGCGCGAGCTCCGGATCCACCTCGTGGCGGGCATGGTCGAGGCGGTGGACGGGCGCCGCATCGCGAACACGCTCGTCGCGCTCGACCCCGAGGGCGCGCTCGTGGCCCGCTACCGCAAGCTGCACCTGTACGACGCCTTCGGCCAGACCGAGTCGGAGTGGGTCGCCGCGGGGGAGATCGCCGCACCCGAGACGTTCGAGGTCGGCGGCCTCGTCGTCGGGCTGCAGACCTGCTACGACCTGCGCTTCCCGGAGGTCAGCCGCTGGCTGGTCGACGCCGGGGTCGACGTCATCGCGGCACCGGCCGAGTGGGTGCGCGGCCCGCTCAAGGAGGCGCACTGGCGGACGCTGGTCACCGCCCGCGCGCTCGAGAACACGGTGTACCTCGTCGCAGCCGACCAGACCCCGCCGATCGGGGTCGGCACGAGCATGATCGTCGATCCGATGGGCGTCGAGACCGTCACCCTCGGCGAGGTCGAGGATGTCGCCGTCGCCTGGGTCTCGCGCGAGCGGATCGACGCGGCGCGCGCGAAGAACCCCGCTCTGGCGCTGCGGCGCTTCCGGGTGCTGCCGCTCTGACCGCCGCCCCCGGCCCGACGGCGCCGGGCAGCCGACCGAATCCGTTGAGGCCGGCTCCTCAGCGCGCCATGCGGGCGAGGCCCGCGACCGCGGTCTCCAGCACCTCGAACCGCTTGCAGAAGGCGAAGCGGACGAGCGAGCGGTAGGGAGCGGCGTCCTCGGGGCGGCAGAACGCCGACACGGGCACCGCCACCACTCCCGCGAGATCCGGGAGCGCCCGGCAGAGCGCGACCCCGTCGTCGTAGCCGAGCGGTGCCGCGTCCGCGACGACGAAGTAGCCGCCCGAGGAGGGCGCGACGCCGAAGCCCGCAGCAGCCAGGCCCGCCGACAGCAGGTCCTTCTTGGCCGCAAGAGTCTGCGCCGCGCCGGTGAAGAAGGCGTCCGGGAGCCCGAGCCCGAGGGCGACGGCCCCCTGGAACGGCGAGCCGCTGACGTAGGTGAGGAACTGCTTCACGGCGAGGACGGCCGTGATCAGCTCGCGCGGGCCCGTCACCCAGCCGATCTTCCAGCCCGTGGTGCTGAAGGTCTTGCCCGCCGAGGAGACGGACAGCGTCCGCTCGAAGGCTCCGGGAAGGGAGGCCAGCGGGACGTGCGGGGTGTCGAAGCGCAGGTGCTCGTAGACCTCGTCCGTCAGGATCACGGCGTCGTGCCGCTCGGCGAGCCGCACGATCAGCTCGCGGGTCTCGGCCGGGAGGACGGCACCGGTCGGGTTGTGCGGGTCGTTCACCAGGATGACGCGCGTGCGGTCGCTCACCGCGGCGGTCAGCTCGTCGTGGTCGACCGCGAAGGAGGGGCCGCGCAGGAGCACGGTGCGATGCACCCCTCCTGCCAGGGCGATCAGGGCTCCGTAGGCGTCGTAGTGGGGAGTGAAGGTGACGACCTCGTCGCCCGGCTCGAGCAGGGCCAGCAGAGCCGCGGCCAGGGCCTCGGTGGCGCCCGTGGTGACGAGGACCTCGCCGTCGGGGTCGAGGGAGATCCCGGAGAAGCGCAGCCGGTGCGCGGCGATCGCCTCGCGCAGGACGGGGAAGCCGGGACCCGGCGGGTACTGGTTGAGCCCGGACGCGATGGCGTCGCGCGCGGCGTCGAGGATCTCGCGCGGGCCGTCCTCGTCCGGGAAGCCCTGGCCGAGGTTCACCGCTCCGGTGCGCAGGGCGAGCGCGCTCATCTCGCTGAAGACGGTGGCGGCGACCTCGCCACCGGGGCCGAGGAGGCCGGCGCCCGCCGCGGCGCGGGACCAGGATCCGGGAATGCTCACGTGCCCAGTGTGCCCGCTCGAGCAGTCCGGCCGGTTTCATTTCCCGCTCGCAGGCCCGTCATAAGAAACCCCCAGGTACGATCGCCAAGCTATCCCCGCTTGGAAGGAGCAGCACCCATGACCGAGAGTCACGAGGGTCCTCGTCAGCCGGAGGAACCCACCACGCCGACGGAGTCCGGCGCCCGAGAGGCGACCGAGCGCACCCCCGGCGAGAGCTCCGGAGAGTCGTCCTCGACCACCGGGCCCACCGAGCCGATCCACCGGGGCGGAGCGCACCGCGAGAGCGAGAACCCGACCGTCCCCTACCCCTCCTCCTCGGCCACCCAGCCGCCGTACACGCCGAACGCGACGGCCGGCAACGAGGCGCAGCCCGTCTCCCAGCCGGCCCGCTACGGGCAGTACGCGCCGCCCGCGGCGAACACCCTGCACGGCTCCGAGGAGCCGCCCTCCTCGAGCCCCTTCGGCCCGGGCGCCGAGTACACCCCCGCCCCCACCGCCACGAAGCGCCGCGCCGGAGTGGGCGTCGTCGCGGCGCTCGCCATCGGCGCGGTCGTGGGCGGAGTCGCGGGAGCGGGCGTGTTCGGCCTCTGGTCCGCCTCCAACGGCGGCGGGACCCGCGTGGTCTCCGCCGGCGGCTCGCAGACGATCACGGTCAACAACGCCGAGGACGCCACGACCGCCACCGCGGTCGCCGCCAAGGCCACTCCGAGCGTCGTCACCATCGCGGTGAGCGGCAGCTCGTCCGCCGGCACCGGCTCCGGCATCGTGCTCTCGAAGGACGGCTACGTCCTGACCAACACCCACGTGGTCACCCTCGACGGCGAGATCGCGAACGGCACCGTCTCGGTCACGACCAGCGACGGCCGGATCTTCGACGCGACCGTCGTCGGCACCGACCCGACCCTCGACCTCGCCGTCATCAAGCTGACCGGCGCGACCGACCTCAGCCCGATGACGTTCGCGGACTCCACCAAGATCAACGTCGGCGACACGGCGGTCGCCATCGGCGCCCCGCTCGGCCTCTCCGGAACCGTGACCGACGGCATCGTCAGCGCGCTCAACCGCAGCATCCAGGTCGCCTCCTCGGCGGCTCCGGACGACTCGGGCGACAGCTCGAGCGGCGGCACCGAGAGCCCGTTCAACTTCGACATCCCGGGCCAGCAGGCGCCGACCCAGGCGAAGAGCACCATCTCGCTGCCCGTCATCCAGACCGACGCGGCGATCAACCCGGGCAACTCCGGCGGCGCGCTGCTCGACAGCGACGGCGAGCTGATCGGCGTGAACGTCGCGATCGCGAGCGCCGGCCAGTCCTCCTCGAGCGGCCAGTCCGGCAACATCGGAGTCGGATTCGCGATCCCCAGCGCGATCGCCGAGCGCATCGCGAAGGAGATCATCGCGAACGGCTCCGCCTCGCACGGCCTGCTCGGCGCGAGCGTCTCCGACTCGACCGCGGACGTCCTCGGCGCCCGCATCGAGGAGGTCTCCGGAGGCGGTGCCGCGCAGGCGGCCGGTCTCGCCAAGGGCGACATCATCACCGCGATCGACAGCACTCCGATCACGAGCGCGTCCGACCTCACCGCGCAGGTCCGCGCGCAGGCCGCGAACGCCGCGGTCGAGCTGACCTACGTCCGCAACGGCCAGAGCTACCAGGCGAAGGCGACGCTCGGCCAGATGGCCGCCGGCTGACCCTCCGCCGCCGCGCACAGCCCCTCGAGGATCCGTCCCCGGGGGGCTTTTCCGCGTCCGGGCCCGGCCCGGGGCGCGGCGCTCCCCGCTGGTAGGGTGGTGGATCCCTGCGCCCGCGCTCCTCCCGCACGAACTGGACCCATGCAGCACGAGATCCCGGAAGACGACCTCTCCGACCTGCCCGGCGTCTCCTACGTCATGCCCGTCCTCAACGAGGTCGCCCACGTGCGCGCCGCGGTCGACTCGCTGCTGCATCAGGACTACACCGGCCCCTTCGACGTCGTCCTCGCCGTCGCCCCGAGCATCGACGGCACGGAGCAGCTCGTCGCCGAGCTGAGCGCGGCCGACCCGCGGATCCGCGTCGTGCCGAACGAGGTCGGCTCCACTCCTGCGGGCCTCAACGCCGCGATCCGCGCCTCGCGCCACCCGGTCGTCGTCCGGGTCGACGCGCACTCCGTCCTGCCGCCCGAGTACGCGCGCACGGCGGTCGAGGCGCTGCAGCGCTCCGGAGCGGCGAACGTCGGCGGAGTGATGGCGGCGGAGGGCCTCACCCCGTTCCAGCGCGCGGTCGCCCGGGCCTACGGCTCCCGCATCGGGCTGGGCGGCACGCCCCACCACGTGGGAGGCGAGGAGGGCCCGGCCGACACGGTGTACCTCGGCGTCTTCCGTCGCTCCGCCCTCGAGCGCGCCGGCCTGTTCGACGAGCGCTTCAAGCGCGGGCAGGACTGGGAGCTGAACCGGCGGCTGCGCGAGCGCGGCGCGGTCGTCTGGTTCACTCCGCGCCTCACCGTCATCTACCGGCCGCGGCCCTCGATGCGCGCGCTGCTCCGGCAGTTCCTCTCGACCGGGATGTGGCGCGGCGAGCTCACCCGGATGTTCCCGGCCTCGCGGTCGCTGCGCTACTTCGCTCCGCCCGTGCTCGTCGCGATGCTCGCGATCGGGCTGCTCGTCGGGCTGGCGGGAGTCGTCCAGGCGCTCGCCGGAGCCGCGCCCTGGCTCCTGCTCGGGTTCGCGGTGCCCGCCGCCTACCTCCTCCTGGTGGCGGCGGCCACTCTCGTGGTCGCGCGGCCGGACGGCGCGCGTGCGATGCTGTGGTTCGCCGTGGTCATCCCGGCGGTCCACGTGGCCTGGGGGACCGGCTTCGTGCTCGGCTTCGCCGGGCTGACCAGCAACATCTCCGCCCACCGCCACCAGCCGCGGTCCGACTCGCCGAGGGGCGCATGACCACGACGACGAGACCCCGCTCCATCGCCGAGCTGCGCGCCGTCGCGCAGCCCCCGGAGGTGCGCGGCCGCCGCAACGCCGAGCACTGGACGGCGTCGCTCTACCTGCGCCGCTTCTCGCCCTACCTGACCTGGCTGCTGCTGAAGACCTCGATCTCGGCGAACGGCGTCACCGGGCTGATGATCCTGGTCGGCTGGAGCGCGGCGGCAGCCCTCCTGATCCCGGGGATCGCCGGAGCGGCGCTGGCGCTGCTCCTCGGCCAGCTGCAGATGCTGGTGGACTGCTGCGACGGCGAGGTCGCGCGCTGGCGCCGCACGTCCTCGCCGGCGGGCGTGTTCCTCGACAAGGTCGGGCACTACACGACCGAGGCGCTGATCCCGATCGCGCTCGGGCTGCGGGCGGCGGGCGTCCCGTTCGAGGCGCCGGCGGACTTCCTCTGGACCACGATCGGCTTCGCCCTGGCCCTGGTGATCGTCCTCAACAAGGCGCTCAACGACATGGTGCACGTGGCGCGCGCGAACGCCGGTCTCACGAAGCTGGCCGACACGAAGGGCGAGGCGGTGCCGTCCTCGTCCGGGCTGGCGGGGCTTCGCCGCGCGGCCCGCTTCCTGCCCTTCCATCGCCTCTACCACTCCGTCGAGCTGACGATGCTGGCCTTCGCGACCGCCCTCGTGGGCCTCGTCGTCGGAGCGGGCACGGCCGACCGGGTCCTCGTCGGGGCGCTGCTGCCGCTCGCCCTCCTCGCCCTGGTCGGCCACTTCGTCGCGATCATGGCGTCCAAGCGTGTCCGCTCCTGAGCCGCGGGTCGGCGTCGTCGTCCTGACGCAGGGGACCCGGCCCGACGACCTCGCCGCGGGGCTGGCCGGCGTCCTCGCGCAGGAGGGCGTCGAGCTGGACGTCGTCTGCGTCGGCAACGGCTGGGAGCCGGACGGCCTGCCCGAGGGAGTGCGCGCCCTGGCGCTCCCCGAGAACCTCGGCATCCCGGCGGGCCGGAACGCCGGAGTCGACGCCGTCGCGGGGGAGTACCTCTTCTTCCTCGACGACGACGCCCGGATCCCGTCCCCCCGCTTCCTCGTCGACGCGATCGCGCTGCTCGCCTCGAACCGCCGCATCGGCCTGGTGCAGCCCCGCGTCGACAGCACGGACGGCACGCCGAGCCCGCGGCGCTGGATCCCGCGGATCCTCAAGGGCGACCCCCGCCGCTCCGGCCCCGTCTTCTCGGTCTGGGAGGGAGCGGTCGTGCTGCGGCGCGACGTGTTCGCCCGGACGGGCGGCTGGGCGGCTCCGTTCTTCTACGCCCACGAGGGCATCGAGCTGGCCTGGCGGGTCTGGGACACGGGCCGCACCGCCTGGTACGCGGGAGAGCTCGTCGCCCAGCACCCGGTCATCCAGCCGACCCGTCACGCCGACTACTACCGGCTGAACGCGCGCAACCGCGTCTGGCTCGCCCGCCGCAACCTCGCCGCACCTCTGGCGCTCGTCTACGTGGCGTCCTGGACCGCGATCCAGTGCCTCCGCTGGCGTCGCGACCCGGCCGCCCTGCGCGCCTGGTTCGCCGGCTGGCGGGAGGGATGGCGCTCGGATCCGGGCGGCCGGCGCGTCCTCTCGGCCCGCACGGTGCTCCGGATGGCGTTCGCCGGGCGTCCGCCGATCGTCTAGCATCGGGGAATCCGCCCCCGCCGGGGCCCCCGAAAGGACGACGGTGTTCGATTCGACCCAGCTCTCCCCGCCTGAGCGCGCCGAGGCGGAGACGACCCCTGCCGGACCGGACCTCCTCACGGCGGTCCGCGAGCGCCTCGGCGCCGTCGACGACGAGTTCTCCGGCCGCCTCGACGAGCACCTCCCGCGCCTGGTCGATCTGCTCGCCACGGTGTACGCCGGCCGCGAGGACCTCGAGGACCAGCTGGTCGCGATCGTCGAGCTCGCCGCCGCCTCCTGGGAGGAGCGGCCCGAGGAGCTCCGCGCGCTCGACCGCGCCCGCGAGCAGCACCCGACCTGGTTCCTCTCGAACAAGGCTCTGGGCGGGGTCTGCTACGTCGACCGCTACGCGGGCGACCTCGAGGGGCTGCGCGCCGAGATCCCGTACCTCCGCGAGATCGGCCTGAACTACCTGCACCTGATGCCGCTCTTCGATGCGCCCGAGGGCGAGTCGGACGGGGGCTACGCGGTCTCGAGCTACCGGCGCGTGCGGCCGGACCTCGGCGACATGGAGCAGCTCCGCGGGCTGGCCTCCGAGCTGCGTGAGCAGGGCATCGCACTCGTGGTCGACTTCGTCTTCAACCACACCTCGAACGAGCACGAGTGGGCGCAGCGCGCGCTGGCCGGCGAGCCGCGCTTCGAGGACTACTACTGGATCTACCCGGACCGGGAGCAGCCCGACGCCTTCGAGCGCACGACGCGCGAGATCTTCCCGGACGACCATCCCGGCTCCTTCGTTCAGCTGGAGGACGGGCGCTGGGTCTGGGCCACGTTCCACCGCTACCAGTGGGACCTCAACTACTCCAACCCCGAGGTGTTCCGGGCGATGGCGGGAGAGATGCTCTTCCTCGCCAATCAGGGCGTCGACGCCCTGCGGATGGACGCGGTCGCGTTCATCTGGAAGGAGCTCGGCACCACCTGCGAGTCTCAGCCGCAGGCGCACCTGCTGCTGCGCGCGTTCAACGAGGTCTGCCGCCTGGCCGCTCCGGCGCTGCTGTTCAAGTCCGAGGCGATCGTGCACCCCGACGAGGTGATCGAGTACATCGACGTCGAGGAGTGCCAGCTCTCGTACAACCCGCTGCAGATGGCGCTCACCTGGGAGGCGCTCGCCACCCGCGACGTCCGTCTCCTCTCGCAGGCCCTCGAGCGCCGGCACGCCCTCCCCGAGGGCACGGCCTGGGTCAACTACGTGCGCGGGCACGACGACATCGGCTGGACCTTCGCCGACGAGGACGCCGCCGAGCTCGGGATCGACGCGGCCGGCCACCGCCGCTTCCTCAACGACTTCTACACGGACCGGTTCGACGGCACCTTCGCCCGCGGAGTGCCGTTCCAGGAGAACCCGCGCACCGGCGACCGCCGCGTCTCGGGCACCACCGCGTCCCTCGCCGGAGTGGAGGCGGGCGACGCCTACGGGATCGACCGCGTGCTGCTCGCGCACTCGATCGCCCTGAGCACCGGCGGGCTGCCGCTGCTCTACCTCGGCGACGAGGTCGGCCAGCTCAACGACCACGGCTACCTCGACGACCCGACGACGGCCGGCGACTCGCGCTGGGTGAACCGGCCCCGCCGCCCCGCGGAGCGCTACGACGAGCGCGAGGTCCCGGGGACGGCCGCGAGCGAGGTCTTCGGCGGGCTGCTGCACCTCATCGCCGTGCGCAAGGCCGTGCCGATGTTCGCGGGCACCGAGCTGAGCGTCTTCGACCCGGTCAACGACCACGTGCTCGGCTACCAGCGCCCCGGCGACGGGGAGTCGGTGCTCGTGCTCGCGAACGTGTCGGACGAGGTCCAGGAGGTCGCGGCCGAGCGGTTCGGCGGGTTCGCCGCGGAGGCGGTCGACCTGGTCACCGAGATCGCGGTCGACCTGCGCGAGGGCTTCCGTCTCGCGCCGCTGCAGTTCGTCTGGCTGAGGGTGACCACGGCCTGATCGGACCGCGCGAGGCCCCCGGCGCGGGGGCCGTCGCCGGTACCCTGGGGCGGATGACTCCCGCTCCCTGCGCCCTCCTCGCCCGCCTCCGCACCGACGCGCGACTCGCGCGCAAGGTGGGCGGCGAGCTTCTCGCGGCCCGCCGGGCCCGCCACGCGGTGACCCGGCTGCTCGCGGAGCGCGGGCCGCTGCCCGAGGGCCGGTTCGAGATCGGCGTCTACTTCGCCGACGGCGACATCAACCTGTACCAGCTGCGGCAGTGGTACCGGCCGCTGGCCGAGCTGGCGGAGACGCATCCGGTCGTGCTCCTCAGCCGCAACGCCGGCGCCGCGGAGGTGCTGCTGCGCGAGAGCCCGGTCCCCGTCGCCTACGTCCGCTCCGTCGCCGACCTCGAGAGCACCATCGCGAGCCAGCCGCTGCGGATCGTGCTCTACGTCAACCAGAACGCCCGCAACTTCCAGATGATGCGCTACGGGCGCCGCTGGCACGTCTTCGTCAATCACGGCGAGAGCGACAAGATGTACATGACGACGAACCAGTTCAAGGCGTACGACTACAGCATGATCGCCGGGGACGCCGCCCTGGCCCGGCTGCGCCGCGTGCTCTGGGACTACGACTTCGACAGGCGCGCCCTCGCCATCGGCCGTCCTCAGGCGGACCACTTCGCCGGCGCCGTGCCGTTCACGCCCGACGAGCGCCGCGTGGTGCTCTACGCGCCGACCTGGGAGGGCGACCGCCCCGCCGCGGGCTACGGCTCGATCCGGAGCCACGGCACGGCCCTCGTGCGCGGGCTCCTGGCCGACCCGCGGTTCCGGCTCGTCTACCGCCCGCATCCCCGCAGCGGCGCGGTCGACTCCGACTACGCCGCGGCCGACCGGGCGATCGTCGCGATGATCGCCGCCGCCAACGCGGCCGATCCGCGCGCCGGTCACGTGCACGACACCGGTGCCGAGCTCGGCTGGCAGCTCGCCGCCGCCGACCTCGCGATCCTCGACGTGTCGGCGATGGTCTACGACCGGCTGGCCACGGGGCGCCCGCTGCTGGTCACCCGGCCCGTCAGCGCCGAGGCCGAGGTCGACGAGAGCGGCTACCTCGGCGACGCGGAGTGGCTGCACGCCGAGGACGCCTCCGCGATCATCGCGCGGATCGACAGCGCCGAGCACGATCCGGAGTCGGTCGAGCGGCTGGAGCGCTGGGTGCACCGCTACTTCGGCGACACGTCGCCCGGAGCGGCCACGCGGCGCTTCCACGAGGCGATCGAGCACCTGCTCACCGAGTGGGAGCGGCACGCCGCTCTGCACCGGGGCGACGGCGCGGTCGACGACCACGATCCGGAGGGCTGAGCGGGCGGGAGCACCGCTCGGACGGCCGCGTCAAGGGTGGGCCGGTCGCCGGGCGGCCTCCCGGCGCCCCGCTACGCTCGTCCCATGATGACCCCGCGCGCCTTCGCCCGCTCCCGCCGGCGCCGGTCGGCACCCGCCCAGCCCGCGGTCGAGCCGGACATCGTGGTCTCCGCCGACCCGGAGAAGCCGGTCTTCACGATCCGCTCCTTCCGCATCGGCCTGTTCGGCGCGCTCGGCGTGCTGGTGGCGCTCGTCCTGGGCGGCCTCGTCGTGCAGCTGGGCACGGTGCTGACCTACATCTTCGTGGCGCTGTTCTTCGCGCTCGGCCTCGATCCGCTGGTCTCCTGGCTCGAGAGCAAGCGCCTGCCGAGGCCGCTCGCGATCACAGCGGTATTCGCCGCGGTGGTGCTGATCTTCGCCGGCCTGCTGGTCTACATCATCCCGATCCTGGTCGAGCAGCTGACGATCTTCGTCACGAGCGCCCCGCAGATCGTCACCGACATCGCCTCGCAGCAGTGGGTGCTCGACCTCGAGCAGCAGCTGCGCGGCGTGATCGACATCGACGAGCTGATCGAGAGCGTCCAGAGCTTCATCGGCAACCCCAACAACCTGCTCTCGCTCGGCGGCGGACTGATCGCGGTCGGGACCGGGATCGCCAGCGGCGTGACCGGCGCCGTCATCGTGCTGATCCTGACGCTGTACTTCCTCGCGTCGCTGCGCTCGATGAAGGCCGTCGCCTACCGCTTCGCCCCCGCCTCGCACCGCGCGAAGGCGCACGAGGTCGGCGACGAGATCACCGGCGCCGTGGGCCGCTACGTGGTCGGCCAGGTCTCGCTCGCCGGCGTGAACGGCGTGCTCACGTTCATCCTGCTGCTCTCGATCGGCGCCCCGGTGCCGGCGCTGCTGGCCTGCGTCGCGTTCCTCGGCTCCCTGATCCCGCTGGTCGGCACTCTCTCGGGTGCCGTGATCATCTCGCTCGCCTGCCTCCTGGCCTCGCCGCTGACCGCGCTGGTCGCCGCGATCTACTACCTCGTCTACATGCAGGTCGAGGCGTACCTCCTCAGCCCCCGCATCATGAACAAGGCCGTCTCGGTCCCCGGTGCGGTCGTCGTGATCGCGGCGGTCGCGGGCGGCACCATCGCGGGCGTGCTCGGCGCCCTGGTCGCGATCCCGGTCGCGGCCTCGGTGATCATCGTCGTGCAGAAGGTCGTCTTCCCCCGTCAGGACGCCAAGTAGCGGACCGCACCGCGACGGCCGGTCCGCTCAGCGCCAGGGCGGCACCGCGCCGTCGACCGCGGCGGTGAAGCGGCGGACCGACTCCGGGACCGCGACGCCCTCCTCCGCCGGCACCGGCGCGAGTGTGCGGGTGACCAGCGGCACGACGCCCGCCCAGACCCCGGCCTCCGGCTCGTCGCCGGCTCCGTGCGCGCGCACCTTCAGGCTCGCCTCGGCCAGGGGGAGGCGCAGCACCAGCGTGGCCGCGATCTCGCGGGCGGTGCTCGCTCGCACCTCCTCGTCGCGCCCCGGGAGGAGGCGTGCCACCAGCAGATCGAGGGCCCGCGCCTTCTCCTCGCCCTCCAGCGCCTCGGCCCGGCCGATCACCATCGCCGAGCGGTAGTTCATCGAGCTGTCGAAGGTGGAGCGGGCGACGACCAGCCCGTCGACCAGCGTGACGGAGGCGGTGAGGAGCGAGTGCCGAGCCGCCTCCCGCAGCAGTCCTCCGCCGCTCGACCCGTGCAGCAGGAGGGAGTCGCCGTCGCGGGCGAAGAGGATCGGCAGCACGATCGCGGCGCCGTCCCGCACGACGGCGACGTGGGCGACGAGCGCCTCGTCGAGCAGGGCGTGCAGCTCGGCGGGATCGGTGCGCTGGCGGTCGCGGAGACGGGAGACGCGGGTGCGGTCGGTGACGGGGAGGCTGTCCATGTCGGAATCGTCCCGCGCCGACTGGATCTGCCAGGATGCCACTGGGCCGCGATCGGAGTGGTCCAGAGCGGAGCGGTCGATGGCGTCGGGCGATCTGGAGATCCCGCTCCTCCTCGGGCCGTCGCCGCGCGGCTCGGTCCGCGCCGGGCTCGCCGAGGCGCTGCGCCAGGCGGTGCTGGACGGGCGCTACCGGGCGGGCGATCCGATCCCGTCGAGCCGCGTGCTCGCCGAGCGGCTCGGCGTCTCGCGGGGCTCCGTCGTCGCCGCGGTGGATCAGCTGGTGGGGGAGGGCTACCTCGTCGCCCACCCGCGCGCAGCGGTGACGGTCGCCTCCGACGGACTGCTGGCGACGGCGCCGCAGGAGCCGCGGCCGGAGTCCCGGGAGACCGTCGTCCCGCCCGCCGCGGCGGACCTGAGGCCGGGCCGGCCGGACACCCGCGCCCTCGACACCCCGGAGTGGCGGGCCGCCTGGCGCCTGGCGCTCGCCTCGCCGCCCTCGGCGCCTCCTCGGGGTTCCGGGGACCCGGCCCTGCGGGAGCAGATCGCCGAGCAGCTGCGCCGGTCCCGCGGCGTCGACGTGCAGGCGTCGGACGTGGTGGTGACCAGCGGCACCGCGGGCGCCGTCGCGCTCCTGGCCCGCGCCGCCTCGGCCTCGCTCGGACGCGAGGTGCGCGTCGCCGTCGAGGACCCCGGCTACCCGGCCGTCCGGCGCCGCCTGCGCGCCGACGGGCACGAGGTCGTCGGCGTCCCGGTGCGCGGCGACGGCATCGACCTCGACGCTCTCGCGAGCTCCGGCGCGGACGTGGTCGTCGTGACTCCGTCGCACCAGTACCCGACCGGAGGCAGGCTCGCCCTCGCCGAGCGCCTGGAGCTGGTGCGCCGCGCGTCGGCCGGCCCCCTGCTCGTGGTGGAGGACGACTACGACAGCGAGTTCCGCTACGTCGGCGCCCCGCTGCCCGCGCTCGCCTCGCTCGACTCCGGCGGCGGAGTCGCCCATGTCGGGTCGTTCTCGAAGACCGTCTCGCCGTGGCTCCGCATCGCCTACCTGGCCGTTCCGCCGGCGTCCTGGCTCCGCGGGGCGCTGGCCGGCCTCGACGACGAGAAGGACGCCTCCGCCTCGGGTCCGACGCAGGCGGCGCTCGCGCAGTTCATGGCGAGCGGGGCGTTCCGGAGGCATCTCACGCGCTCGAGACGGCGCTACGCCCACCGCCGTGAGCTGGTCCACGCATTCGGGGAGTCGGTGCCGTGGGGGCGCGCAAGCGGACTCGACGGGGGTCTGCACGTCGTCCTCTCCCTGCCCGCGCCTCTGGACGCGCACGCCGTCGCGGCCGCGCTGCTCCGGGAGGGACTGCTCGTCGCCACTCTGCACGAGTACGCCCTGTCGGGACGGGCTGCGACCGAGGCGCTGGTCCTCGGCTACGGCCATGTCGGCGACCTCGAGCTCGCTGCGGCCCTGGACCTCGTCGACCGGACCGTCCGCGCGCTCGCCGCCGGGGCCGTCCGTGGTATCCCTGGAGGATGACCCGCGACTCCGCCCTGCACATCACCGACGATCCCGACGCCGACGCGCTGCTCAGCCGCGACCCGCTGGCGCTGCTGATCGGGATGCTCCTCGACCAGCAGGTCGCGATGGAGACGGCCTTCTCCGGGCCCCGCAAGATCGAGGAGCGCCTCGAGGCGGAGGGCGCCTCCTTCGACGCCGCGTCGATCGCGGGCTTCGACGAGGACGCGTTCTCGGAGCTCTGCCGGACTCCGCCCGCGATCCACCGCTACCCGGCGAGCATGGCGGGGCGCGTGCAGGTCCTCTGCCGCGCTCTGGTCGACGACTGGGACGGCGACGCCGCGGCGGTCTGGACGCGCGACGAGCCCGACGGCCGCACGGTCCTCGCGCGTCTGAAGGCGCTGCCCGGCTTCGGCGAGCAGAAGGCGCGGATCTTCCTCGCCCTGCTCGGCAAGCAGCGCGGATTCTCGGGGGAGGGCTGGCGCTCGGCCGCGGGCGCCTACGGAGAGGAGGGCGCCTTCCGCTCGGTCGCCGACATCGTCTCTCCGGAGTCGCTGACGAAGGTCCGCGCCACCAAGCAGGCCGCGAAGGCCGCCGCCAAGGCGGAGAAGTAGGGCCGGGGGCGGCGGCCGGATGGATCGAGCGCTCGACGACGGTCCCGGTCGCCGTCTCCGCAGTCGCAGGCCGAGCAGCCCGACCCGATGATCCCCGCCGCCACCGCCCGGCTGCGCTTCCGTGAGATGACCGCCGAGGACCTCCCCGACATGGCGGACCTGCTCGGCGACCCGGTCGTGATGCGGTACTACCCCGCGCCGAAGGACCGCGAGCAGGCAGCCGCCTGGATCGAGTGGAACCGGCGCAACTACCGCGAGCACGGCTTCGGGCTGTGGATCGTCGAGACCCTCGACGGCGAGTTCGTCGGCGACTGCGGGTTGACCTGGCAGCGCGTCGACGGCGGGATCGAGCTCGAGGTCGGCTACCACGTGCGGGCCGGTCTGCACGGCCGCGGCTACGCCACCGAGGCGGCTGCGGCCTGCCGCGACCTCGCGCTCGCCCACCGCCTCGCGGGACGACTCGTGGCGCTCGTGCACCCGGACAACGCCGCCTCGAGGCGCGTCGCCGAGAAGACCGGCCTCCGCGTGATCGCCGAGGACCGCGACGGCGGCGGACTCGTCCGCACCGTGCTCGGGATGCCGCTCGTCGCGCCCGGGCGCCGGCCTCGGGAACGCTGACCGAACGCCTCCGACGGCTCCGGACCATCGCGCGCGGAGCAGGCCCTGAGCTGGAGCAGATCCTGAGCTAGATCCGGTCCTCCAGCGCCGCGATCAGCGCCGCGCGGTCCTCGCGGAGGATCGAGGCCCCGCCCCCCGGCACGGTCCGCACCTCGACGCCGCGGCCGGCGAGGACGCCGCCCAGCGAGCCGTGGCCCAGCGGGTCCTCAGGCATCACGGCGAGCGTCGGCACGGGGAACGTCTCGGGGGCCTCGGCCGCACCCCGTGCCGTCAGCCCGCCGGCGGAGTCCTGCTCCCAGAGCGCGTGGGCCGACACGTCGAGCTCGATCTGCTCGTCCGTCCAGATCGGGTGGCGGTGGCGGAGCGAGTCGGCGTCGCCCTTCTCGACGTGCGCGACCGAGCCGCCGCGGTGGAGCGCGCTCGTCAGTCCGCGGGCGTCCGAGAACGCGGGGTCGAGCAGGACGAGCCGGTCGGCGCCGTACTCCGGGGCGAGCCGGGTGGCGACGACGGCGCCGAGGCCGTGGCCGATGACGAGATCGGGGGTCTGCAGCACCGAGGCGCGGACGTCCGACGCCCAGCGCTCCGGCGAGTACACGGGCGACGCCGGCGAGCCGCCGTGACCGGCGAGATCGGGGGCCACCACGCGGTAGCCGTGCTCGTGCAGCGTCGGGACCAGGGCGTACCAGATCCGGGAGTCGGAGCCGAGGCCGTGGAGGAGGAGCGCCGTCCGCTCGCCCGTTCCGCCGTAGTCGCGGACGAACAGCGCCAGCGGCTCGGCCGGCGCGGCGGCCAGCGCCTTCCGCTCGGCGCGGGTCGGCTCGAGCACGAGGGTGTTGCCGAACGCCTGCGGTGCCGGCCCGAACGCATCGCGCGCGCTGTGGATCACCTTGCGGCCGAGCATCGCGTTGCCGACGCCGCCCAGTGCCGCTCCGATCCCGAACGGCATCGCCCGGCCGACCAGGCCCGCGCCCTGCTGGGCGAGGAAGTGCTTGGCGAAGGACTTCTTCGCGCGGTCCGCCAGCTCGCCCACGAGGAAGGACGGCAGGCCCTTCGTGACCACGGAGCCCCAGTACTGGTTGAGGCCGCTGCCCCCGCCGACGGCCTGCCCGGCCACCTGGCGCACCATCTCGCTGCCGGAGGAGCCCATCATCAGCGTGAGCACGAGGGCCCGCGCGCGGTCCGGGTCCTCGAGCGGGATCCCGTGCACCTCCGTCACCGACTGCGCGAAGAGCGCGCTCGCCTCCAGGAACCCTGCGGCTCCCGCGCCGGAGAGAGCCACCGAGGCGGCCGTGCCGATGCCGGGGACGACGGCGGTCGCCCCGATCGCCGCGCCTCCCGCGGCCACGCTCGAGAGGTACTGCCGCTCGAGCGACGTGATGATCTGCTCCGGAGTCGCCCCGGGACGCCGGCGCCGCAGCAGGCGGATGTTCGCCAGCACGGCCGGGCGCTGCACCGCGAGGAGCCGGTCGAGCAGCTTCGCCAGCTGAGCGTTCTCGGAGCCGTCGGCCTGCTCCACCTCGCCGGCCCACTCCACGGCGCGCTCGCGCTTGCGGTCCTTCTGGGCCATGTCGTGCACTCCTGCGTCCTCGGGCGCCGCGTGCGGGAGGGGTCAGTCGTCGGAGACGGTGCCCTGGACGGGCGGGCCCTCGGCCGGCGCCGTGCTGCTCCGCGGTGTCGGCGCGTAGTCCTCAGCGTAACGCGCGAGCACCTCCTCGATCGGCGCGTCCAGCACCAGGCGGCCCTTGTCCAGGTAGAGGCCGCGCGTGCAGAAGCGGCGGAGGTCGCGCTCATTGTGCGAGACGAAGAAGAGGGTGCGGCCGGAGGCGAGCAGCTCCTCGATCCGCGCGTAGCACTTCTCGCGGAACGCCCTGTCGCCGACCGCGAGCACCTCGTCCACCAGGATGATCGGCTCCTCGAGCCGCGACACGACGGAGAAGGCGATGCGCACCTTCATCCCGCTCGAGAGGTGCTTGTAGGGGGTGTCGAGGAAGTCGCCGATCTCGGCGAACTCGATGATCGAGTCGAAGCGCGCGTCGACCTCGCGCTTGGACATCCCGTGGAGACCCGCGGTCAGGTAGACGTTCTCGCGGACGCTCAGGTCGGCCACGAAGCCGCCGGTGATCTCGATGAGCGGAGCGACGCCCCCGCGCACCTCCACCGCGCCCTCGTCCGGCAGCACCACGCCGGCGACGAGCTTGAGCAGCGTCGACTTGCCCTGACCGTTCCGGCCGACGACACCGATGGCCTCGCCCGCCCGCACCTGCACGTCGAGCCCGCGCAGCGCCCAGAACTCGCCGGGCCGCGAGCGGCGGGAGCGGCCGGCGAAGAGGTCCTTGAAGGAGCGGCGGCCCCGCCGGTTGCGGCGGAAGCGGATCCCGAGGCCGCGGCACTCGATGACCACCGGGGCGTCGGCCATCACAGCTCCTTCAGCACCGCGCGCTCGGAGCGGCGGAAGACGACGAGGCCCAGCGCCAGCACGAGCACCGAGATGCCCGCGGAGGCGAGGATGAGCGGGACGTCGAGCTCGCTCTCGAAGAACGCGGAGCGGTAGAGGGCGAAGATCCCGCTGAGCGGGTTGAGCGCCGCGAGCGGCCGGATCTGCTCCGGCAGGTTGGCCGTGGAGTAGATGATCGGCGACGCGTAGAAGAGGAACCGGAGCACGAGCTTCACGGCCCGCTCCAGATCGCGGAAGAACACCACGAGCGGGGCCACCAGCAGACCCACGCCGAGCGTGAGCACCGCCTGCAGCAGGATCGCCACGGGGAACAGCAGCGCCGCCCAGGTCAGGTGCGCGCCGGCGATCACGGCGAAGAGCACCAGCACCGGCAGGCTCGCCACGAACTCGATGCCCTTCGAGAGCACGATCCGCCCGACCCAGATGGTCCGCGGGATCGACGTCGACCGCACCAGCTTCGCCTCGCGGAGGAACGCGCGGGTCGCGTCGGACGTCGCCTGGTTGAACCACATCCACGGCAGCAGGCCCGCGAGCAGGAAGACGATGTACGGGTCCTCGCCGACGGTCCGTTGGAAGACGACGGTGAAGACGAAGAAGTAGATGCCCGACATGACGAGCGGGTCGAGCACCGACCAGACGTAGCCGAGCGCGCTCGTGGCGTACCGGACGGTGAGGTCGCGCCTGGTGAGCAGCCAGAGGGAGTGGCGGTAGCGCCAGGCCCGGGAGCGCCGGTGGCGCAGCGCCGTCTCGGTCGCGAGGGTGTCGGCCGTGCTCACTGCGCGACTCCTCCCGTCGGCTCCGCTCGAGCCGGGGGAGGAGCCGGGAGCGTCAGACGAAGAGGTTCGCGCGCTCGAGGTCCTCGGCGAAGTCCACCTCGACGGCGTAGAGGTCGGAGATGTCCATCGGCTCGACGAGCAGGCGGTCCTGCTCGATCGCCAACTCTATGCCACGCTCGAAGTAGTCCTGGGCGTCGACCCGGGCGAGCTGGCGCACCAGCGCGGCCTTGTCGGAGGCGGACACGTAGTTGATCCCGACCGCCTCGCCGAGGCCGCCGCGCACCGTCTTGGAGAGCTCCTGGATGAAGCCCTCGGCGCTCGTCGTGTACTTGACCTCCTCGTCCGACACCTTCGAGGTGTTGACGGTGACGAAGGAGACGTCCTTCGCGATCAGCGCGGCCGCCCGGTCGAGGATGCGCGGGTCGAAGACGACGTCGCCGTTCATCCACAGCACGCCGCCCTGCCCGCTCGCCTGCAGCGCGCGGAGGAGGCTCTTGGAGGTGTTGGTCTGGTCGTACTGCTCGTTGTAGACGAACGTCGCCGAGGGGAAGGCCTCGATGATGTGCTCGAGCTTGTAGCCGACGACGATGCTCACCGGGACCTTCGTGCCGAAGGCGTGGTGGATGTTGTCGAACTGCTGCTGCATGATCGTGCGCCCGTCGCTGAGCGGCGTGAGCGGCTTGGGGAGGGAGCGGCCGAGCCGGCTGCCCATCCCTGCGGCGAGGATGACGACGGTGGCAGGGCTGCTGCTCGTCGAACCTGTGTGCATCATCGTGTGTTCTCCTCGAATTAACCGCTGCGTCTCGATCTGGTCGACTCCTCGGGTAGAGACCTAGTGTACAGTTCACGCCCCCCGGGGCCAGGGTGGTTGACCTCTCGCCGTGTCGCCGGGTGTCGGCGCGGGCGCCGGGGGCCCGCGGGCGAGTTGGTACCGTAGCCGGATGACGTCCGTGACGAACGCCGAGCCCGCTGAGGGTGCCGCGGATCCGGACGGCGCCTCGCCCGTCGTCTTCAAGCTGCACCAGCTGACCCGGACCTTCGGGAGGACGGTGGCGGTCGACCGCATCGACCTGGCCGTCCGCGCGGGGACCTTCTACGGGATCATCGGCCCGAACGGCGCGGGCAAGACCACCACGCTCTCGATGATGACGGGCCTCCTGCGACCCGACACCGGCCGCGTCCTCGTGCACGGCGTCGACGTCTGGAAGGACCCGTCGGCCGCGAAGCCGCTGATCGGGGTCCTGCCCGACCGCCTCCGGCTGTTCGACCGGCTCACCGGCGCCCAGTTCCTCGCCTACTCCGCCGCGCTGCGCGGCATCGACCTCGCCACGGCGAAGCAGCGCACGGTCGAGCTGGCCGAGGCGCTCGGCCTCTCCGACGCGCTGGAGCGCCTGATCTCGGACTACTCCGCGGGGATGGCGAAGAAGGTCGCCCTCGCGGCGGCGATGATCCACGCCCCGCGCGTGCTGGTCCTCGACGAGCCGTTCGAGTCGGTGGACCCGGTCTCCTCGGCCGCCGTGATCACCGTGCTGCGCCGCTTCGTCGAGGGCGGCGGCACCGTCGTCCTCTCCAGCCACGGGCTCGACTTCATCGAGCGCGTCTGCGACGACGTGGCCGTGATCGTCGGCGGGCGCGTGCTCGCCTCCGGGACGGTCGCGGAGGTCGCCGGCACCGCGACGCTGGAGGAGCGCTTCCTCGAGCTCGCGGGCGGCAAGCAGATCGCCGAGGGGCTGCAGTGGCTGCACGACTTCTCCGGCTGAGGGTCGACGTCCTCCTGGGCGCGTTCCGCTCCGGGCCCGCGCGCTCGGCCGGCGCCGTCCTGGGCGTGCTCGTGGTCGTCGCGGTGACGGCCCTGCTGATCGCGGCGATCGGCGCTCTGCGCTCCTCGGACGCGGCGGCGGGCGCTCTCGTGACCGCCGGCGGCCTCGTCTCCGTCGGCTTCCTGGTGCTGCCCTTCCTGCTCGGCCCGCTCGACCCGATGGATCCGCGCGCGTTCCGCCTCTTCGGCCTTCCGCCGCTCCGCCTCGCCGGGGCGCTCGCCCTGGCCGGCCTCGTCTCGGTCCCCACGCTCGCCCTGCTGGTGGTCGGGCTCGCGAGCGCGCCGCTCGTCCCGGGCGCAGGCGCCCTCGCCGTGGTCGGCCCGCTCCTCGCGGTGGCGACGGCCTCGCTGTTCGCGCGGATCGGCCTCGCCGCCTCCGCCGCCCTCGTCCCCTCCCGGACCGCCCGCGAGCTGCTGGCCGTCCTCGGCCTGGTGCTGATGCTCGGCGGTCCCGCAGCCCTCGGCGCCGCCGCGCTGGTCGACACGGGGGACACCCCGGTGCTCGAGCGCTGGGGCGCGGCGATGGGGGCCACTCCGTTCGGCGCGGCGTGGATGATCGCCCCGGCCGCCCGGACCGGCGACGCGCTCGGCCCGCTCCTGCTGGCCCTGGCGACGCTCGTCGCGGCGGGCGCGCTCTGGTGGCTCGTCGTCCGCCTGCTGACGGAGCGCCCCGAGCGCACGCACCGGCCGCCGCGCGGCCTCCGGCTGGGCTGGTTCGACGTCCTCGGCTCGACCCGGACCGGCGCGATCGCGGCGCGCAGCATCACCTACTGGCTCCGGGATCCGCGCTACCAGGCGTCGCTCGTCGCCGTGCCGGTGCTGCCGGTCGCAGCCCTGCTGCTGCTCGCGGTCGTCGGCGTCCCCTTCCCGCTGCTCTCGCTGCTCCCGGTCCCGCTGATCGCGCTGTTCCTCGGCTGGTTCCTGCACAACGACGTCGCCTACGACGGATCGGCGTTCTGGCTCCACGTGGCCGCGGGCGTCCGCGGCTGGTCGGACCGGCTCGGCCGCGCCTTCCCGACCCTCCTGCTCGGCGTGCCGGTCGTCGTGCTCGGCTCGCTGATCAGCAGCGCGACCTCGGGGCTCCCCGATGCGCTGCCCGTCGTGCTCGCGGTGAACACCTGCCTCCTGCTCGTCCCCGCCGGCGTCGCCAGCGCCGTCTCGGCACGGCTCGCCTATCCGGCCCCGCGCCCGGGCGACAGCGCGTTCACGCAGCCCCAGGCCCCCGGAGCCAGTGGCGCCGGTCCGCAGTCCCTCGCGTTCGGCCTGGGGCTGCTCCTCTCGGCTCCGGCCGTGGTGCTCGGCGTCCGGGCCCTGTTCGTCGACCCGGAGGCGGCGGGTGACGCCGTGCTCGTCGGCTTCGGCAGCGCCGTGGTCGTCTTCGCCCTCGGCGTGCTCCTCGGCGGCCGGCTGTTCGAGCGCCGCGCGACCGAGCTGGTCGCGTTCACCAGCCGCTACTAGCGCCGCCCGATCCGGAGCGCACGGCCGCGGGCCCGGGCTCCGCGCGTAGGATCGTCGGCATGATTCCGCGTGTCCAGAACAGCAGCACCGACCCCCTCGAGGGAGGCGGAGGAACCGCCACGCTCGACCGCGAGCTCGAGGAGCTCCTCAACCAGGAGTCCATCGAGCCGGGCGACCACGAGCGCTTCTCCCACTACGTGCCGAAGGACAAGATCCTCGAGAGCGCCATCACCGGCAAGCCGGTCCGCGCGCTCTGCGGCAAGAAGTGGCTCCCGGGCCGCGACCCGGAGAAGTTCCCGGTGTGCCCGGCCTGCAAGGAGATCTACGCGAAGATGAAGTGAGCTCCCGCCCCGCTCACTCGTAGCGGGTCGGGAGGACGGGCTCGCCGCGGCCGAGCCGGAGCGCGTCGATCGGCAGCTCGAGGACCGCGTTCGCGTGGTGCGCGCGGGCGGCCGCCACTCCCTCGATGCCGAGGTGCTCGGGACGGATCGTCCCGTCCTCGATCAGGGGGACGAGCAGCGCCCGCTCGCCCTCGCCGACGGCGCCCTCGGGGCCGGCGCCCACGTGCACGACCTCGGCCTCGGCGATCCCGTCGTCGGAGAGCAGACGGCCGGCGGCCTTCCGTCCGCCGATCGACGCCTTCGAGACCGACTTCTTCGCCACCGCGACCCACTCGCCCGCGTCGTCCTCGTGCGCGACCAGCTTGTAGACCATGCCCGCCGTCGGGTGGCCCGAGCCCGTCGCCACCGAGGTGCCGACGCCGTAGGAGTCGACCGGTGAGGCCGCGAGCGCGGCGATCCCGTACTCGTCGAGGTCGTTGGTGACGGTGATGCGCGTGCCGGTCGCGCCGAGCGCGTCCAGCTGCTGCCGGACGGCGGCCACCTGCTGGGGGAGGTCGCCGGAGTCGATGCGCACAGCGCCGAGGCCGGTGCCGGCGACGCGGACCGCCAGGTCGACGGCGGCTGTCACGTCGTAGGTGTCCACCAGGAGGGTCGTGCCGGGGCCGAGCGCGGCGACCTGCGCGCGGAACGCCTCCTCCTCCGAGTCGTGGAGGAGGGTGAAGGAGTGCGCGGAGGTGCCCATCGTGGGCACGCCGAAGCTGCGGCCCGCCTCCAGGTTCGAGGAGGCGCCGAATCCGGCGATGTAGGCGGCGCGAGCCGCGGCGACGGCGGACCGCTCGCCGGCGCGGCGCGAGCCCATCTCGGCGAGCGGTCGCCCGTCGGCGGCCGAGACCATCCGCGCGGCGGCGCTCGCCACGGCGCTGTCGTGGTTGAGGACGCTGAGCACCAGGGTCTCCAGCAGCACGCCGTCGGCGAAGGGCGCCTCGACGATGAGCACGGGGGAGCCCGGGAGGTAGACCTCGCCCTCGCGGTAGCCCCAGACGTAGCCCCGGAAGCGGTAGTCGGCGAGCCAGTCCAGCGTGCGGGAGTCGACCACGCGGTTGTCGCGGAGCCAGGACAGCTCGTCGTCGCCGAAGCGGAAGCGCGAGATCAGCTCGAGGAGCCGGCCGGTGCCCGCGAGCACGCCGTAGCGGCGTCCCGGCGGGAGGCTCCGGGCGAACACCTCGAACATGCAGCGGCGATCGGCGGTGCCGCTGCCGAGGGCGCCCTCGACCATCGTGAGCTCGTACCGGTCGGTGAGGAAGGCCGTGGAGTCCATCCGCTCAGTGTTCCACGGCCGCCCCCGCGCGCCCAGGCGCGGGTGCCGGGGCTTGCGCACGCCGCCGGGCCCGGGAACGGCGTGCGGCCGGGACCGGGCCGCAGGGCGCGGGTAGGCTGTTCCTCCGTGACGGACGCACCGCTGGGCATCTTCGACTCCGGAGTCGGCGGGCTCACCGTCGCCCGCTCCGTGATCGACCAGCTGCAGAACGAGTCGATCGTCTACCTCGGCGACACCGCGCACTCGCCCTACGGTCCCAAGCCGCTCGCCGACGTCCGCGCCTACGCCCTCGACACCCTCGACACGCTGGTCGACCAGGGCGCCAAGCTGCTCGTCATCGCCTGCAACACCGCCTCGGCCGCGATGATGCGCGACGCCCGCGAGCGCTACACGCTCGGCCGCGGCATCCCGGTGATCGAGGTCATCCAGCCCGCCGTCCGCAGCGCTGTCCGCGACACCCGCAACCGCCGCGTCGGGGTGATCGGCACGGTCGGGACGATCCGCTCCCGCGCCTACGACGACGCCTTCGTGGCCGCGCCCGACCTGCAGCTGTTCACCGCCGCCTGCCCGCGCTTCGTCGAGTTCGTCGAGGCGGGCGTCACCTGGAGCGACGAGCTGCTCGCGGTGGCGGAGGAGTACCTCGCGCCGCTCAAGGCCGCGGGGGTCGACACGCTCGTCCTCGGCTGCACGCACTACCCGCTGCTGCGCGGTGCCATCGCGTACGTGATGGGGCCGGACGTCCGCCTCGTCTCGAGCGCAGAGGAGACCGCGCTCGACGTCTACCGGACCCTCGTGGCGCACGGCCTGCAGCGCACCTCCGCCGCGCCTCCGACCTACCGGTGGGAGGAGACGGGCTCGAGCGACTTCGTCCGCCTCGCCCGCCGCTTCCTCGGTCCGGAGGTCTCGAGCGTCGACCTCGTCGAGACCGGCACCATCAACCTGCGCGAGCTCGACCGGGCCGCGCTCCCGCACGATCGAGGGAGACCCGAGTGACCGACAGCACCGCATCGAAGGCCGCGCGCAAGGACGGGCGGGCGCCCGACGAGCTGCGCACCGTGACGATCGAGCGCGGCTGGAGCACCCAGGCGGAGGGCTCCGCGCTCGTCTCGTTCGGGAACACCAGGGTGCTCTGCACCGCCTCCTTCACGAACGGCGTGCCGCGCTGGCTGCAGGGCAAGGGCAAGGGCTGGGTCACCGCCGAGTACGCGATGCTGCCCCGATCCACCAACTCCCGCATGGACCGCGAGTCGGTCAAGGGGAAGGTCGGCGGGCGCACGCACGAGATCTCGCGGCTGATCGGCCGGAGCCTGCGCGCGGTGGTCGACACGAAGGCGCTCGGCGAGAACACCCTCGTGATCGACTGCGACGTCCTCCAGGCCGACGGCGGCACCCGCACCGCGGCGATCACCGGCGCCTACGTGGCGATGGCCGACGCGATCGAGTGGGCGCGCGGCAAGAAGTACGTGGGGCAGAAGGCGCAGCCGCTGATCGACAGCCTCTCGGCGGTGTCCGTCGGCATCATCGACGGCGTGCCGATGCTCGACCTGGCCTACGTCGAGGACGTGCGCGCCGAGACCGACATGAACGTCGTCGTCACCGGACGCGGCCTGTTCGTCGAGGTGCAGGGCACCGCCGAGGGGGCCCCGTTCGACCGCCGCGAGCTCGACGCCCTGCTCGACCTCGCGGTCGCCGGTGCCTCCGACCTCGCCCGCATCCAGGCCGAAGCGCTCGCCGCGGAGCCCGGAGCGTGAGCCTGGACCTCGTCCTCGCCACCCACAACGCGGGCAAGGTGGAGGAGTTCCGCGCCATGCTGGCCGGTGCGCTCCCCGGAGTCGGCGTCCGCGCCTATGACGGACCCGAGCCCGTCGAGGACGGCGTGAGCTTCGCCGAGAACGCGCTGATCAAAGCGCGCGCGGCGGCGGCGCACACCGGCCTCGTGGCGCTCGCGGACGACTCCGGGATCTGCGTCGACGTCCTCGGCGGCGCGCCGGGCATCTTCTCGGCCCGCTGGTCGGGACGCGCGCACGACGCGACGGCCAACCTCGAGCTCCTCCTGGCCCAGCTGCACGACGTGAAGGCGGAGCACCGCGGTGCGCACTTCAGCTGCACCATCGCCCTCGTGGTGCCGGACTCCGTGCTCCCCGGCGGACAGGAGACGGTGGTCGAGGGCCGCTGGGACGGCGCGATCGCGACGGCCCCGCGCGGTGCGAACGGCCACGGCTACGACCCGGTGTTCGTCCCCGAGGCCGGGGCGCTCACGGCGGCCGAGCTCGCTCCCGAGCAGAAGAACGCCCGGAGCCACCGCGCCCGCGCCTTCACCGCGCTGCGCGCCGAGCTCGCCGCCCTGTCCGCCCGGCTCTGACCCCGGCGGGTTCCCACCGCGGGATGCCACTCCGGTGCACGCCTGTCGACGTGCCGCGTGCCGGAGTGGCATCTCGCGGAGGCGGAGGTCAGGACTTCGGGTGCTTGTCGTCCAGGGTGTCGGCGTCGAGCACGTAGGCGGCCGACTCGGTCGAGTCGGTCTCGGGGTCGGCGGCGAGCTTCGCCTTGCGCTGCTGCTGGAAGAAGTGGAACAGCGTCGGCACCAGCGCGAGCACGACCGCGCCGATCAGGATCACGTCGATGTAGTGCGAGACGAAGTCGGCGACCGGCGGGATGAAGGCGAGCAGCCACCCGATCAGGGTGACCCCGCTGCCCCAGATCAGGGCGCCGATGAGGTTGTAGAGGCTGTACTTGCGGTAGTTCATGTGGGCCACGCCGGCCGCGATCGGCGCGAAGGTGCGGACGATCGGCACGAAGCGCGCGAGGATCACGGCGAGGCCGCCGAAGCGCTCGAAGAACGCGTTGGTCCGCTTCACGTTCTCGATGCTGAAGAAGCCGGACTCCTTGCGCTCGAAGATGCGCGGGCCGGCCTTGTGCCCGATCAGGTAGCCGACCTCGCCGCCGACGAAGGCCGAGAACCCGACGGCCAGGCAGATGACCCAGATCGGGACGCCGAGGCCGCCGTTCGACGCGTTCTCGTGCGCCAGCAGGCCCGTGATGATCAGCAGCGTGTCGCCCGGGAAGAGGAAGCCGATCAGCAGTCCGGTCTCGGCGAACACGATGAGGCAGACCACGAGCACGCCCCAGGGGCCGAACGAGGTCAGGATCGTCTCCGGATCGAGCCAGGGGACGAGGGCGGCGTGATTCAACGGATCTCCAGTCGACGGGGGCCGGTGGCCGGTCGGCGGTCACGCGAGCGCGCTCAGCGTACCGGCCGATCCCGTGCGGAAGGAGGGACTCGAACCCTCACGCCTCTCGGCACAGGAACCTAAATCCTGCGTGTCTGCCATTCCACCACTCCCGCGTGCGGGCTCCAGTGTAGGAGGAGGGCCCCGCGCCTCAGCCGCGGGAGGCCGCTCGCGGGAGGTACCGGGGTATCCAGTGGGCGAGCGCCCCCGCTCCGCCCAGACCGAGCACCCCCATCACGACGGCGGCGAAGGGGAGGGAGACCAGAGCGGTGAGCGCTGACACGACGATCGGGGCGGCGGCGTTGCCCGCGTCGCCGGTGAAGCGGAACGCGCCGAGGAACGGGGCCGGATCGGCGGGAGGCGCGAGATCGGCGCCGATGGTCATCAGGATCCCGGAGCCGATGCCGTTCGCGGCCGCGAGCACGCAGGCCACGGCGACGAACCAGGGCACCGGATCGAGGGCGAGCACCGAGGCGGCGAGGGCGAGGTGGCCGAGCCCGAGGCCGATCATCGAGGGGATCGCGGTGGCGCCCCGGCCGAAGCGGTCCATCAGCTGGCCGCCGGCGTAGAAGAGGGCGAAGTCGAGAGCGCCGGCGATGCCGATGATGATCGCGGTGTCGGTCTCGGCGAGCCCGATGCTCACCGCCCAGAGGGGGAGGATCAGCGTCCGGCTCGCCCGCAGCGCCCCGATCACGGCGGCGCCGGTCCCCATCCGAGCGAGGACCCCGCGGTGCTCGCGCAGCGTCCCGAGCAGCGACTGCGGCGACTCCGGGACGGTCGGGGACGCCTCCGCGGCGACCACGTCCTCCGGAGCGGCGCGGTCGGCCGCGGCCTGCGCCCGCCGCAGGACCGTCGCGGGGTCGGGCACGAGCAGCAGGACCACGACCGCCGCCATGCAGCAGACGATGTGCACCCAGAAGACGGACTCGACGGAGCCGGTGAGGTGCACCACCCCGGCCGCCAGGAACGGGCCGATCAGCCAGCCCGCGCGGAACGCCCCGGCGAGGGCGCTGAGCGCGCGGGCGCGGTGCGTGATTGGGACGAACGACGTCATGAACGCGTGGCGCGCCAGCGCGAAGACCGCGGTCGCGAGGCCGATCACGAAGACGCCGATCGTCAGCCCGACCCACGACGTCGAGAGCAGGCACACCACGAGCCCGAGGATCGACGCGGCCGAGGCTCCGAGCATGGCGCCGCGCTCGCCGATCCGCGAGACGATCCAGCCGCTGGGGATGTCGCCCGCCAGCTCGCCGATCATGATCATCCCGGCCACGAGGCCCGCCAGGGCCAGCGTCGCGCCGAGGTCGCCGGCCGCGGCCGGCAGGAGGGGGATGATCGCCCCCTCGCCGATGGAGAAGAGGAGGGTGGGGAGGAAGGTCGACAGCAGCAGCGGCCCGACCGGGAAGGGGCGCGGAGCGGTGCTGGTCACCGTCCCCAGGGTACGCCCGGGCCGGAGGGCGGCCCCCGGCCCCCGGTAGTCTGGACGCACCATGCTGGACAACGACTTCACCGAGCAGATCACTGCTCTCCGCTCCACCTTCGCCGACATCCGCGCCGTCATCGACGTGGACGGCCTCCGCTCGAAGATCGCCGAGCTCAGCGAGCAGGCCGGCGCCCCCGACCTGTGGGACGACACGGCCAACGCGCAGAAGGTGACCAGCGCCCTCAGCCACCGCCAGTCCGAGCTCGCGCGGATCACCGCGATCGACCGGCGCCTGGACGACCTCGAGGTGCTCGTCGAGATGGCGAACGAGGCCGAGGACGCCGAGTCCGAGCAGGAGGCGATCGCCGAGCTCTCCTCCCTCCAGAAGGTCATGGGCGAGCTCGAGGTGCAGACCCTGCTCGACGGCGAGTACGACGACCGCCCCGCCGTGGTGACCATCCGCGCGGGAGCGGGCGGCGTCGACGCCTCCGACTTCGCCGAGATGCTCATGCGCATGTACCTCCGCTGGGCCGAGAAGCACAAGTACGCGGCGACCGTCATGGACGCCAGCTACGCGGAGGAGGCGGGCATCAAGTCGGCCACCTTCCAGATCGACGCCCCCTACGCCTTCGGCACGCTCTCGGTCGAGGCCGGAACCCACCGCCTCGTGCGGATGAGCCCCTTCGGCGCCGCGGGCAAGCGCCAGACCTCCTTCGCCGCGGTCGAGGTCATCCCGCTGATGGAGGAGGCCGGGGCGATCGAGATCCCGGACAACGACATCCGCGTGGACGTCTTCCGCTCCTCCGGCCCCGGCGGCCAGTCGGTGAACACCACCGACTCCGCGGTGCGCCTCACCCACCTGCCCACCGGCACCGTCGTGTCGATGCAGAACGAGAAGAGCCAGATCCAGAACCGCGCCGCGGCGATGCGCGTGCTCCAGTCGCGGCTCCTGCTGCTGCAGAAGGAGCAGGAGGCGGCCACCAAGAAGGAGCTCGCCGGCACCATCACCGCGAGCTGGGGCGACCAGATGCGCAGCTACGTCCTCGCTCCGTACCAGATGGTGAAGGACCTGCGCACCGACCACGAGGTCGGCAACCCCTCGCACGTGTTCGACGGCGATCTGGACGGCTTCATCGCCGCCGGGATCCGCTGGCGGAAGTCCTCCTAGCGCGGCTCGGGCGCGTCCCCACCGACGCGCCGCGCGCCCCCTCGGCGGACTCTTCGGGATCGTCGCTTACCCTCGTACCGACATGATTCGCTTCGACAACGTCTCCAAGCAGTATCGGGGCGGCACGAGACCCGCCCTCAACGCCATCGATCTCGAGATCCTCCGGGGCGAGTTCGTCTTCCTCGTCGGCGCCTCCGGCTCCGGCAAGTCGAGCTGCCTCCGCCTGATCCTCAAGGAGGAGCGCCCCTCCTCCGGGTCGATCCACGTGCTCGGGCAGAACCTCGGCAAGATCTCGAGCCGCAAGGTCCCGTACTTCCGCCGCAACATGGGCGTCGTGTTCCAGGACTTCCGGCTGCTGCCGAACAAGTCCGTCTTCGACAACGTCGCGTTCAGCCTCCAGGTGATCGGCAAGTCGAAGGGCTACATCCAGGAGGCCGTCCCGGACACGCTCAAGATGGTGGGCCTCGCGGGCAAGGCGTCGCGCCTGCCCCACGAGCTCTCCGGCGGCGAGCAGCAGCGCGTGGCGATCGCCCGTGCCGTCGTCAACAAGCCGGCCGTCCTGCTGGCCGACGAGCCCACGGGCAACCTCGACCCGACCACGAGCGCCGGCATCATGGCGCTGCTCGAGCGGATCAACGCGGGCGGCACGACCGTGATCATGGCGACCCACGAGGCCGGCATCGTCGACCAGATGAAGCGCCGCGTCATCGAGCTCTCGGCAGGCAGCATCGTCCGCGACGAGAGCCAGGGCGGCTACGGCCAGACCGAGAGCATCACCGTCGTCCACGACGGCGTCGTGGTCGTGGCGGCCGACGACCACGCGGTCGCCGAGCAGCCCGCGCCCCCGGCGATCATCGACAGCGAGCTCGCGCCCGCCGAGGTCCCCGAGATCGACCTGCGCCAGGAGGCCCCGGCCCCGCCGCCCGAGCCGGCCCGCCTCTCGCAGACCGCCGCCCAGCCCCGCGTCCCCGAGGGCCGCCGCTCCGCCGCCGTCGAGCCGGAGCGCGAGCCGGAGCCGGCCGCCGAGCCCGCCGCCGCCCCGCGCGTCGTCGAGCTGCAGAGCCAGACCGGTCCGATCTTCCTCCCCGCCGACACCGGCGCCCTGCCCGAGGAGTCGCTCGCCGCGCGCCTCGGCCTCCGCGCCCACGCGGGCGAGGGCGACGAGACCGGCGACGACCAGCAGAACGTAGGACCCGTCAAGTGAGATTCGCACTGATCTGGTCGGAGGTCGCCAGCGGCCTCCGGCGCAACGTCTCCATGGTCGTCTCGGTGATCCTGGTGACCTTCATCTCCCTCACCTTCGTCGGCACGGCGATCCTGCTCCAGATGCAGATCGGCCAGATGAAGAACTTCTGGTACGACAAGGCGCAGGTCGCGGTGTACATGTGCACCGCCACCTCCGGCGGCTCGAACTGCAGCGGCTCCGACGCCACCGCCGAGCAGATCGACGCGGTGCAGGGCCAGCTCGAGGGCGCCACGCTCGCGCCGTACATCGACCGCTCCTACTTCGAGGACCACGACCAGGCCTACGCGAACTTCCAGGAGCAGTTCGCGGGCAACCCGGTCGCCGAGTACGTCACTCCCGACCTGCTCAACCAGACCTTCTGGATCAACCTGAAGGACCCGACCCAGTCGGACGTCATCGTGGAGAGCCTGTCGAGCGTCTCGGGAGTCGAGAGCGTCACCGACCAGCGGCAGTACCTCGACCAGATCTTCTCGATCCTCAACGCGGCGAGCTACACGGCGATCGGCATCGCCGTCCTGATGCTCGTCGCGGCCGTGCTGCTCATCGCCACCACGATCCGCCTCTCGGCGTTCTCGCGGAGACGGGAGCTGGGCATCATGCGGCTCGTGGGGGCCTCGAACAGGTTCATCCAGACCCCGTTCATCCTCGAGGGGGTCTTCGCCGCGCTGGTCGGCTCGATCCTCGCGGGAGTCGCGGTGGTCGCCATCGTGCAGGTCTTCGTGCAGGGGTTCCTGGCGTACCGGATCCCGTTGACCTCCTTCGTGGGACTCGACGACGCTCTGATCGTCGTGCCGATCCTGATCGTGGTCGGCATCGTCCTGGCCGCGGTCTCGGCGAACGTCGCGATCGCGCGGTACCTGCGGGTCTGATCCCGGACCGGACGTATACTGGTGGGCTGTCCCGTTCGGGGCGGCCCACCGGTGCATCGCCCCGACGATGCCCGCCCCCTTCATCCGCTCGCGACCCGAGGAGCAGCCGTGCCCAGAGAACAGGGACAGAAGGTCGTCGCGACCAACCGCAAGGCGCGCCACGACTACCTCATCGAGGACACCTACGAGGCGGGCCTCGTGCTCACCGGCACCGAGGTGAAGTCCCTCCGGGCCGGCCGAGCCTCGCTGGTCGACGGTTACGCGTTCGTCGACGGGGGAGAGGCGTGGCTCGACGCCGTCCACATCAACGAGTGGGCCCAGGGCACCTGGACGAACCACCCGCCGCGCCGCAAGCGCAAGCTGCTGCTGCACAAGGCGCAGATCCTCAAGATCCACAACAAGGTGAAGGAGGGCGGGTACACGCTGATCCCGCTCTCGCTGTACTTCAGCGACGGCAAGGCCAAGGTCGAGCTTGCCGTGGCCAAGGGCAAGAAGGACTACGACAAGCGCCAGGTCCTCCGAGAGCGCCAGGACCGCCGCGAGGCGGACCGTGCGATGTCGACCCGCCGCCGCCTCGGCGAGTAGGCCCCGGCGGGCACTGTCCGACGGGTGCCGCGCAAGCCTCTTCTTCGCGCCCCGTGCTTTGGGAGACTGGGGCGCGTGACCTCCCCCGAGAACAGCGCCCCCGCCGCCCTGAGCGCCGCCGACGAGAAGACGCGGTGGCGCGCCTTCGCGGTGAGCGTCGGAGTCGCGGCCATCACGATCCTCGACCTCTCGAAGGTCAACGTCGGCCTGCCGTCGATCGAGCGCTCGCTCGGAGCGGATGCGAGCCAGCTGCAGCTGATCGTCGCGGGCTACGCGCTCGCCTTCGGACTGGCGCTCGTGCCGGCCGGCCGGCTGGGCGACATCCGCTCGCGCCGCCTGCTGTTCCTCATCGGGCTGACCGCGTTCACGGTGACGAGCCTGCTCTGCGCGCTCGCGCCGTCGATCGAGCTGCTCGTCGTCGCGCGCTTCCTGCAGGGCGTCGCCGCGGGCATCCAGATGCCCCAGGTCCTCGGGCTGGTGCAGCAGATGTTCACCGGCGCCGAGCGGGCCCGGGCCTTCGGGGTCTTCGGCGCGACCATCGGCCTGTCGACCGCCTTCGGCCCGACCCTCGGCGGCCTCCTGATCGCGATCGGCGGCGAGCAGGACGGCTGGCGCCTGCTGTTCTGGATGAACATCCCGCTGGGCGTCGCCGCGCTGGTCTTCGCCTGGAAGCTCATCCCGAAGAAGCGCTCGCGGCCCGAGGGAGACCGGTCCCTCGACCCGGTCGGCCTGCTCCTGCTGGCGGTCGCGATCTTCGCGTTCATGCTGCCGTTCCTGCTGACCACGGGCTCCTCCTCGGACTCGCCCTACCGCTGGTTCTGGCTGGTCCTCGCCGCGGCCGCCGCCGCCGTCTTCGTGCGCTGGGAGGCGCACTACGCCGCGTCGGGGCGGACGCCCGTCATCGACTTCCGCATCTTCCGGACCAGCTCCTACCGCAACGGCATCCTGGTCGCGACCTCCTACTTCGCCGCGATCCCGGCGACCTTCCTCCTCACCACGCTCTTCCTCCAGCAGGGGCTCGGCCTCGAGCCGGTGTTCGCCGGCATGGTGAGCATCCCGTTCGCGCTGACCTCGGCGGTGACAGCCTGGTACGGCGGCAAGCTCGTGCAGCGCTACGGCCGCGCACTGGTGGTGCTCGGCATCGTGCTCGTGGTCATCGGCTTCACGCTCGTGCTGCTCGCCGCCGAGCTCCTCCCGGCCGAGACCGCGGCCTACGGCATGGGTGCCGCGATGCTCGTCGCCGGGGCCGGCGGCGGCTTCGTCGTGTCGCCGAACCAGACGCTCACCCTCGCCGAGATCCCGCCGGCGCAGGGCGGCGTGGCGGGCTCCGTGGGCCAGCTCGGCCAGCGCGTGGGCACCGCGGTCGGCACCGCCTGCGCCTCCGCCGTCTTCTTCGCGACGCTGGCGAGCGAGCAGGGGATGGCGGAGGGGCTGGACCGCTACCACGACGCCTTCCGCAACGGCTACTTCGTCACCCTCGGGCTGATCGCGCTCGCGCTCGTGCTGGGTCTGCTCGATCTGCGCCGCCGCCGGGTGACCGCCCGCGGAGCTGAGGTAGACTAGGACTCGTAACTCCACAGTGTGCGACGAACGACCCACTCCAGCGGCCTCCGGGCCGTCGAGTGCTCGCGGGGATGATCGGTTTCGACATTGCCTGCGAAACTGCGAGAAGCGGGTCGAGGATCCAGGGTCATCTCGTCAACGATCCCTGGAAAACACAGGTGCCGAACAGAAGCGCACCGACTTCGCTCTCGCTGCCTAAGCCAGAGTAGATAGTCCGTCAGCCCGTGGGTGCGTCCTCGCCCCGGATCCTGGCGTCATCTAGAGGACTTGCTGCGTCGTTACGCCTGAGGACGACGCGGGACTTGCACTCGGGCTGGGCCCGTCGACCGATGCGCCGATGGTAACGGTCGGGGCCGAGCAGAACGCTCTCATCGGCTACACCCGTAGAAGGCGCAGAATCACAGCGATGGACGGGGGTTCGATTCCCCCCATCTCCACCACCGGTCGTCGTCGCACACTGGGAGCTCCGCTCCGCCGCCCTCACGACGGTCGCACGTCGAGCTGTCTGATCCGCCCGTAGAGGGTGAGCATCGCCAGCCGGTCGTCGTCGTCGTGCGCCGGGCCACCGAGAGCCTGCGGCGGGGCCCAGTCCCGGTAGAGCACGCCCGGCGCCAGCACGGCGACGGCGGTGCCGACCGGGTAGTGCGCGCTGCGGTCCACCGGCAGCTCGGCGAACGCGTCGGGCAGGAGCCGGTGCAGCACGTCCAGCAGAGGACGGAGGCGTACTGCTCGCGCCTCGTGCACGGAGAGGGTCACGGCGTTCATCGCGGCGAGCGCGGCCACCAGGTGCTCGGCGGCGGCGTCGTCGTCGCACCGCTCGGTGACCAGCAGCGAGACCACCCCGCGCGGCTTCAGCCAGCCGAGCGTGGCGGCCTCGGCGTCGCCGTCCACCGAGACGACGCGGTCGGAGGCGTGGGCGTAGTCGTGCAGGAGCCGCGACCAGACGTCGCCCGGGCCGGGCCCGTCGACCTGCGCGACCGCCTCCGCCGCGGCGAGCAGGGAGCTCTGCCGGTGGAGCCTCGGGAACAGGCTGTCCGCCGGTCCCCAGTGCTGCTCGGCCGTGCGCGAGCGCTCGGGGGGTTCCTGATCGTGCCGGTCCTGCATGTCGACTCCTGAGCCGCCGGTCTCCGCGCCCCCTCGCGCCTGCCGGTCGTCCCTTCACCCTGCGCTCCGCCGGAGCGCGTGTCAATGAGCCGAACGGGGGTCGATCGGAGCCGTGGTCAGCGAGCGGAGCCGAAGAGGCTGCCGGTGGTGGAGTCGTCGGCCGGATCGAGGACCGCGCAGACGATCGTGCGGTCCCCGTGGCGCCAGCCGACCTCGGAGGGGACGAGCGAGCGGTACTCGAGGGCGGAGTCGCCGTAGGCGATCCCCATCACGGCGCCGAACTCCGGCTCGCAGCCCGCCTCGGCCTGGGCGAGCAGCGTGTTGCGGCTGGTGTAGCGGTCTCCGGGCTGCGCGAACGTGTGGAAGACCTCCAGTTCGTGCTCCTCGGCGCAGGGAACAACGTCCACGTCGGCGATGCGGTCGTCGCCCGGGTCGGCCAGGCAGTCGCCGCGCCGCAGCGAGAACACGTCGGTGACGCCGGCGGTCGCCACCGTGCCGCCCTCGTCACGCACGGCCTCCGGGCCGTCCGGCCCGACGACGGAGGAGCAGCCCGAGAGGAGCAGGAGGAGCGCCGCCGAGGCGAGCGCGGCCGTCCGGCTCCTCATCGCGGCGCCACGATCGCGAGCACCTCGTCGTGCAGCAGGCCGTTGGTGGCGACGGCGCTGCCGTGCCACGGCCCGTCCTCCCCGTCGGCGGAGGTGAAGCGGCCGCCCGCCTCCTGCACGATCGGCACCAGGGCCGCCAGGTCGTAGGGCTTCACATCGAACTCGCCCGCACCGTCGAGGAGACCCTCGGCGACGAGCATGTAGGGCCACGCGTCCCCGTACGCCCGGTCGCGCCAGACGGCGCCGGCGAGCTCGAGCAACTGCGGGAGACGGCCCGCGCCCTCCCACTGCTGAATGCTGTTGTAGCTGAAGGTCGCCGAGGCGAGCGTGTCGATCCCCGAGACGCGCAGCGGTCGCGGCTCGGCCCCGGCCTCCAGCTCGACGGCCCAGGCGCCGGAGCCCTCGGCCGCCCACCAGCGCGTGCCGAGAGCGGGAGCGGAGACGACTCCGACGACGGGGACGCCGTCGACCGCGAGCGCGATCAGGGTCGCCCAGATCGGGACGCCGCGGAGGAAGTGGGCGGTGCCGTCGATCGGGTCGAGGATCCACTGCCGCGAGGCCTCGCCCGAGGTGCCGAACTCCTCGCCGAGGATCGCGTCGTCCGGACGCTCGGCGGCGAGCAGCGCGCGGATCGCCTCCTCGACGGCGCGGTCGGCGTCGGTGACCGGGGTGCGGTCGAGCTTCGTGTCCACGACGAGGTCGAGCGCGCCGAACCGCTCCCGCGAGATCGCATCGGCCGCGTCCGCCAGGCGGAGGGCGAGTCGGAGGTCGTCGTCGAAGCTCTGGTCACTGCTCTGCGGGGTCACGCGACCACGATACCGGTGGGTCCCGCGGAGCCTCCGATCGCTACCGCGGGCTTTCCGTCGCACTCGATTTGACGAGACGGGGGGAGACGCTGGTAATGTGATCCCTCGGTTCGGCACGCACGATCAGCCGGCCGGAACGCACCTCTAGCTCAATCGGCAGAGCAACTGACTCTTAATCAGTGGGTTCTCGGTTCAAGTCCGAGGGGGTGCACCACCAGCCCCGCACCTCCTCGTGAGGTGCGGGGCTTCGTCGTTCCCGGACCGAGTCCGTTCCCGACCTCCTCGGAGCGCCCGCGGGGGGAGCGCCGGCCCGTACTCACTCGCTGGAGGGTGCGGCGGTCGACGGGTCGAGCAGCGGCAGGACTCCGCGGAAGCCGACGCTCGTGGAGCCGATCCCGACGTCGAGCGCGTCGGAGGCCTGGCCCTGGTCGTCTGCGGCGGCGGTCAGGCTCAGGGTGATGCCCGTCCGCGTGAAGGCCCGGGCGACGGTGCTCCAGGCGAGGTCGACGTCTCCGTCCGCCGACGCCAACAGGCGCCTGAGCATCCGCACGGTGTCCGGCGCAGAATGCGGACCGACCCCCGTTCGCGTGGCAGGATCTCCGTTCGCTTCCGTTTCCCCTCCAGAAAGGACCGATGTGCCCGAAGACGTCCTCCCCGTGATCGGCTCGATCGCGCTCGCCGTGGTGATCGCGGTCGTGATCGCCGTGGTCGCGACCGCCGTCGTCGCCCTCGTGCTGCGCTCGGTCGGCAAGCGCAAGACCTGGGCGCGCCTGCTGATCCGGCGTCTGCGCATCCCGTTCCGCGTGCTGCTGATGACCATCGCGGTCTGGGCCGCGCTCGCCGCCACCGTGTCGGGCGACCCCTGGCCGGGTCTCGTGCAGCGGGTGTTCCAGATCGCCACGATCGGCGCGGCGGCGTGGGTGATCGGATCCCTGTTCGTGTTCCTCGAGGACCTGGGCGCCGAGCGCTACCGGACCGACACGGCCGACAACCGCCGGGCACGCCGCCTCCGCACGCAGATGACGATCATCCGGAGGGTCGCCGTGGCGGCCGTCGTGGTCATCGCGATCGGCGCCTCGCTGCTGACCTTCCCCGAGGCCCGCACGGCCGGTGCGAGCCTCCTGGCCTCGGCCGGCGTGCTCTCGATCGTGGCGGGCCTGGCCGCGCAGTCGAGCCTCACGAACATCTTCGCCGGGATGCAGCTCGCCTTCAGTGACGCCATCCGCCTGGACGACGTGGTGATCGTCGAGACCGAGTGGGGGCGGATCGAGGAGATCACGCTGACCTACGTCGTCGTCCACCTCTGGGACGACCGCCGCCTGGTGCTGCCCACGAACTACTTCACGACCCAGCCGTTCCAGAACTGGACCCGCACCGGGTCCGAGCTGCTCGGCGCCGTCGAGCTCGACCTGGACTGGCGGGTGAGCCCCGAGCAGATGCGCGACGAGCTGCACCGCATGCTCGAGGAGACCGACCTCTGGGACCGGCGCACCAGCGTGCTGCAGGTGACCGACGCGACGGGCGGCTTCGTCCGGATCCGGGTGCTCGTCACCGCGAAGGACGCGCCGACGCTCTTCGACCTGCGCTGCTACGTGCGCGAGCGGCTCGTCTCGTGGCTGCACGAGAACGACCCCGTCGCCCTCCCGCGTCAGCGCGTCGAGATGGAGCGGGAGCCCGCTCCCGCCGCGACCCCGCGCCGGCACGGGTCCTCCGCCCCGGACAACCTGTTCTCGGGCGACGAGCGCTCGAACGAGCGGGGGGCGATGTTCACAGGTCTCATCGACCTGCGGGACACCCCGAAGCGGGACACCCCGAAGCGGGAGCTGCCGCCGCGGGACTGACTCCTGCGAGGACGCCGCTCGCACGGCCGCACCCGGGGTGCGCGCGGCGAGCGGCGTCCCGCAGGGCGGTCAGCGGTTCACGGAGCTCATGTCGGCGTAGCGGTCGCCGACGGGGGCCTCGAGCGAGCCGAGGACGTCGAGCTGCTCCGCGGTCAGCACGAGGGCGTCCGCGGCGGCGTTCTCCTCGATGCGCGAGACGCGCTTGGTGCCCGGGATCGGAGCGATGTCCTCGCCCTGGGCGAGCAGCCAGGCGAGCGCCACCTGCGCGGCGGTCGCGTCCGCCTCTGCCGCCACACGGTCGACGGCCTCCACGATGCGGAGGTTCGCCTCCAGCGCTCCGTCGGCGAAGCGGGGGTTGTCGCGGCGGAAGTCGTCGCTGCCCAGCTCGGCGACCGAGCGGATGCTGCCCGTGAGGAAGCCGCGGCCCAGCGGCGAGTACGGGACGAAGCCGATGCCGAGCTCGCGGAGGACCGGCAGCACCTCCGCCTCGGGGTCGCGGGTCCAGAGCGAGTACTCGGACTGCACAGCGGTGACCGGGTGCACGGCGTGAGCGCGCCGGATCGTCGCGGGCGCCGCCTCCGAGAGGCCGTAGCCGCGGAGCTTGCCCTCCTGGATCAGCTCCGCGAAGGCCCCGGCGGTCTCCTCGACCGGGACGCCCGGGTCCATGCGGTGCTGGTAGTAGAGGTCGATGCGGTCGGTGCCGAGGCGCGCGAGCGAGCCCTCGACGGCGAGCCGCAGGTTCTCCGGGGAGCCGTCGAGTCCGCGGCCCTCGTCGCCGCGGTGGCGGATCATGCCGAACTTGCTCGCCAGCACCACCTCGTCGCGGCGGCCTGCCAGCGCGCGGCCGAGCAGCTCCTCGTTGGTGTACGGGCCGTAGATCTCGGCGGTGTCGAGGAACGTGACGCCGAGCTCGAGGGCGCGGTGCACGGTGCGGATCGACTCCGCGTCGTCGGTGCCGGCGCCGGTGTAGAACGCCGACATGCCCATCGCGCCGAGCCCGAGGCGCGAGACCTCGAGGGCGGCGACGTCGGATCCGAGGGTGATCGTCTTCATCAGTGGGTGGTCCTCTCCTGGTACGCCGCGATCTTGATGTCGATCGCGGCGAGGCTGGCGTGTGTCCGGGCGAGCTGCGCCTCGACCTCCTCGCGGTGCGTCCGGAGCAGCGCGAGGCGCTCCGGCTCCGTGGCGGGCCCGATCCGGAGGAGCCGGGCGTACTCGCGGATCCGCGCGATCGGCATCCCGGTCGCGCGGAGCTTGGTGAGGAAGTCGACCCAGCCGACGTCGGCCGGCCGGTAGCGGCGGTGCTGCGACGAGGCGCGCTCGACCGGGTCGAGCATGAGCCCGGCGCGCTCGTAGTAGCGCAGGGTGTGCACGGTGAGACCGGTGACGGCGGCGACCTGCGAGATCGACAGCACCTCCGGCTCGGCCGGGGCGGCGGTGGCGGTGGACATGGCGTCAACCTACGACTTCGAGTGCGCTCGAGGTCAAGCGGGAGCGGGCGACTCAGCCGACCTCGCGGCTGAAGCCCAGGAGGGCCTCGGCGATGCGGGCGTCCGCCTCCTCGTGGCTGATGGTCGCCTCGCCGTCGCCCGCCTGCGGCCCGTACCAGCCGAAGTCGGCGTGGTTGGCGCCGTCGATCTCGACGAGGTCGGCGGAGGAGGGCAGCCGGACGCTCGCGTCGGCGACCTTCTCCGGCGTGCTGAGCCCGTCCTCCGATCCGCTGACACTGAGGACGGGGAGCCCGGAGTCCGAGAGGTCGTTCGCGCAGTAGCTGCCGAGCAGCACCAGGCCCGCCACCGCCGGGTCCTCGGCCCACTGGCAGGCCTTCACGCCGCCGAGGGAGTGGCCGCCGACGAGCCAGCGGTCGACGCCCTCGGCCTGGCTGGTGAAGGTCTCGAGCGAGCGGAGATCGAAGAAGGCCAGGTGCAGGATCGGCCGCGTGATCACGACGGTCGCCCCGGCCTCGACCAGCGGAGCCAGGGTCGCCTCGTAGGAGGAGGCGTCGACCTTCGCTCCGGGGATGAAGACCAGGCCCGTGCCGGCCAGCTCGCCGGTCGAGGTCGGCGTCATCACGAGCGCGTCGTCCGTGCGCTCGACCGCGATCGCCGGATCGGCGCGCACGCGGGCGAGGGCGTCCTCGTCGGGGCCGCTGACGATCGAGCTCCAGGTGAGGAAGCCGAGGACCGCGACTCCGAGGACTCCGCCGATGCTCGCGAGCACGATGCGGCGGCGCCTCATCGGGCTGCCGCGATCGCGTCGGCCGCCTGCACCAGGGCGAGGTGGGAGAGGGCCTGGGGAGTGTTCCCCGCGTGCCGGCGGCCCTCGACGTCGTACTCCTCCGAGAGGAGGCCCACGTCGTTGCAGAGCCCGACGAGCCGGTCCATCAGGGTCCGCGCGTCGTCGATCCGGCCGGAGTCGGCGTACTGCCGGACGAGCCAGAAGGAGCAGGCGAGGAACGGGTGCTCGCCGCCGGCGAGGCCGTCGACCGAGGACTCGGTCCGGTAGCGGTGCAGCAGGCCGTCCTGCAGGAGCACGCGCTCCAGCTCGGCGACGGTGCCCAGCATCCGCGGGTCGTCGGCGGGGACGAAGCCGACCATCGGCAGCACGAGGAGCGACGCGTCGACCTCGGGCGAGCCGTAGGACTGCACGAAGTGGCCGCGCTCGGCGTCGAAGCCCTGGGCCTCGATCTCGGCGCGCACCTCGTCGCGGAGGCGCTCCCAGGTCTCGACCGGGCCGGGCAGGCCGTTCTCGCGCACGGCGCGGACGCCCCGATCGAGCGCGGCCCAGATCATGACCCGCGAGTGCGTGAAGTGCCGCGGCTCGCCCCGGATCTCCCAGATGCCGTTGTCCGGCCGCTGCCAGTTGGTCTCGACGAAGCCCAGGAGCGCGCGCTGGAGCGGCCAGGAGAACTCCGTCTCGTCCACTCCGGCCACGCGGGCCTCGTGCAGAGCGACCATCACCTCGCCGATCACGTCCGCCTGGTACTGGTCGACGGCGGCGTTCCCGATCCGCACGGGGGAGGCGCCGTCGTAGCCGGGCAGGCTCGGCATCTCCCGCTCGGGCAGGTCGCGCTCGCCGGCGAGGCCGTACATGATCTGCACGTCCTCCGGCGCGCCCGCGACCGCGCGGAGCAGCCAGGCCCGCCACTTCTGCGCCTCCTGCTCGAACCCGTGCGCGAGCAGGGCCTGCAGGGTGAGCGAGGCGTCGCGGAGCCAGACGTAGCGGTAGTCCCAGTTGCGGGCGCCGCCGAACTGCTCCGGGAGCGAGGTGGTCGCCGCCGCGACGATGCCGCCGGTCTCGTCGTCGGTCAGGGCGCGGAGGGTCAGCAGCGAGCGGACGACGGCGTCGCGGTGCGGCCCGTCGTAGTCGATCGCCGACGCCCACTCGGACCACCAGGAGAGCGTGCGCTCCAGCGCGCGGTCGACGTCGAGGCGCTTCGGCGCCCGCTGGTGCGAGGGGAACCACGCCATCGAGAGGTCGACGACCGCGTCCGCGTCGACGTCGAACTCCGCCGCGTGGGCGTGGTCGACGGCCTTCAACCGCACTCCGCGCACCACGACCGCGTCGGGCCCGGCGACGGCGACGAGCAGCGGATCCTCGTCCGTCCCCTCCTGCCGCACCCACGGCATGGTGCGGGCGTAGTCGAAGCGGATGCGCAGCTCCTGCCGCATCCGGACGGTCCCCGACACTCCGCGCACCCGGCGCACCAGCTCGGCGCGCTCGTCGCGCAGCGGCATCACGTCGACCACCTCGACGACGCCGGTGGGCGTCGTCCACCGGGTGACCAGCGCGAGCGTGTCGCCGAGGTAGTGGCGCTCGCTCGTCGCCTCCCCGTCCACCGGCCGGAGCGACCAGCGCCCCTGGTCGTCGCCGCCGAGGAGGGCGCCGAAGACGGAGGCGGAGTCGAAGCGCGGCAGGCACAGCCAGTCGATCCCCCCGTCGCGGGAGACGAGAGCGGCCGTGCGGCAGTCGGAGAGGACGGCGTAGTCCTCGATCGGGGAGACCATGCGGCGATCCTCTCAGGTGCGGCTGTGGCCTCCCAGTCAAGGCGGAGCGGGGCTCTTCAGCGCCGCCGTAGGGTGAGCCGCATGGCACAGACCGTCTCGACCCTGCTCATCCTCGGAGCGACGGGGGACCTGTCCTCGCGGCTCCTCCTCCCCGCCGTCGGCCAGCTGCTGACCCGCGAGACCGACCGGCGGGTCCACCTCGTCGGCGCGGGACGCGAGGACTGGACCCAGGAGCACTGGCACGAGGTGCTGACCGCCTCCTTCGCCACCGTCGAGGCGCAGGGCGAGGGCGTGGACGCGCTCACCTCCGGCACGCGCTACCAGCAGGTCGACGTCACCGATCCGGAGGCGCTCGCCGCACTGCTCGCGAGCTGCGCCGGTCCGGTGGCGGTCTACTTCGCCCTCCCGCCGGCGATCGCGGCGAAGGCCTGCGAGGCGCTCGCCGCCCACGACCTGCCGGAGGGCACCGTGCTGGCGCTGGAGAAGCCGTTCGGGACCGACGAGGCGAGCGCGCACGCCCTCAACCAGCGCCTCGCCGCGCTGGTCCCCGAGGACCGCATCCACCGCGTCGACCACTTCCTCGGCCGCGCGACCGTGATGAACGTGCTCGGCCTGCGCTTCGCCAACCGGATCCTCGAGCCGCTGTGGTCGGCCGAGCACATCGAGAGCGTCGAGATCGTCTACGACGAGCAGCTGGCCCTCGAGGGGCGGGCGAGCTACTACGACGGCGCGGGCGCGCTGACCGACATGATCCAGAGCCACCTGCTGCAGGTCCTCGCGGTGATCGCGATGGAGCCGCCGTCCTCGCTCGACGCGGCCGACCTCCGGGACGCGAAGTCGATCGTCCTGCGCGCCACCCGCCTGCACGGCGACGACCCCGCCGCGAGCTCGCGCCGCGCCCGCTACACGGCGGGGACGATCGACGGACGCGAGCTGCCCGCCTACGCGGACGAGAAGGGCGTGGACCCCGCTCGCCGGACCGAGACGCTGGCCGAGCTGGTCGTCGAGATCGACACCTGGCGCTGGGCCGGCGTGCCGTTCACCCTCCGCTCCGGCAAGGCGCTCGGGGAGCGGCGGCGCGAAGTGGTCATCCGCTTCAAGCCGGTGCCGCACCTGCCCCGCGGCTTCGTGGGCACCGAGGCGCCGTCCGTGCTGCGGCTGTTCCTCGCGCCCGACCAGATGTCGCTCGAGCTGAACATCAACGGCCCCGGCGACCCGTACACGCTCGAGCGCGCCTCGCTGGAGGCGACCTTCGGCGCGGGCGAGCTGCTGGCGTACGGCGAGGTCATCTCGGGGATCCTCGACGACGACCCGTCGCTCTCGGTCCGCGGGGACGCCGCAGAGGAGTGCTGGCGCATCGTGCAGCCCGCGATCGACGCGTGGCACGCGGACCGGGTGCCGCTCGACGAGTACCCGGCGGGCAGCGAGGGACCCGGGAGCTGGCCGACGCTCTGACGGGCGGCCGGGGGAGGGGCGGCCGCGGGGGATCTCGAGACGGCGGCCGCGCCGCCTCCTCGATCAGCGGGAAGGGCGACGTCGCTCGTCGGGTCGGCCGGAGGGCGAGCCCGCCGGCCGACCGCTCGGGTCAGGAGCGGGTCGCGACGGGGGTGTCGACGGCGACGTCGGCGGGGGCCGGCTCCGCCCAGACGGCGATCGGCTTCGGCTCCCAGGTGAGGGCGGCCGGCTCCACCGGGGGAGTGGAGGCGCGCATCACGGGGATCGCCTCGGTGACCGGGGACGACGTCCGCTCGGCGCCGGCGCGGAGCTGCTCCTCCTGGATGGCGGCGGAGAGCTCGTGGGCGAGGGAGCGCGCGAGCATCCCGTGGAAGATCGGGTCGCGGTCGTCGTGGCTGCGGCGCGTGACGACCCAGGCGCCCTCGGATCCGACGAAGGCAGCGAGCCGCTCGTGGACGACGGCGAAGAGCTCGTCCTGCGTGAGAACGGGGGCCGCATCGACGACCTCGGGGGCCGCCTTGCGACGCCTCAGACGAAACCTCATGACGAACCCCGTTTCCCGTGCCGGCAGCGACTGGGAACAGTGTCGCCGCCACCGGGTCGGGAGACCGGCTGACACGCCGCCCCGCGGGGAGGCGGCGCGTCAGGAGGGCCTAGTGGTCGCGCTTCTTGCCGCGCTCCTCCTTGACGATCTCCTTCGAGTCGTAGGACACGGAGCCCAGGGCGACGGTGACCGAGATGGCCCAGCTGACCCACTGGAGGGCCAGGCGCCAGTCGCGCGGGCCCTTGCGCGTGGTCTGCAGGATCGACCAGCCGCCGACGATCGCGCTGATGACGCTGGAGTTGAGGATGAACTTGCGCATGCGTGTGCCTCCCGTGTTCACCCCGACGCTAGCGGGTGCGAAAGCTCTCAGAGGAACGCTTGACAGCACCGAGGGGTTGTCCCGCTACGGTGGACCGCCGCCGGGACCCGAATCCTCGAGCCGGGGCACACCGAGGAGAACGGGAACGACATGCGCACGGCTGTGATCGGGGCGGTGCTGCTCGTCGTCGGGGCGGTGGCCGTCGTCACGGGGGTCCTCCCGATGGACGCGCTGGGCGAGCTGGTCGAGCGGACGGCGCCGATCCTCGGCTTCGTGGTCGCGGTGACCGTGGTCGCCGAGCTGGCCTCCGAGGCCGGCGTCTTCACCGTGGTCGCCGAGCGCTCCGCCGAGTGGGGCCGCGGGCGGACCGCGGTGCTCTGGCTGCTGGTGGTGGCGATGGCCGTCGTCAGCACGGTGTTCCTCTCGCTCGACACGACCGCCGTGCTCCTGACCCCGGTCGTGGTCCTGCTCGCGGCGCACGTGCGCGTCCCGCCCCTGCCGTTCGCGATGGCCACGGTCTGGCTGGCGAACTGCGCCTCCCTCCTCCTCCCCGTCTCGAACCTCACCAACCTGCTCGCGCAGCGGCGCCTGGGGGTCGAGGGCCCCTTCGCCTTCGCCGCGCTGACCGCGGTGCCCGCGCTCGTCGCGGCCGTCGTGCCCGTGCTGATCCTCGCGATCCGGTACCGGCGCGAGCTGGCCGGGCGCTACACCCCGGGGGAGCGGACGCCGGTGGAGGACCGGGTGCTGCTGGTCGGCGCGGGGATCGTCGTAGCTCTGCTCCTGCCGGCGCTCGTCTCGGGCCTCGAGGTGTGGATCCCGGCGACGGTCGCCGCGGTCGCGCTGATCGTCCTCTTCGCGGTGCGACGTCCCGCGGCGCTCACGCCCGCCCTCCTGCCGTGGCAGCTCGTCGTGTTCGCGTCGGGCCTCTTCGTGGCGATGGAGGCGGCGCACCAGCTCGGGCTGGGCGCGGCGCTCGCCGTGGTCGCGGGAGAGGGGAGCGGGACGCTCGACCTGCTGCGCCTCGCCGGCTCCGGCGCGGTCGCCTCCAACCTGGTCGACAACCTGCCCGCCTACCTCGCCCTCGAGCCCGTCGCGGCGGATCCGCTCCGCCTGGTCGCCCTGCTGATCGGCGTGAACGCCGGACCGCTGATCACCCCGTGGGCCTCGCTCGCCACCCTGCTCTGGCACCAGAGGCTGACCGCGCTGGGCGTGCACGTCTCGTGGCGCCAGTACGCGCTCCTCGGACTCGTCGCGGTCGTCCCGACGGTGGGCGGAGCGACGCTCGCCCTCGCCCTCGTGCAGGGCTGATCCCCCGTCCCCCGTGCGGGGCCGGCTGATAGCCTCGACGGGCACGACGACGGCTCGACCGACGAAAAGGGACCACCATTCCTCCGCACTCCGCCTCCGCCTCCTCCGCCGCTGACAGGACCGACGCCGGGACCTCGGGAGGAACCGAGCGCAACGCGTTCGTGGTCGTCTCGAACCGCCTCCCCGTGGACCGCGTCGTGGCCGAGGACGGCACCGCCTCCTGGAAGACCTCGCCCGGCGGGCTGGTCACCGCGCTCGAGCCCGTGATGCGTGCGAACGAGGGCGCCTGGGTCGGCTGGCCCGGCGTGGCCGACGAGGAGGTCGCCCCGTTCGTCGACAACGGCGTGCAGATCGTCCCCGTCGCCCTCAGCGCGCAGGAGCTCGAGGACTACTACGAGGGCTTCTCGAACGACACGCTGTGGCCGCTCTACCACGACGTGATCGCGCCCCCGACCTACCACCGCGACTGGTGGGACGCCTACGTGCGGGTCAACCAGCGCTTCGCCGAGGCGGCCGCGGCCGTGACGGAGGAGGACGGCGTGGTCTGGGTGCAGGACTACCAGCTCCAGCTCGTGCCCAAGATGCTGCGGGAGCTCCGGCCCGACGTCACGATCGGCTTCTTCAACCACATCCCGTTCCCGCCCTACGGGATCTTCGCGCAGCTCCCGTGGCGCCGGCAGATCGTCGAGGGCCTGCTCGGCGCCGACGTGATCGGCTTCCAGCGCCAGGGAGACGCGGGCAGCTTCCTCCGCGCGGTCCGGCGCCTGCTCGGCTACGACACCCGCAGCACGGTCGTCGAGGTCCCGGTCGAGGAGGAGGCCGTCGGCGGCACCCGCCGCGTCAACCGCTCGCGGCGCGGGGCGAGCGTGCGCCCGGTCGTCGCCCGGCACTTCCCGATCTCGATCGACTCCGCGTCGTTCGAGGCGATGGCGCGCACCCCCGAGATCCAGGCCCGCGCCGCCGAGATCCGCGCCGAGCTGGGCAACCCCGCGACGATCATGCTCGGCGTCGACCGGCTCGACTACACCAAGGGGATCGGCCACCGCCTGAAGGCCTTCGGCGAGCTCCTGGCGGACGGCCGCCTCACCTCCGAGGACGCGGTGCTGGTGCAGGTCGCGAGCCCGAGCCGCGAGCGCGTGGACACCTACCGGCAGCTGCGCGACGACATCGAGCTGCAGGTCGGCCGGATCAACGGCGACTACAGCACGCTCGGGCACCCGGCGATCAGCTACCTCCATCACGGCTACCCGCGCGAGGAGATGGTGGCGCTCTACCTCGCCGCCGACGTCATGCTCGTCACGGCGCTGCGCGACGGGATGAACCTCGTCGCGAAGGAGTACGTCGCGTCCCGCTTCGACAACGACGGCGTGCTCGTGCTGAGCGAGTTCGCCGGAGCGGCCGACGAGCTCAAGCAGGCCGTGCAGGTGAACCCGCACGACATCTCGGGGCTGAAGGACGCGATGGAGGCCTCGGCGCGGATGCCGCGCGTCGAGCGCACCCGGCGCATGCGCGCGCTCCGTCGCCGCGTGCTCGAGAACGACGTGGCGCGCTGGTCCGAGTCGTTCCTCTCCGCTCTCGCGGAGCACGCGGCCGGCCAGCAGCTCGACGTGCGGCCCGCCGCCCGCGGGCAGGAGGCGCCGCACGGCCAGGAGGCCGAGCACCGCGACGACGCGGCCCACGGACAGGCGGCCGAGCTCGAGCGGGAGGCCGCCGACGACCGCGAGCTCGACGGCGGCGCGCGATGAGCGAGGGAGTGCCCGAGCGGCTCGCGGCGGCGCTGCGGGAGCTCGCCGCGGCCGACCGGCTCCTGGTGGCCCTCGACTTCGACGGCACCCTCGCGCCCGAGGTCGACGACCCCGCCCGCGCGCGGGCGCTCCCCGAGGCGCGCGAGGCCGTGCTGCGGCTCCTCGCCCTCCCCGGCACCCGGGTCGCGCTGGTCTCCGGCCGGGCGCTCGGGAGCCTGGAGGAGGTCTCGCAGCTGCCGGACGAGGCGCTGCTGGTCGGCTCCCACGGCATCGAGATCCGCCTCGACCCCGAGGAGGACGCGGTCCGGCTCGACGACGACGAGCTCGAGAAGGTGGGAGTGCTCGAGGACGTCCTGAAGGGCATCGCCCGCGGGATCGACAACGTCTGGATCGAGGACAAGCCGGCCGGCTTCGCCCTGCACACCCGCCTCGCGACCGAGCGCCACAGCCGCGTCGCCCACGTCGTCGCCCTCTCCGAGGCGCGCGCCGAGGTGCAGGGGGTCACCGTCCGCGAGGGCAAGAACGTCCTGGAGTTCTCGGTCCGCTCGACCACCAAGGGCGAGGCCGTGCAGCACCTCCGCCGCTACACCGGCGCGACCGCCGTGCTCTACGCGGGCGACGACGTGACGGACGAGGACGCCTTCGCGGTCCTCGGCTCCGGCGACGTCGGCATCAAGAGCGGCGAGGGCACCACCGCGGCCTCCTACCGGGTCCGCGGTCCCGAGCAGGTCGCGCACGCACTCCGGCTGCTCGCCGACCTGCGCGCGGAGTAGCAGCCCCCTTCCGGCGGTCAGCGCCAGCGGGTCCCGGATCGCCGACTCGCCGAGGACGGCCGTCCGCCGACGCGGGGAGCGGCCGTTCGCGACGAGTCGGAGATCCGCGAGGACGTCCGCATCCGGTGCCGCTGCCGGAGGCCGGGGCAGGAACGGGTGCGCGGGCCGGTCCGGGTCCGCCCGGCGAGCAGGGGCACCGCGCGCGAGGCGGTAGCCTCATCGCATGCCGGAAATCGATTGGAAGCCCCGCTCGCGCACCGTCACGGACGGCATCGAGGCCACGACGTCGCGCGGGATGCTGCGGGCGGTCGGGATGGGCGATGACGACTGGGAGAAGCCCCAGATCGGCATCGCGTCCTCGTGGAACGAGATCACCCCCTGCAACCTCTCGCTCGAGCGCCTCGCGCGCTCCGCGAAGGAGGGCGTGCACTCCGGCGGCGGCTACCCGCTCCAGTTCGGCACCATCTCCGTCTCGGACGGCATCTCGATGGGCCACGAGGGCATGCACTTCTCGCTCGTCTCCCGCGAGGTCATCGCCGACTCCGTCGAGACCGTGATGATGGCCGAGCGCCTGGACGGCACCGTCATGCTGGCCGGCTGCGACAAGTCGCTGCCCGGCATGCTGATGGCCGCGGCCCGCCTCGACCTCGCCGCCGTGTTCGTCTACGCCGGCTCGATCGCCCCGGGCTGGGTCAAGCTCTCGGACGGCACCGAGAAGGACATCACGATCATCGACTCCTTCGAGGCCGTCGGCGGCGTCAAGGCCGGGATCATGTCCGAGGAGGACGCCAAGCGCATCGAGTGCGCCTTCGCCCCGGGCGAGGGATCCTGCGGCGGCATGTACACCGCCAACACCATGGCCAGCGTGGCCGAGGCGCTCGGCATGAGCCTGCCCGGCTCCGCCTCGCCCGCCGCCGCCGACCGCCGCCGCGACTACTTCGCCCGCAAGTCCGGCGAGGCCGTCGTCGAGCTGCTGCGCAACGGCACCACGGCCCGCGACATCCTCACCAAGAAGGCGTTCGAGAACGCGATCGCGGTGGCGATGGCCTTCGGCGGGTCGACCAACGTCATCCTGCACCTGCTCGCGATCGCCAACGAGGCCGAGGTCGACCTCACGATCGACGACTTCAACCGCATCGGCGACACGATCCCGCACATCGGCGACCTCAAGCCCTTCGGTAAGTACGTCATGAACGACGTCGACCGCCACGGCGGCGTCCCGGCCGTGATGAAGGCGCTCCTGGACGCCGGGCTGCTCCACGGCGACTGCCTGACGGTCACCGGGAGGACGGTCGCCGAGAACCTCGCCGCGATGGACATCGCACCGCTGGACGGCGAGGTCATCCGCACCCTCGACAACCCGATCCACGCGACCGGCGGGCTCACCATCCTCAAGGGCTCGCTCGCCCCCGAGGGCGCGGTCGTCAAGACCGCCGGCTTCGACGCCTCCGTCTTCGAGGGTCCGGCCCGCGTGTTCGAGCGCGAGCGCGCCGCGATGGACGCTCTGACCGAGGGCCGGATCGAGAAGGGCGACGTGGTGGTCATCCGCTACGAGGGCCCCAAGGGCGGCCCCGGCATGCGCGAGATGCTCGCCATCACCGCCGCCATCAAGGGGGCCGGGCTCGGAAAAGATGTACTACTGTTGACGGACGGACGATTCTCAGGCGGCACAACCGGCCTGTGCATCGGCCACATAGCTCCCGAATCGGTGGACGCAGGTCCCATCGCATTCGTTCGCGACGGAGACCCGATTCGGGTCGACATCGCCGCTCGCTCGATCGACCTACTCGTCGACGAGTCCGAGCTCGCCGCCCGCCGAGAAGGCTGGGCCCCTCTCCCTCCGCGCTACACCCGCGGTGTCCTCGCCAAGTACGCCAAGCTCGTCCGCTCGGCAGCCGAGGGCGCCGTCACCGGGTGACCCGGCCCGCTCCGGCCGGCCGCGCACTCGCGTTCCCGGGCACTCGCCTCCGGCTCTGCCCGCCGCCGCACCACCTCCTGAAGGAATCGACACCCGCATGACTCCGGATCCGTCCGCCGTGCAGCCCGCACCGACGCCCCAGCCACCCCGACCCGCCCACGCTCCCGGGGCCGCCCCCGCGGCCGAGGTCCTCACCGGAGCGCAGGCGGTCGTCCGCTCGCTCGAGATGCTCGGGATCGAGGACGTCTTCGGCCTGCCCGGCGGCGCGATCCTCCCGGTCTACGACCCGCTGATGGACTCCTCGAAGATCCGGCACATCCTGGTCCGCCACGAGCAGGGCGCCGGCCACGCCGCCGAGGGCTACGCCTCGGCGACCGGCAGGCTCGGCGTCTGCATCGCGACCTCGGGCCCCGGAGCGACCAACCTGGTCACCGCGATCGCGGACGCCTACATGGACTCGGTCCCGATGCTCGCGATCACCGGCCAGGTGTTCTCGACGCTCATGGGGACCGACGCGTTCCAGGAGGCGGACATCGTCGGCATCACGATGCCGATCACGAAGCACTCCATCCTCGTGACGCGTCCCGAGGACATCCCCTCGGCCCTCGCCTCCGCCGCGCTGATCGCCACCACCGGCCGCCCCGGCCCCGTGCTGGTCGACATCACGAAGGACGCGCAGCAGGACCAGGCGCCGTTCCTCTGGCCGCCGAAGATCGACCTGCCCGGATACAGGCCGGTCACGAAGGCCCACGGCAAGCAGATCCAGGCCGCGGCCCAGCTGCTGGTCGAGTCGAGGAAGCCGGTGCTCTACGTGGGCGGCGGCATCATCCGCGCCCGCGCGGCCGCCGAGCTGAAGGCGTTCGCCGAGGCCTGCGGCGCTCCCGTGGTGACCACGCTGATGGCGCGCGGAGCGTTCCCGGACTCGCACGAGCAGCACCTGGGCATGCCCGGCATGCACGGCACCGTCCCCGCGGTGCTCGCGCTGCAGGAGGCGGACCTGATCCTCGCGCTGGGCTCGCGCTTCGACGACCGCGTGACCGGCAAGGCGGCGCTCTTCGCGCCCCACGCCAAGGTCGTGCACGTCGACATCGATCCGGCCGAGATCTCCAAGATCCGCACCGCCGACGTGCCGATCGTGGGCGACCTGAAGGACGTCCTCCCGGACCTCACCGACGCGTTCGCCAAGGCCTCCGCCGACGGCCGCGCCGACACCTCCGAGTGGTGGAGCTACCTCAAGGGCCTGCAGACGGAGTTCCCGCTCGGCTACACCGAGCCGAACGACGGCCTGCTCTCGCCGCAGTACGTCATCAAGCGCATCGGCGAGATCACCGGCCCCGAGGGCGTCTTCGCCTCCGGCGTCGGCCAGCACCAGATGTGGGCGGCGCAGTTCATCAAGTACGAGCGCCCCAACTCGTGGCTGAACTCCGGCGGCGCCGGCACCATGGGCTACTCCGTGCCCGCGGCGATGGGCGCCAAGGTCGGCGAGCCCGAGCGCACCGTGTGGGCGATCGACGGCGACGGCTGCTTCCAGATGACCAATCAGGAGCTCGCCACCTGCACGATCAACGACATCCCGATCAAGGTCGCGGTGATCAACAACTCCTCGCTCGGCATGGTGCGCCAGTGGCAGACCCTGTTCTACGAGGGCCGCTACTCCAACACCGACCTCAACACGGGTCACGACACCGTCCGGGTGCCCGACTTCGTGAAGCTCGCCGACGCGTACGGCGCGCTCGGCATCCGCGTCACGAAGCCGGAGGAGATCGACGACGCCATCCGCCTCGCCATCGCCACCAACGACCGGCCCGTGGTGATCGACTTCGTCGTCAGCCGCGACTCCATGGTCTGGCCGATGGTCCCGCAGGGCGTGTCCAACAGCTACGTCCAGTACGCCCGAGACCACAGCCCGACCTGGGACGACGAGGAGTAGACCCGCATGACGCACCACGTTCTCTCCCTGCTCGTCGAGGACAAGCCGGGACTGCTCACCCGTGTCGCCGGGCTGTTCGCCCGCCGCGGCTTCAACATCGAGTCGCTGGCGGTCGGTCCGACCGAGCTGGCCGGGCTCTCCCGCATCACGGTCGCCGTGGACGTCGAGGACCTGCCGCTCGAGCAGGTCACGAAGCAGCTCAACAAGCTCGTCAACGTGATCAAGATCGTCGAGCTCGACACCGACCAGTCGGTCCAGCGCGAGCATCTGCTCGTCAAGGTCCGCGTCGACAACGTCACGCGCTCGCAGGTGCTCGAGGCCGTCACGCTCTTCCGCGCCCGCGTGGTCGACGTCGCGACCGACGCCCTGGTGATCGAGGTCACCGGCGACACCGGCAAGACCAACGCGTTCCTGCGGGTGATCGAGCCCTACGGCATCAAGGAGATCGCGCAGTCGGGCCTGCTCGCCATCGGGCGCGGCTCCAAGTCGATCACCGAGCGCGTCTTCAAGAACTGACCGCGAACTCTCCACTACAGAAAAGGACTCACCACGTGACCGAGCTCATCTACGACGCCGACGCCGACCTCTCCATCATCCAGTCCAAGAAGGTCGCGATCGTCGGCTACGGCTCGCAGGGCCACGCGCACGCGCAGAACCTCCGCGACTCCGGCGTCCAGGTCGTCATCGCGCTGAAGGAGGGGTCGAAGTCGACCGCCAAGGCCGAGGACGACGGCTTCGAGGTCAAGAGCGTCGCCGACGCCGCGGCCTGGGCCGACCTGATCATGATCCTCGCGCCGGACCAGCACCAGCGCGCGATCTACAGCGAGCAGATCGCCTCCGCGCTGACCGAGGGCAAGACCCTCGCCTTCGCGCACGGCTTCAACATCCGCTTCGGCTACATCGAGGCGCCCGCGGGCGTCGACGTCATCCTCATCGCGCCGAAGGCCCCCGGCCACACCGTGCGCCGCGAGTTCGTCGCCGGCCGCGGCATCCCGGACATCATCGCCGTCGAGAACGACGCGACCGGCACCGCCTGGGAGACCGCGAAGTCCTACGCGAAGGCCATCGGCGGCACCCGCGCCGGCGTCATCAAGACCACCTTCACCGAGGAGACCGAGACCGACCTGTTCGGCGAGCAGGCCGTGCTCTGCGGCGGCACCTCGCAGCTCGTCCAGTACGGCTTCGAGACCCTCGTCGAGGCCGGCTACCAGCCCGAGATCGCCTACTTCGAGGTGCTGCACGAGCTCAAGCTCATCGTCGACCTCATGTGGGAGGGCGGCATCGCCAAGCAGCGCTGGAGCGTCTCCGACACCGCCGAGTACGGCGACTACGTCTCCGGCCCGCGCGTCATCGACCCGCGCGTGAAGGAGAACATGAAGGCCGTCCTCGGCGACATCCAGAGCGGCGCCTTCGCGAAGCGCTTCATCGGCGACCAGGACGCGGGCGGACCCGAGTTCCAGGAGCTGCGCGCCAAGGGCGAGAAGCACCCGATCGAGGAGACCGGCCGCGAGCTGCGCAAGCTCTTCGCCTGGAAGCAGACCGACGAGGACTACACCGACGGCAGCGTCGCGCGCTAGTCGCACCGCGTCGACCGGGGGAGCCCCGGCCCGACGAGGGACCCGTCCACCGGGACCCCTCGCCGGGCCGGGGCTCCTCCGCGTCCGGGGCGCGACTACCGCTCGAGCTCGCGGACGAGACGGCGGAGACCGCCCTTCGGCGGGACGAGGACGGGGTCCGGCCACCGGGGCGAGAGGTGGTCGCCGAGCGTCACCCGGCGCAGCTTGCGGCCGACGAGGGGGAGGACCCAGTCGGCCGCCCAGCGGCGCTGCTCGCGCAGCCGTGCGCGGAGGCGGAGCGGCTCGGGAGCGTCCCAGGGCCCGGTCGAGATCGTGTGCGGCACGCCGAGCGCGTCGAGCACGCGGCCGGCCAGGACGCGGTGCCCGCGCTTGGAGAGGTGCATCCGGTCGGGCGACCAGAGCACGGGGGAGTGGAACTCCCGCATCGCCCAGTAGTCGACGAGGATCGCGCCCCGCTCGCGGGCGATCCGGCGGACGGCGCTGTTGTAGAGGTGGTTGCGGCGCAGGAACATCCGCGGGGCGGGCAGTCCCGGGATGTCGACGCCGGTGAAGAGCACGAGGGAGGCGCCGGTGGTCGCGAGCGCGTCGACGAGCGCTTCGTAGCGGGTGATCAGATCGACGGTGTCGGTGCCGAGGTCGAGGATGTCGTTGCCGCCGGCGTACAGCGTGATCAGGGTGGGGCGGAGTGCGAGGGCGGGCGCGAGCTGGTCCTCGGTGATCTGGGCGAGGCGCTTCGAGCGGACGGCGAGGTTCGCGTACTCCCAGCCCGGCTCGGCCTTCGCCAGGCGCTCGGCGACGCGGTCGGCCCAGCCGCGCACCCCGTTCGGCAGGCGCGGGTGCGGGTCGCCGACCCCCTCCGTGAAGGAGTCGCCGAGGGCGACGAAGCGGCGGCGGCGGTCGTCCATCCGCTCAGCCTCGCCCCCGGGGGAGGACGCGGGGTGTCCGCCGGGTGTCGGGGAGGCGGCGGCGGGCTCCGAGCCTCCTGCGAGGTGCGCGCGGCTAGGGTGTTGCGGTGATCGATGGTGGACCGGGCCGCTCCCCGGAGGACGACGACGCGGCGACCCCGCCGGCGGACCGCGGGCCGGACGCCGGCCCGGAGGACGACGCCGACGACGAGGCCCTGGAGTGGGCGGGCGAGGGCGCGGACCCGACGCTCGCCGCGGGGACGGCGCGCGTGCGCCGGACGCCCCGCACGGTCGCGGGGGCGGGCCCGGCGGACGACGGCTCGGACGACGACGACTCCGAGGACGAGGACCCCGACGACGAGGCCGCGTCTTCGTCGGCTCTGCTGATCGCCGCGGGCATCGCGGCCGGCCTCTACCTCCTGTACGCCATCGCCTGGGCGATCACGGCGACGCGGCAGTCGCCGGTCGCCGCGGCCGGCTTCGCGGGCGATGCGCTCGGCGGCGCCCTCTACTCGCTCGGGCTCTGGCTGGCGGTCCTGGCGCCGCCGGTGTGGTTCGCCGTGGTGCTCCTCGCCACCCGCGACTCCCGGGTGCGCACCCGCGTGCTCTGGCTGGTCGCCGGACTCGTCCTCCTCGCTCCGCTGCCGTTCCTGAAGGGGGCCTGATGACCGACTCGACCCGGGCCACCCTCGGCGGGACCGGCCGGCGCGACCGGCCCGGCCGGCGCCTGGCCGCCTCCGTCCTCGTCGCCGTGGTGTTCGCGCTCTTCTTCGCCTGGGACGTCTGGGAGGCGGTCGGCAACCTGATCGGCCTGCGCAGCTACGCGGCCTCCCTCGGCACCGACCTGAATCCGACGGGCTGGGCGGTGCTCCTGCTCGGCCTGGTGCTGCCGGTCGCCTGCTTCGTCGCCGCCGTCCTGCTCGGGCGCCGCCGGGGGCTCCCGGCGCGCGTCGGACTGCTCGCGGCGGCCCTCTGCCTCTCGGCGGCGCTCTCGCTCGACGAGCAGCTCGTCCTCGGCGTCGAGAGCCTGGTCTCGCTGAGCTGACCGGCGGCGTCACACGGCGCGGGGCGCGCGCACCCCTCCGCTACAGTGACGGGGGGCTGCCGACGCCCCCGCCTCGGTGCCCGCTCCGTCCCCTCTCCGAAGGAAGCGCCTCTCGTGACAAAGCCGGTCGTCCTGATCGCCGAAGAACTCTCGCCCGCCACCGTGGACGCGCTCGGTCCCGACTTCGAGATCCGCTCCGTGGACGGCACCGACCGCCCGGCGCTGCTCGAGGCCCTCGCCACGGCGCACGCGATCCTCGTGCGCTCCGCGACGCAGGTCGACGCGGAGGCGATCGCCGCGGCCCCCTCGCTCCAGGTGATCGCCCGCGCCGGTGTGGGTCTGGACAACGTCGACATCACCGCCGCGACCGCTGCGGGCGTCATGGTCGTGAACGCGCCGACCTCGAACATCATCTCGGCCGCCGAGCTCACCGTCGGCCACATCCTGAGCCTCGCCCGCCACATCCCCGCCGCGCACAGCGCGCTCGCGCAGGGCCTCTGGAAGCGCTCGAAGTACACGGGCGTCGAGCTCTACGAGAAGACCGTCGGCATCATCGGCCTCGGCCGCATCGGCGCGCTGATCACCGCGCGCCTGCAGGCCTTCGGCGTGAACGTCGTCGCCTACGACCCCTACGTGACCAGCGCCCGCGCGCAGCAGCTCGGCGTCACGCTCCTCTCCCTGGAGGAGCTGCTGGCCGAGAGCGACTTCATCACGATCCACATGCCGAGGACCCCCGAGACGACGGGCATGATCTCGGACGATCAGCTGGCGCTGATGAAGCCGTCGGCGTTCATCGTGAACGTGGCCCGCGGCGGCCTCATCGACGAGGACGCGCTGCACCGCGCGCTCGTCGCGAAGACCATCGCCGGCGCCGGGCTCGACGTGTTCGTCAAGGAGCCGCCGACCGGATCGCCGCTGCTCGCCCTCGAGAACGTGGTCGTCACTCCGCACCTCGGAGCCTCGACCGACGAGGCGCAGGAGAAGGCCGGCGTCTCGGTCGCCCGCTCGGTGCGCCTCGCGCTCTCGGGCGAGCTCGTGCCGGACGCCGTGAACGTCGCCGGCGGCGTGATCGACGAGTACGTGCGCCCCGGCATCCCGCTGGTCGAGAAGCTCGGCCAGGTCTTCTCGGGCCTCGCGGACTCGCCGGTCACGTCCATCGACGTCGAGGTGCGCGGCGAGCTCGCCGGCTACGACGTGAAGGTCCTCAAGCTGGCGGCTCTCAAGGGCGTGTTCACCAACGTGGTCTCGGAGACGGTGTCCTACGTCAACGCGCCGGTGCTCGCGGAGCAGCGCGGCATCGAGGTGCGCCTGATCACTGAGCCGGTCTCGGACGAGTATCGCAACGTGATCACGCTGCGCGGCGCGCTCTCGGACGGCTCGCAGATCTCGGTCTCGGGCACGCTGACCGGCACCAAGCAGGTCGAGAAGATCGTGGCGATCAACGGCTACGACGTCGAGGTCCCCCTCGCGAAGCACCTCGTCGTCATGAGCTACGTCGACCGCCCCGGGATCGTCGCGGTCTACGGCCGCGAGTTCGGCGACGCCGCGGTCAACATCGCGGGCATGCAGATCGCGCGCACCGAGGCGGGCGGCAAGGCGCTCTCGGTGATCACCATCGACTCTCCCGCCCCTGACGGCCTGCTCGAGAAGGTCCGCGTCGCGATCGACGCCGACCTCATGCAGGAGATCGACATCACCGAGCAGTGAGCACGCGGCGGTTCGCTCAGGTCGACGTCTTCGGCGCCGCGCCGTTCCGGGGCAACCCGGTGGCGGTCGTCGTCGACGGCGACGGCGTGGGCGACGCCGCGATGGCGGAGTTCGCGCGCTGGACGAACCTCTCCGAGACGACCTTCCTCCTCCGCCCGAGCGACCCCGCGGCCGACTACCGGCTGCGGATCTTCACGCCGGGCGGGGAGCTGCCCTTCGCCGGGCACCCGACCCTCGGGAGCGCGCACGCCTGGCTCGCGGCCGGAGGGACGGCCCGCGCGGCGGGGGAGCTCGTGCAGGAGTGCGCCGCGGGTCTCGTCCGGCTGAGGGTGACGGAGGAGGGCATCGCCTTCGCCGCCCCGCCCCGCCGGCGGACCGGACCGGTCGACGAGGCGACGCTCGAGCGGGTGGCTGCGGCTCTGCGGATCCCGCGCGCGGAGATCCTCGACCACGAGTGGGTCGACAACGGTCCCGGCTGGCTGGCCGTGCGGCTCGCGTCGGCGGAGCAGGTCCTCGCGCTGCGGCCGGACCAGGCTCTCCTCGCCGGGCTCCCCGTCGGCGTCGTGGGCGAGCATCCGGCGGGAGGCGAGTGCGCGGTCGAGGTGCGGGCGTTCATCCCCGACGCCGGTGTGTCCGAGGACCCGGTGACGGGGAGCCTCAACGCGGGGATCGCCCAGTGGCTGATCGGCAGCGGCGTGCTGCCCGAGCGCTACACGGCCGCTCAGGGGGCGGCGCTGGGCCGAGCCGGGCGCGTGCGCGTCGAGAGCACGGACGGCGCGATCTGGATCGGCGGCGCGACGGTGACCCTGATCGACGGGGTCGTCGAGCTGTAGCGGGTACGCCGGGGGCGGCGCGGCTCAGCTCCCGAGGAGGCGCTGGACGACCGCGAGGACGTCCTCGGCCTCGCCGCGCGACTGCGAGCCCGTGGGGAGCAGGGCGGAGTTGTAGTAGAGCCCGTCGCTCATCAGGACGATCGCCCGGGCGACGAGCGGGTCGCCCACGGCGTCGGCGACCACCTCGTTCCAGCTGTCGTGGATCCGCGCGAGGCCGCCGCTGGCGCGCTCGTCGTGCCCCTGCGCGATGCGCGACACGGCGAGGATCGTGCGGTCGAAGGCCGAGTCGGCGGCGAAGGAGGTGCGCAGCAGGTAGGCGACCACGCCCTCGGGAGCGGCGAGGCTCTGCGCGACGTCCGCCTCCCGCCGCGCGTCGAGGCGCTGCAGGAGCCCGTCGACGAGGGTGTCCTTCGAGGGGAAGTGGTAGAGCAGCCCGCCCTTGGAGACTCCGGCCTCGCGGGCGACGGCGTCGAGGGTCGCGGCGCGCTCGCCCTGCTCGATGAGGAGCTGCTCGAACGCGTCGAGGACGCGGTCGCGGGCGGGGGCAGGAGGCACAGCGACCATCCTACGGCGGATCAGTGGCGACTGTACCGGCTGGACGGTATACTCTCTCCGTTCTCCTCTGAAAGGTCGTCCCCGTGTCCGCGCGCACCGCTCCCGTCTCCACCCACGACACCGCCGGCGCCGCCGACCGGGTCGGGCGACGCGCCTGGGTGGCGCTCGCGGTGCTGATGCTCCCGGTGCTGCTGGTCTCGGTCGACAACACGGTGCTGAACTTCGCGCTCCCCTCGATCGCCGAGGATCTGGGCCCCTCCGGCACCGAGCTCCTGTGGATCGTCGACGCCTACCCGCTGGTGCTCGCGGGCCTGCTGGTGGCGATGGGCAGTCTCGGCGACCGCGTCGGGCGGCGGCGCCTCCTGCTGGTCGGCGCGGTCGGCTTCGCCGCCGTCTCGGTCGTGGCCGCGTTCGCTCCCACCGCCGCGGCGCTCATCGGCGCCCGCGCGGCACTGGGCTTCTTCGGCGCGATGCTGATGCCCTCGACGCTCTCGCTCCTGCGCAGCGTCTTCCCCGACCGCGACCAGCGCCGCCTCGCGATCGCGATCTGGGCGACCGGCTTCGCCGTGGGCTCGGGCGTCGGCCCTCTGGTCGGCGGCGTGCTGCTCGAGCACTTCCCCTGGGGGTCGGTGTTCCTGCTCGCGGTGCCCGTGCTGCTCCCGCTGGTCGTCCTGGTGCCGATCCTGGTGCCGGAGTCGCGCGACCCGCAGCCCGGCCCGGTCGACGTGGTCAGCATCCTGCTGTCGCTGGCGACCATGGCGCCGGTCGTCTACGCGGTGAAGTCCTTCGCCGAGCACGGGATCGACGCGGTCGGCGTCGCGGCGCTCGTCGTGGGCGTCGTCTCGGGCGTTCTGTTCGTCCGCCGCCAGCAGCGCCGGACCTCGCCGATGCTCGATCTCTCGCTCTTCCGCCGCGGCTCGTTCAGCGCGGCGATCGTGGTCAACCTCCTCAGCGTCACCGCGCTGGTCGGCGGGCTCTTCTTCCTCTCGCAGCACCTGCAGCTCGTGGTCGGGCTCTCGCCCCTGGAGGCGGGCCTCGTGCTCGTGCCGGGCCTCGCCGTGATGATCCTGGCCGGGCTCGGCGTGGTGCCGATCGCGCGCCGCGTCGCTCCGTGCCTCGTCGTCCCGGCCGGACTGCTGGTCTCGGCCGTCGGGTACATCCTGCTGGCCCTCGGCAGCGGGGCGCCCGGAGGAGCGTCCGCGCTCACCGTCGCCGTCGCCTTCGCGTTCCTCGGCCTGGGAATCGGTGCGGCCGAGACGGTGTCGAACGAGCTGATCCTGGCCAACGCGCCCGCCGACAAGGCCGGTGCGGCCTCCGCCGTCTCCGAGACCGCCTACGAGCTCGGCGCCGTCCTCGGCACTGCGACGCTCGGCACGGTCCTCACCGCCGTGTACCGCGGGGGAGTCGTGCTGCCCGAGGGTCTCGACGCCGCGCAGGCGCAGCGGGCCGGGGAGACCCTCGGCGGCGCCGTCTCGGTCGCCGGCGAGCTGCCCGCCGACTCCGCCGCGAGCCTCGTCGCGTCGGCGAGCGCGGCGTTCGACTCGGGCGTCGGCTGGTCGGCCTGGCTCGGTGTCGTCCTCGTGCTGGCCGCCGCCGCGGTCGGCGCCTGGCGCCTCCGCCGGAGCTGACGCTCCTCCTCTCCTCCCGAGGGAGGCCGCCCGGGACGCGCAGCGCCTCCCGGGCGGCCCTCGCCAGCCCGACGGGGGGCGCGTGCCCCGGACCGCGGCGCGGGCGGGCCGCGAGTACGCTGGGGGGACTCCGACCCCGTACGCCTGAGGACCGCCATGCCCCGCACCGTGAAGCTCGCCGTCATCCCCGGAGACGGGATCGGGCCCGAGGTGACCGCCGAGGCCGTCAAGGTCCTCGACGCCGTCACCGCCGACTCCGACCTGGTGCTCGAGACGACCACCTTCTCGCTCGGCGCCGCCCGCTACCTCGAGACCGGCGACGTCCTCACCGACGAGGACCTCGCGGCGATCGCGGGGCACGACGCGATCCTCCTGGGCGCCGTCGGCGGAGCACCGGGCGACCCGCGCCTCCGGGACGCGAACATCGAGCGCGGGCTGCTCCTGCGGCTGCGCTTCGAGCTCGACCACTACGTCAACCTGCGGCCCACCCGTCTCTACGCGGGCGTCCCCTCGCCGCTCGCGGCTCCCGGGGAGGTCGACTTCGTGGTCGTCCGCGAGGGCACGGAGGGCCCCTACGTCGGCACCGGCGGCTCGATCCGGCAGGGCACCCCGCACGAGGTCGCCAACGAGGTGTCGGTCAACACCGCCTACGGGGTCGAGCGCGTCGTCCGCCACGCGTTCGAGCTCGCCCGCACGCGCCGCTCCGGGCTGACGCTCGTCCACAAGACGAACGTCCTCGTCTTCTCCGGCTCGCTCTGGAAGCGGATCGTCGACGAGGTGGGGGCCGCCTTCGAGGACGTGGCCGTCGACTACCTCCACGTGGACGCCGCCACGATCTTCCTCGTGACCGACCCTGCTAGGTTCGACGTCATCGTCACCGACAACCTCTTCGGCGACATCCTGACCGATCTGGCCGGCGCGATCAGCGGCGGCATCGGACTCGCGGCCTCGGGCAACATCAACCCCGACGGCGCGTTCCCCAGCATGTTCGAGCCGGTCCACGGATCCGCGCCCGACATCGCCGGACGGCAGCTCGCCGACCCGACCGCCGCGATCCTCTCGGCGGCGATGCTGCTGGACCACCTCGGCCGGAGCGACGAGGCCGCCCGCGTCACCGCGGCCGTGACCGCCGACATCGAGTCGCGCGACGGCACTCCGCGCTCCACGGCCGCGATCGGCGACTCCGTCGTCGCTCGCCTCCGCTGATCCCCCGCAGAAGGACACCACCACGATGAGCACCGACTCCGCCCCCGCCGACCTCGCCTTCGAGGTGACCGCCGCCCCCGCGCCCCGCTCCGCCGAGGAGCGCGCCCGGATCCTCGCGAACCCCGGCTTCGGCATGCACTTCACCGACCACATGGTCGGCCTCCGCTGGACCCGCACGGACGGCTGGCACAGCGCCCGCGTCGAGCCCTACGGCCCGCTCGCGCTCGACCCCGCCGCCGCCGTCCTGCACTACGCGCAGGAGATCTTCGAGGGGATGAAGGCCTACCGCCACGAGGACGGCTCCGTCTGGACCTTCCGCCCGGAGGCGAACGCGCGCCGCCTGCAGCGCTCGGCCCGCCGCCTCGCGCTGCCGGAGCTCCCGACGGACCTCTTCGTCGAGTCGCTGCGGCAGCTGATCGCGGTCGACGGCGACTGGGTCCCCTCGGAGCCGGAGACCAGCCTCTACCTGCGCCCGTTCATGTTCGCGCAGGAGGCGTTCCTCGGCGTGCGCGCGGCCGAGGACGTCGGCTACTACGTGATCGCCAGCCCCGCCGGCGCCTACTTCTCGGGCGGGGTCGCCCCCGTGTCGATCTGGCTCTCCACCTCCTACGCCCGGGCGGGCAAGGGCGGCACGGGAGCGGCGAAGACGGGTGGCAACTACGCCTCCTCCCTCCTTCCGCAGCAGGAGGCCTACAGCCACGGCTGCGCGCAGGTCCTCTTCCTCGACTCGCAGGAGTCGCAGTGGATCGAGGAGCTCGGCGGCATGAACGTGGTGCTGGTGAAGAAGGACGGCACGCTGGTCACCCCGGAATCGGACTCCATCCTCGAGGGCATCACGCGCGACAGCGTCCTGCAGCTCGCCGAGGACCGCGGCCACCGCGTCGAGCGGCGCCGCGTGAGCATCGACGAGTGGCGCGACGGGGTGGCCTCCGGCGACGTGGTCGAGGTGTTCGCCTGCGGGACCGCCGCCGTGATCACCCCGATCGCCGAGCTCAAGGGCGAGGGCTTCTCCGTCGGCCGCGAGGGCGCGCCCGCCGGGGAGCTCACGATGTCGCTCCGCGAGGAGCTGACCGGCATCCAGTACGGACGCCGCGAGGACACGCACGGATGGATGACGAGGCTGGACGCATGAAGATCGCACGATTCGCCACGCAGCGCGACGGGGACAACGGGGGAGCGATCCACTTCGGGATCGTGGACGAGGACGACCTGGTCGTGCTCGCCGGCGACCCGATGTTCGCCGGGTTCGACACCACGGGGGAGCGCATCCCGATCGCGGAGGCGAAGCTCCTCGCGCCGGTGATCCCGCGCTCCAAGGTCGTCGGCATCGGGAAGAACTACGCCGACCACGCGGCCGAGATGGGCGGCGACGCCCCGGCGGAGCCGCTGGTGTTCCTCAAGCCGAACACGTCGGTCATCGGCCCGGACGAGGCGATCGTCCTCCCCGAGGACAGCCAGCAGGTGGAGTTCGAGGGCGAGTTGGCGATCGTGATCGGCGCCGTGGCCCGCAACGTCCGCGCGGAGGACTACGAGGACGTGGTCTTCGGGTACACGATCGCCAACGACGTCACCGCGCGCGACCTCCAGCGCTCCGACGGCCAGTGGGCGCGGGCGAAGGGCTACGACACCTTCTGCCCGCTCGGTCCGGTCATCGAGACCGAGTTCGTCTGGAACGAGAGCGCGATCGAGACGCGCGTCAACGGGCGCGTGCAGCAGTCGGGCAGCACCGGCGACATGATCCACGGGGTGCCCGAGCTCGTGGCCTACGTCTCGCGCATCTTCACGCTGCTCCCCGGGGACGTGATCCTCACCGGGACGCCCGCCGGCGTCGGGCCGATCGCGAACGGGGACACCGTCGCGGTGGACGTCGAGGGCATCGGCACGCTGTTCAACCCGGTGGTCGTCCGGCGCTGAGCCCGGGCCCTCCTCCGCGGAGGGACGAGCGCCTCCGGCCCGCAAGGATCCTCGGATCCGGCGGGCCGGACGCGTCCGAGCGGGACGTCAGTCGGCGCTCGCCGGGTCGCTGCCGACCGCGCCCTCGGTCTCGTCCGGCAGGTTGGCGTCGCCGGAGACGGTGTCCCTTCCGCTGTCGCCGTCGGTCACGGCGTCCGTGACACCGCGGTCGATCGCGGTGCCCCCGGGAGCGGCCCCCGCGGCGGAGGCGTCGGCCGCGTCCTCGCCGGGCAGCACCGTCTGCGCGCCGCCGGTGTTCGGGACGGCGTCGCCGCCGGATCCGGGAAGGTCCTCGTTCACGTTCTGGTCGGCCATGTCGGCTCCTCTCGTCGGGGCTCCAGCCCAGCACGCGACGGGCCCCTCCGCAGGACGTTGACAGCGCGGGGACGAGGGGGCAGAGGCGGGCCGCGAGGCCGGGCGACGCGCCTTCACCGTGCTCCCCGGCGCTGTCAAGCGGACTGCCTCCGGGGCCGTCTGGTCGTAGCGTCGAGCTATGAACTCCTCCCGCACCGACTCTGTCAGCCGCATCGCCCGGGAGGACTTCGGCTGGTCGTCGCTGCTCCCCGGTCAGCGCGAGGCGATCGAGTCGGCGGCCTCCGGGCGCGACACGCTGCTGGTGCTGGCGACGGGCGGCGGCAAGTCCGCGGTCTACCAGATCGCCGGAGCCGAGCGCGGCGGCGTCGTCCTGGTCGTCTCCCCGCTCGTCGCCCTGCAGGCCGACCAGCTCGCCGCGATCGAGGCGGCTCCGGCGGCCCCGCCCGCCGTCGCGATCAACTCCTCCCAGGGCGCCGCGGCCGTCGCCCGCGCCTGGGACCGGATCGACGAGGGCGGCCCGCTCTACGTGCTCCTGGCGCCCGAGCAGCTCGCCAAGTCCGAGAACGTGGCGCGCCTGGTGGCCGCGGGAGTGTCGCTCCTGGTCGTCGACGAGGCGCACTGCGTCTCATCCTGGGGCCACGACTTCCGCCCCGACTACCTCCGCCTGGCCGATGTGCGCGGCGAGCTCGGCGACCCGCCGGTGCTCGCGATGACCGCCACCGCCTCCGGGCCGGTGCGCGACGAGATCATCGAGCGCCTCCGGATGACCGACCCCGAGATCCAGGTGCACGGCGTCGACCGTCCGGAGATCCGGCTGGTGGTGCACCGCCACGAGAGCGAGAACGAGAAGCGCGCCGCCGTGGTCGAGGAGGCGCGCAGCTGGACGGCTCCGGGCCTGGTCTACGTCGCCACCCGCAAGGAGACGGAGGCCTACGCGGCCGACATCGCGGCGGAGGGGCGCCGGGTCGCGGCGTACCACGCCGGACTCAAGGTGTCCGAGCGCAAGGTCGTGCACGAGCAGTGGCGTGCCGGCGAGCTCGACGTCGTCGTCGCGACCTCGGCCTTCGGGATGGGCATCGACCGGGCCGACGTCCGCTTCGTGCTGCACGCGACGACCACCGAGTCGCTCGACGCGTACTACCAGGAGATCGGCCGCGCGGGCCGCGACGGCGAGCCGGCCACGGGCGCGCTGCACTACCGCGCCGAGGATCTGGGTCTCCGCCGCTTCTTCGCCAAGCGCTCGGTCGACAAGGCCGCGCTGCGCGTGATCTGGGCGGCCGTCTCGGAGCAGCCGGGGCTCGACACCGCGGCTCTCGCGAAGGAGCTGGGGAAGCCGGCCCGCACGATCGCCCGGATCGTCAACGATCTCGCGGACGCGGGGCTGGTGGAGACCGGGTCCGGTCTGCGCGCGACGCGCGAGGCCTCGGGCGACGAGGCCGTGCACGCGGTGAAGGAGGCTCTGGCCTCCCGCGAGCGGATCGCGGAGTCGCGCCTGTCGATGATGCGCGCCTACGCGGAGACCAGCCAGTGCCGCCGCCGGGTCCTGCTGGACTACTTCGGCGTGGAGTCGGCCGAATGGTGCGGCAACTGCGACGGCTGCGAGCGGCACGAGGCGAGCGGCGAGACCGTCGAGGCGCCCGTGGACGCCCCTCTGAGCGTCGACGAGTCGGTGGAGCACCGCGAGTGGGGCGCCGGCACCGTGATGAGCGTGGAGGCCGACCGGGCGACGATCTTCTTCGAGTCCGAGGGCTACAAGGTGCTGTCGTTCCAGGCGCTCGAGTCCGGCGTCCTGCGCGAGCGCGAGCACGCCTCCGCCTGACCCCGGCTCTCCGCGCCGGCCGATCGCCGGTCGCGGGACGCCGCTCCGGTACGGCAGGCACGGCGTGCCGTGCACCGGAGCGGCGTCCCGCTGAGGGTGGTCAGACCTTCGAGACGGCCGAGCTCACGTCGGTGGGCTTCTCGTAGTCGCCGTCCGGGATCGCACGGAGGGCCTCGAGGACGTCGCCGTCCGCGCCCTCCTTCTCGGCGGTCTCGACGATCGTGTCCTTCGAGGCGGGGTAGTCGATGCCCGAGAGGTACTTCTGGATCTGGATCGGGTTGGGTGCGTCCATCGTGCTGTCTTTTCGTCGCCTTGCTGAGTGTTACGAGTGCTCTTCGGCGAAGAGCCGGTCGAAGGCGTCGACGCGCCGGTCGGTGACCGTCGTGGGCGTCTCGAGGTGCACGGCGCCGCTGGGCACGAGGCCCGCGCCGCCGAAGCGCTCCATGACGCGCCACTGCGCGGCGACGTCCTCACCGCTGTGCTCCGGGGGCAGCTGCTCCCAGAAGTCGAAGCCGCCGACGGCCAGGAGGGCGTCGCGGCGGTAGAGGACGCACGCGCCCAGCCAGGCGACCCGGTACGCGCGCCAGGCGCCCTCCGGGACGTCGAGGCGGGCGGCGACGTGCGTGAGATTCGCCGCGTTGTGCAGCGGCCAGCGCTCGAACTCAGGGGTTCCGCGCCGCACCCGCTCGGGCTCCACGCGCTCCTCCCAGGTCTCGAACGACTCGGTCTCGTGAGGGCGCACGTCCTCGAGGTAGGACAGGCCCTGCACCGCGGAGCCGACGAAGCCGCAGTCGAGGCGCTCGAGGGCCTCGTGCAGCCGCGAGAGCGTGCCCGGCTCGAGCCACACGTCGTCGTCGAGGAAGAGGACGGCCGGGGCGGTGGCGAGGGAGAGGAGGTAGTGCCTCTGCTCCGCGAGCCCGCGCCGGGGCAGGTGCCGGCGGACCACCGGAGCCCGGCCCTGCGCCTCCAGCACGCGCAGCATCGCGAGGATCGTCGGGTCGCTCTCGGCGACCGCGTCGTCGGACTGGTCGCTCACGATCACGCGGAAGGGCGGGTCGTCCTGGGCGGAGAGTCCGGCGAGCGTGGCGGCGAGCTCGGCACGGCGGCCGACCGTCGGCACCAGCACGTCGATCAGCGGCTGCCGGGGAGCCTCCGGGACCCCCCAGCGCCCCGACCACCGGCGGCTGGTCACGGCGCGGCCGATCGGATGCGCTGGACCATCTCGGTCGTGGAGTGCTCCGAGACGTAGCCGACCGTGGTGACGACACCCCCGTAGGAGCGCACGACGGCCGCCTCCGCGAGCATGTCGGGGTTGTAGTCCCCGCCCTTCACGTAGACGTCGGGCTGCACGCGCTCGAGCAGCGGGATGGGGGTGTCTCCGCCGAAGAGCGTCACGTAGTCGACGCAGCCCAGCTCGGCGATCACGCCCGCGCGGTCGCCCTCCGGGTTGATCGGCCGTCCCTCGCCCTTCAGCCGCCGGACGGAGTCGTCGTCGTTCACCGCGACCACGAGCACGTCGCCGAGCTCGCGGGCCTGGCGGAGATACGCCGTGTGGCCGCGGTGCAGGACGTCGAAGCAGCCGTTGGTGAAGACCACGCGGCGACCGCGGCGCGCCTGCTCCGCGAGGACCTCGACGAGGGCGTCCTCGCCGAGCACGACGGCGCCGGGAGCGGCGAGGGAGGCGAGCAGGTCGTCGCCCGAGCAGACGGAGGTGCCGGGGCGCTGCACGACCACGTCGGCGGCGGCCTGCGCCAGATCGACGGCGGTGGCCAGGGAGCGGCCGGCGGCGAGGGCGAGGGTGGCGGTCGCGGCGAAGGTGTCGCCGGCGCCGGACGCCTGCTTCTCCTCCGCGGGCTGAGCGAAGGTGCGGCTGACCGTGCCGTCGGCGTCGAGGGCGGTGGAGCCGTCCCGGTCGAGGGTGACCACGACGTGCCGGGCGCCCGAGCGGGCGCGCAGGTCGTCCGCCGCGTCGCGCACGGCGGCGGCCCGCTCCGTCCCGCGGCCGAGGGAGCCGCCGAGCAGCCGCTCCGCCTCCTTGGCGTTCGGGGTGACGAGGTCCGGCCGGGCGAAGGCCCAGTCGGCGAGCTCGTGCGCGTCGATCACGAGGAGGCCGGGGCGCCCGACGGCGAGCAGGCGCTCGACGGCCTCGTGGAGGATCCCCGAGCCGTAGTCGCAGACCAGGACGGCGTCGGCGCCCGCGGCGGCCTCGGCGGCGGCACCGGCGAGCAGGGCCAGCTCGTCGTCGGCCGGGCGGTGCGGGCCGGAGTCGACGCGCAGCATCACGCTGTCGCCGCCGACCACGCGGGTCTTGATCGTCGTCGCGGCGCCGATGCGGACGACCCGGGAGGTGTCCAGGCCGGCCCGCTCGAGGGCGCGCACGAGCCGGTCGCCCTCGGAGTCGCGTCCGGCCACGCCGACCGTGCGGACGACGGCGCCCAGCGAGTGCAGGTTGGCGGCGGTGTTGGCGGCCCCGCCCGCGACGTCGACGACGTCTTCGAGCCGCAGGACCGGCGCGGGCGCCTCCCGCGTGACGCGCTCCGCCTCGCCGAGCCACCAGGAGTCGAGGATGAGGTCCCCGATCACGGCGACGACGGGCGGGCGCTCGTGGACGTGCGCCAGGAGGGCGCTCGCCCGCTGGAGCGCCGAGCCCTCGAGGCTCATCGCGCGCCTCCCGGCAGAACGGGCAGGCCGAAGTGCACGACCGTGGTGGTGGTCATCTCGTCGAGCAGCTCCGGGCCGTAGCCGAAGCCGGAGCCGGATGCTCCGCGGGGCTGGGCGCTGCCGCCCGGCGCTCCTCCGAAGACGCCGTTGACCTTGACGGTGCCGACCGGCAGCGTCGCCGCGGCCCGATGGGCGTGCTCCATGTCGGCGGTGAGGATCGAGGCGGCCAGGCCGTAGGGGCTCGCGGCGGCCAGGTCCAGGCCCTCGTCGAAGGAGTCGACGACGCGGATCGGCGCGACGGGCCCGAAGGTCTCCTCCGTCATCACCAGCATCGACTCGGTGCAGTCGGCCAGGACGGTCGCGGGGTAGAAGGTGCCGTCCCCGGGAGTGCCGCCGGTGAGGGCGCGCGCGCCGCTGCCGAGCGCCTCCGTGACGTGCTCGTGGACGGCGTCGCGCATGCGGGCGTCGACGAGGCGGGGGAGCGGGCCCGCGCTCCAGCGGTCGGCCTCGGCGACCAGCGCCGCCGTGAACGCCCCGGCGATGTCGCGGTGCACGTAGATCCGCTCGACGGAGGTGCAGATCTGGCCGGCGTTGGCGAAGGCGCCCAGCGCGGCCTGCTCGGCGGCCCAGACCGGGTCGACGTCGCGGTCGACGACGAGCGCGTCGTTGCCTCCGTTCTCGAGGATCACGTGCGCGCCGGTGACGGCGGCGACCCGGGCGACCGCGCGGCCGGTGGCGGTCGAGCCGACGTGGGCGAGGACGTCGACGCCCTCGGTGCGCGCCAGCTCGTCGCCGACCGCCCCGTCGCCCTCGACCAGGGTCAGCACGCCCTCGGGCAGCGTCTCGGCGAGGATGCTCGTGAAGAGGGCGCCCGTGCCCGGGCTGCGCTCGCTCGGCTTGTGCACGACGACGTCCCCGGAGACGATCGCGGCGCCCAGGAGGCCCGCGGCGACGGCGACCGGGTCGTTCCACGGAGTGAGGGCGAGCACGACACCGCGCGGGTGCGGCAGGGCGAGATCGACGTTGAGGGCCCCTCCGCGCAGGCTCCTCCCGCGGTGCAGCGGGCCGAGCTCGGCGTACTGGAGCAGCGTGTCGACACCGGCGCGGACGCCGCCCAGGGCGTCGCCGGCGGGCTTGCCCGTCTCCTGCGTGTTGAGGTCGGCGAGCTCCTGCTCGCGCTCGGCCACGCGGTGGGCGGCGGCACGGAGCAGGGCGCCGCGCTCGGCGGGCGCGGTGGCGGCCCACGCGGGGAACGCGGTCCGCGCGCGGCGGACGGCGTCGGCGGCGGTCGTGGCGGGGGTCGTGATGTCGATGGTCACGGTCACCTCTCGGTCGGGGGCGCCCGCGGAGTGGCGGACGCATCCGTCCGGTACCCGGGTGGTGCGCGCCTAGACACGCCGCCTCCGGAATCCGCCCCCGGATCGGCGACGGGCTCGCCCCCGATCCGGTTTCGGATCGGCCCCGGCGGGGAAGTGGAGGAGTGCACCGTCCCCGGAGCGGCGCACGCGCGCCCTCCGCACCTGAGAGGAACCCGTCGTGGTCGCCATCGCCCCCCTCCGAGAGCCCTTCGCCGGAGTCGAGAGGATCGCCGTCCTGCGCGGCGGCGGACTCGGCGACCTGCTGTTCGCGCTGCCCGCCGTCGACGCCCTCGCGGCCGCCTACCCGGGAGCCGAGATCACCCTGCTCGGGACGCCCGCGCACCGGGTCCTGCTGACGGGCGTCGAGTCGCCGATCGCCGACGTCGAGATCCTGCCGGTGGCGCAGGGCGTCCGCGACGGAGAGGGGGAGGACCCCCGGGTCGTCGAGGACTTCACCGAGCGGATGCGCGCGCGCCGCTTCGACCTGGCCGTGCAGCTGCACGGCGGCGGGCGCTACTCCAACCCGTTCCTCCAGCGCCTCGGCGCGCGCCACACGGTCGGGTCGCGCACCGACGACGCCGCGGAGCTCGAGCGCACGATCCCCTACGTCTACTACCAGCACGAGATGCTGCGGGCGCTCGAGATCGTCGGGCTGGCAGGAGCGCCCGCGACACGCCTCGAGCCGGCGCTCGCCGTGGATCCGGAGCGGCGGGACCGCCTCGCCGCGGCGCTGCCCGCGGGCGGCCCGCTGGTGCTGATCCACCCCGGCGCGACCGATCCCCGCCGGCGCTGGCCCGCCGCCTCCTTCGCCGCCGTGGCGACGGAGCTGCTGGCGGACGGCGCGCGCGTGCTGGTGGTGGGCGACGCCTCGGACGTGCCCGCCGCCGACGAGATCGTCGCCGGGGCGCCGGGAGCGGTCTCCTGGGCGGGCGTCGTGGACCTCCCGGACCTCGCTCCGCTGCTCTCGCTCGCCGACCTCGTACTCGGCAACGACTCCGGACCCCGCCATCTCGCCGCCGCGGTCGGCGCTCCGACGGTCGGGATCTTCTGGGTGGGCAACGCGATCAACGCCGCGGCCCTCGGGCGGCAGCGCCACCGGGTGCAGCTGAGCTGGACCACGCACTGCCCGGTCTGCGGGCGCGACGCCACGCAGGTCGGCTGGACCGCTCCGCGCTGCGAGCACGACGTCACGTTCGTCGGCGACGTGGGCGTCGAGGCGGTGCTCGAGGACGTCCGCGGGGTGCTCGCCTCCACCCGCTGAACCGCGAGACGCCGCCTCGGTACGCGACGCGCCGGGGCGTGCGGACCGAGGTGGCGTCTCGCGGCGGGGGATCCGGGGCGCGCCCGGATCAGCGGATCACGGCCAGGACGGCTCCTCCTCGTGCGTGATGACGAGCTCGCGGACCTCGCAGCCGCGCGGCTGGCCGAGGACGAACATGACGGCGTTCGCCACGTTCTCCGGGTCGTTCAGCAGCGCGTCCGGACCCGGCTTGTACTGCTCGTCGCGGTCGTCGAAGAAGCGCGTCTTCATGCCCGACGGGATCAGCGTGGTCACGCCGATCTCGCCCTTGGTCTCGGCCGCGAGCGCGCGGGTGAAGCCGAGCACGCCGAACTTCGAGGCGCAGTACGCGGTCGCGTCCGAGACGGCCTTGATCGCGAGCGAGGAGGCGACGGTGACGACGCGGCCGTGGGTCTCGGTGAGGAAGGGCAGCGCCGCGCGGACGACGGCCGCGGTGCCGAGGAGGTTCACGGAGATGACCCGCTCCCACTCCTCCGGCTCCACGTCGACGAGGCGGCCGCAGCGGTCGATGCCGGCCGCGGTCACGACGGCGTCGAGCCCGCCGTGCTCGCGGGCGATCTCGACGACCGCCTTCTCGGCCTCGCGGGTCTTCGCGACGTCGACCTGGTAGGCGGCGACGCCCTCCTTCACCGACGAGACGTCGCGGTCGAGCACGATCGGGGTGCCGCCGGCGGCGGTGACCGCGGCGGCGACGGCCGCACCGAGCCCGGAGGCTCCTCCGGTGATCAGGACGCGGCCGACGGGGGTGGGAGTGGTGCTCATGGTTTCCTTCCGGGGGTGGTCTGCGGGCCTCGTGGGCCGCGGGTCAGCCGACGCGCGCGAGCGCGGCGGCGAGATGGGTGGTCGAGCGGCCGGGGTGGTACGGCACGGTCAGGACCCGGCCGCCCCACTCCGCCACCGTCGCCGTCTCGGGGAGGGACTCGGCGGAGTAGTCGCCGCCCTTCACCCAGACGTCGGGGCGGATGCGGCGCAGCGCCTCGTCCGGCGTGTCCTCGCCGAAGACCAGCACGGCGTCGACGCACTCGAGCGCGAGCAGCAGGTCGACGCGGTCGTCCTCGGGGATGATCGGCCGCGCCGCGCCCTTGAGGCGCCGGACGGAGTCGTCCGAGTTGAGGCAGACGATCAGGCAGTCGCCGAGAGCGCGTGCCGCGGAGAGGGTGCGGGCGTGGCCGGCGTGGAGCAGGTCGAAGCAGCCGCCCGTCGCGACCACCGTTCCTCCTGCCGCGCGGACGGACTCGGCGACGCGCAGGGCGTCCACCCCGCCGCCGTGGAGGGGTGCGGGGTCGGCGGGAGCGGAGAGGGAGGCGACCCCTCCCGCGAGGAGGTAGGCGCCGGCCGCGGCGACCGCCGCCTGCACCGCCTCCGACGTGCTCGCACCCTCGGCGAGGGCGACGGCGGCGGAGGCGGCGAACCGGTCGCCCGCGCCGCACGGGTCGGTGGGCGGCACGGCGACGGCCGGTGCGACGACCGGGACGCCGGCGCCGCGGGAGCGCAGCAGGGCGCCGGAGGATCCCATCGTCACGGTGACCGCACCGCAGCCCCAGCGCTCGAGGAGGGTGGTCCCGGCGGACTCGGCGCGCGTCACTCCGCGGCCGACGGCTCCCGAGAAGGCGGTGGCCTCGGCCAGGTTCGGGGTGGCGAGGGAGGTGGCGGCGACCGGCTGCGAGCCGCGCGGGTGCGGATCCCACACCAGCGGCACGGTGAGCGCGTCGAGCGCCGTGCGGAGCGACGGCTCCTCGGTCAGGCGGCGGCCGTAGTCGGCGACGATCACGGCGTCGGCGTCGGCGAGCGCGGCGAGCATCGCGTCGGTGACGCCGGGGACGGGCGGCGTCTCGCAGCCGCGGTCGATCCGCACGACGGCCTGGCCGGAGGCGGCGACGCGGGTCTTCACCGGCGTCGCCGCTCCCGAGGGCCCGGCGACCAGGCGGACGCCGGACAGCTCGGCGCGCAGCTCCGCCACGTCCGGATCCGAGTCCTCGGCGAGCGCGGTCACCAGCGTCACCTCGTGCCCGTCGCGGGCGAGCATCCGGGCGACGAGCCCGGCACCGCCGGCGCGGGCGCTGCGGGCCGACACGTCGACCACGGGGACGGGGGCGTCCGGGCTCAGCCGCTCGGCGGGTCCGGAGAGGTCGACGTCGAGCATCACGTCGCCGACGACGACGAGGCGCAGGCGGCTCACGAGGCGGCCGCCGTCCGCGCGCGGATCCGGTGCTCGAAGGCCCGGCATAGCGCGTGCACGAGCACCAGCTGCGCCTCCTGCACATTGGAGCCGTGGCCCTCGAGGGCGATCGCCTCGTCGCAGAGCTCGGTGAGCGGGTTCGGCCCCTCGCCGGTCAGCGCCCACGACCGGGCGCCTGCCGCACGGGCGGCCTCCGCGGCGTGGAGGAGGTTCGCGCTGCGTCCGCTGGTGGAGAGCAGCACCACGACGTCCCCCGCCCGGGCGTGCGCGGTGACCTGGCGCGAGAACACGTGGTCGAAGCCGTAGTCGTTGCCGATCGCGGTCAGGCTCGACGTTTCTGCGTGCAGCGAGATGGCGGAGAAGGGGACGCGGTCGCCGTCGAAGCGGCCGACGAGCTCGGCGGTGAGGTGCTGCGCCTCGGCCGCGGAGCCGCCGTTGCCCGCGGCGAGCAGGCGCGCGCCGGAGTGCAGGCGGTCGGCGAGCTCGACGCCCCAGGCGGCGATCCTGTCGGAGTGGCGCTCCAGCTGCGCGACCGCGTCGAGCGCGCGCGCCACGTGGTCGTCGACGAGGCGCCGGGCGGCGTCGGCCGGGGTGTCCAGAACGGTGTCGATGGTCGCGGTGTCGATGGTCATCGTCGCGGAGCCGCCTTCCGGGTGGTGGGGGATGAGGGTGCGCTCGTGGCGCCGGTGAGGAGCGACTCGTCGCCGAGGCCGGCGAGGGTCGTGACGTAGGCGCGCTCGGTGTCGGCGGCGACGCGATCCCAGGAGTAGCGGGACTCGACGCGCTCGCGGCCGGCGGCCCCGTAGGCGCCGGCGCGGTCGGGGTCCTCCAGCAGCGAGCCGAGGGCGGCGGCCAGTGCGACCGGGTCGCGCGGAGGCACGTGGACCCCGGTGACGTCCTCGACCACGGTGTCGATCAGGCCGCCCACGGAGGAGGCGACGACCGGCACGCCGCAGGCCATCGCCTCGAGCGGAGTGATGCCGAACGGCTCGTACCAGGGCGCGCAGACCACGACGTCGGCCGAGCGGAGCATCGCGGGCATCTCGGTCTGCGAGAGCTGGCCGACGAAGTCGACGCGGTCCGCGACGCCGAGGCTCTCGGCCACGCCGTGCAGCCGCTGGTACTCGGGGTCCGCGGTCAGCGCGTCGCCGGAGCCGGAGCCCCCGACGACGACGAGCTCGGCGTCGTGGCCGGCCGCGACCAGGTGCGCGAGCGCCTCGATCGCGATGCCCATGCCCTTGCGCGGCACCAGGCGTCCGATGGTCATCAGCCGCGAGCGCTCGCTGCGGGGCGCGACCGGGCCCTCGACCGAGAACCGGTCGATGTCGACTCCGCAGGGCACCACCGAGATGCGCGAGGTCGGCACGCCGAGCCCCTTGAGCTCGAAGGCCTCGTCCGAGCAGGTGGCGACGACGCCGTCGGCCTTCTGGCCCACTCCGGGCTCGAGCCAGGCGCGCTCCTCGGGGCTGGTGTCGAGCGCGCCCTGCTGGCGGCGCTTGACCACGCCCAGCGCGTGGAAGGTGTGGAGGACGGGCACGCGCCGACCCGTGGCGCGCTCCACCCGCTCGGAGGCGTCGAGCGCGGCGACCCCGGACATCCAGAAGTGGCTGTGCACGAGGTCCGGCCGCTCCTGCAGCCACTCCTCGGCGAGGTCGACGGCGAAGTCGCCCATGAAGGGGAGCAGCTCGTCCTTGGACACCCGGCGCGGCGGTCCGGCGTCGATGTGCACGACCTCGACTCCCGAGGTGAAGGGCACGCGCCGGGGGAGGGAGGGGTCGTCGCGGCGGGTGTAGACGACGACGCGGTGGCCGCGGCGTGCGAGCGCGTCGGCGAGCGCCGCCACGTGGACGTTCTGGCCGCCGGCGTCGACGCCGCCGAGGGTCGCCAGCGGGCTCGCGTGCTCCGAGACCATGGCGATCGTCAGCGCGGGCGCGGCGGAGAGGTGCTGCTTCATCGGGTGCTCCCTTCCAGAGCGGGCTCCGGCGACCGGCGTCCGGGGAGGTCGGCGAGGACCTCGTCCCAGTCGCGGTGGAACCGGGCGAGGCCGTAGCGCGCGAGCGCGGCCTCGCGGGCGACGGCGCCGGCGCGGGCGGCGCGGTCCGGGTCCTCGACGAGCGCCCGGGCCGAGGCGACGAGGGCGTCGAGGTCGTTCGAGACCGCTCCGGCCTCGGGCGGGACGGCGCGCCCCGCCTCCGTCACGTCGAGCGCGACGACGGGCATCCCGAGGTGCATCGCCTCCAGCAGCGCGAGGCCGAGGGAGGTCCAGCGGAACGGGTGCAGGTAGACCCGGCGGCGGGCCAGGGCCGCGTGCATCGCCTGCGTGCGGACGTCGCCGAGGACCGTCACGTCCTCCAGGCCCGGCAGCTCGGCGAGCCGGTCGGTCTTCATCCCGAAGACGTCCAGCGGAGCGACCGCGCCGAAGCGGGGGAGCAGGTCGGTCCCGGCGACCCGGCCCCGGCGGACGGGCTCGTTGACGACCACGCCGAAGTGCGGCAGCTCGCCGGTGTAGAGGGGACCCGGGTCGTGGATCCCGTGCTCGATCACCGTGGTCCGGGTCGATCCGGTGTCCCACATCAGGGCGTTGAAGTGGGTGACGTGGACGATCAGCAGGTCGTCGCGGTCGGCGAGCGGGTGGCGGTTGTCCGGCACGTTCCCACGCGGGGTGTTGTGCTCGACGTAGACGGCGGGCACGTCGCGGCCGAGGCGTCGCCCGAGCAGGCGCTCGGCCTCGGCGAGCTCCTCGGGACGCTGGAGGAGGACCGCGTCGACGTCGGCGTCGTGCAGCTCCTCGGGGGCGATCTCGGCGGCGCTCGGCCAGTCGCGGCCGCCGGTGCCCAGGCCCCAGCCGTCGCGGGCCGGAGTCGTGGGGAGCAGGTAGGTGTGGGCGCCGCGGACGAAGGCGTCCGCCCAGCCGCCGTGCACGTGCCAGAGCAGGATCCTCATGCGATGGCCTCTCTCGGGGAAGTCGTGGGTCGGAGTCGGAGGGCGGCGGCGACCGCCTCCTCGGCGCTCACCCCCGCGAGGCACGGATGGCCGGGGACGGGGCACACGCGGGCGCGCGAGCCGGCGCAGGGCGACTCCTGGTCGCCGAGCAGCGCGACCGGGACGCCGTAGGGCGCCCAGCGCACGGCCGGGACGACCGGCGCGAAGAGGCTCACCACGGGGGTGCCGACCGCGGCGGCGAGGTGCGCGGGGCCGGTGTTGCCGCAGATCACGACGTCGGCGCCGGCCAGCACCTCGGCGGCGTCGGCGAAGTCGGTGGCCCCGCCGACGTCGATGCCGCGGGTGCCCGCGACCTCGGCCGTGAGGGAGCGCTCGCCCGGGCCGCCGGTGACGACGACGGCGAGGCCCGCGTCCGCCAGCAGCTCGACGGCGCGGGCCGCGTTCGCCGCCGGCCAGGCGCGGGCGGGGACGGCTGCCCCGGGGTGCACGACGGCGTAGGGGCCGATCCCCTCGAGAGCGGCGGGCAGCACGCCCTCGCGGCGCACGCGGAGCCGTCCGTCGTCGCCGGCGGGCAGCGCGAAGCCGGCCGCCGCCGCGATCGCGAGCGCGCGCTCCGGCTCCGGCTGGTCCTCCTCGAGGGTCTCGCCCGGGACGAGGCGCACATCGAGCAGGGCGCCCGCGAAGTCGACCGAGGCGCCCGTGATGCGGGCGACACCGGCGAGGCGGAGCAGCAGGGCCAGCGGCAGCGGCGACTGGTGGAAGGAGGTGAGGATCACGGCCTCGTCCGGCGCGAACTCCTCGACGATCGCGCGCAGCTCGTCGACGAGCTCGGAGTCGACGGGGCGGGAGGCGTCGCCGATCCACGGGCACCACCAGGTGCGGACGGAGGAGGGACCCGGCAGCAGCGCGGCCGCGGGCGCTCCCTGCGGACCGCTCAGCAGCAGCACCTCGGCGTCGGCCGCGATCGCGCGGACGGCGGGTCCGCACAGCAGGACGTCTCCCGCGCTGTCCAGGCGGGCGACGAGCACGCGGCGCTTCACTCGGCGTCCTCGTCGGGCTGCATCGCGAGCAGCAGCTCGACCGCCTCGAGGAGCGTCGCCGCCTGCAGCGGGGCGGCGTCCACCTCCTCGGCGCGGGTGATCGGAGTCGGAACCAGCACTCCACGGGCGCCGGCCGCGGCGGCGGCGCCGACGTCGGCCCCGATGTCGCCGATCACGGCGAGCGAGCTGGCCGGCAGTCCCAGCTGCTCGGCGGCGCCGAGCACCATGCCGGGCCGGGGCTTCCGGCAGGAGCAGCCGTCCTCCGGGCCGTGCGGGCAGAGCATCCACACGTCGAAGCCGCCGAAGAGCTCGTCCACGCGCCGGTTCACCGCGTCGGCCTGGCCGCGGTCGATGATCCCGCGGGCGATCCCGGACTGGTTGGTGACCACGCCCACGGCCAGCCCCGCCTCGCGCGCGCGCTCGACCGCGGCGAGGGCGGTGGGCATCGGGGAGACCTGCGCCGGGTCGCCGTTGTAGGGCACGTCGACCACGAGCGTCGCATCGCGGTCGAAGAGGATCCCCCGCAGGCGCGGGGCCCTCGCGCGCTCGTCGGCGCTCCGGGAGGAGGAGTCGTTCACCTTCTCCTCGTACCCCTCGACCGGGGATGTAAACCCCCTTCCGGAGAAGTCGGTCCCTCCGGGCGCGTCGCTCGCATCTGCGGGCGGCGCGTCTGAGGTGCGCGCAGCGGGGTACGGGGACTCCGACAGGAAGGAGGCGCCGTGCGCGCTCTCACCGCCCCGGACGGGACTCCGGAGATCCTCGCGCTGCGCGCCCTCAAGCTCGGCGACCTGCTCGTCGCCGTCCCGGCGCTCAAGGCCCTGCGCCGCGGCTTCCCGGACCACCGGCTGATCATGGCGACCACGCCCTGGCTCGAGCCGATCGTCGACCTGGTCGAGGGCCTGGACGCGCTCGTGCCCACCCTCCGCGGACTCGACGACCCGCTGCCGATGGCCGCCGGCCGGGTCGAGCTCGGCGTGAACCTCCACGGCAACGGCCCGGAGTCGCGGCTGCGGCTGCGCGAGATCGCGCCCGAGCGCACTCTCGAGTTCCGCGTCCCGGCGCTGGACCCGGGCACGGGCCCGGAGGACCCGCGGCCGCTCTGGATCGACGGCGAGCTCGAGCGTGCCCGCTGGGCCCGCCTGGTGAACTCGATCGGTCTCGACGCCGACCCCGAGGACGTCGCGATCGCCGTCCCGGAGGAGCCCGCCTCGGCCCCCGGAGCCGCCGTCGTGCACATCGGGGCCTTCTACGGCTCGCGCGAGTGGCCGGAGGAGCGCTTCGCCGCGGTGGCCCGCTCCCTCACCGCCGAGGGGCACCGCGTCGTCTACACCGGGGGCGCGAACGAGGCCGACCGCGCCCGCCGCGTCGCCGAGCTCGCCGGCACGGGCGAGGTACTGGCGGGGGAGCTCGCGCTCAGCGGGTTCGCCGCGGTCGTCGCGGCCGCCGAGGTCGTGGTGACCGTCGACACCGGGGCCGCGCACCTCGCGTCCGCCTACGGCGTCCCCTCGGTCGTGATCTTCGGTCCGGCACCTCCCGAGGCCTGGGGTCCTCCGGCCTCGGGTCCGCACGTCGTGCTGACCGACGCCTCCCTCCGCCGCGGCGATGTCTTCTCCGCCGAGCCGGACCCGGCGCTGCTCGCGGTCCAGGTCGACGACGTCCTCGCCGCCCTCTCGTCGCTCCCGTCGCGTGCCGAGGCCCACCTCAGGCGGACTTCAGCCGCGTCGCCGGTCGGACCGGAGTGACCGTGGCCACGCGGGCCCGGGGAGCGCGCGGCTGATGGCTGCGCGAGGGGGCGCCGAGCCGGTCGGCGAGCTGCGCGAGGATCCGCCGCTGCAGGCGCGAGACCTGCATCTGCGTCGTCCCCAGGGCGTCGGCTATCTGCTGCTGGGTCCGCTCCTCGACGAAGCGCATGCGCAGGAGCTCGCGCTGGCCCTCCTCGAGCTCGGCGAGGGCCTCGGCGAGCCCGTGCCGCCGGTCGATCTCGAGCAGCCGCTCGTCCTCGCCGCCGAGGGTGTCGCCCAGGCCGACGCCGCCCTCGCCCACGGTCTCGTCGAGGGAGAGCGGATGCCCCGCGAGGCGCGCGTCGGCCACCTCCGTCGCGTCCACTCCGAGGCGGCGGGCGATCTCCTGGTCGGTGGGGTGACGGCCGAGCTCCTGCGCGAGCTCGTCGGCGACGACGGCGGAGCGGCGGTGCAGCTCCTGCACGCCGCGCGGCGGCCGGATCATCCAGCCGAGGTCGCGGAGGTGGCGCTTGAGCTCGCCGGTGATCGTGGGGACGGCGAACGCGGCGAAGCTGTCGCCGCGCTCGGGAGTGAAGCGGCGGGCGGCCTTCACGAGGCCCACGTAGGCGACCTGGCGCAGATCCGCCCAGTCGCCTCCGCTCCTGGAGACCCGGCGGGCCATGGCCTCGGCCAGGCCCAGGTGGTCGAGCACGATGCGCTCGCGGATGCGCGCGCCCTCGGCGGCCTCCGCGCTCACCGCGGCCTGGAAGAGCGAGAGCGTGCGGGCGTCCTTCTCCTCCCGTGCCGCCTCGGTGAGGGCGCTCGGGCGGTCGGTGCGGGGGTCGAGATCGATCGTGCTCATCAGTGCTCCTTCCGGGCACGCTCGCGCGGAGGCCCGGCGCGGCCTGCGGTGCGGCGCTCGGGCCCTCTCGACGAGAGGCCCGAGGTCAGCGCACCACTGCTCCTGCTCGCTCGGGGAGTCCGTTGACTCGGAGCAGTGCTGTCCGGTAGAAGCAGTCGCCGCGAGGCGCGCACCGTGCCCGGGGCGGAGGCGCCACGGCCCCCGCGATCCCGGGCGCCGCACCGGCTCCCGCCGGTAGGATCGGCCTCGTATGTCTGAGCTCACCCCGCCCCTGGAAAGCGCGCCGGACGCGCACCCGTTCACGACCGCGACCGGGAGCGACGTCCGCGTCCGCTTCTGCCCCTCGCCGACCGGGACCCCGCACGTCGGCCTCATCCGCACCGCCCTGTTCAACTGGGCGTACGCGCGCCACACCGGCGGCACGTTCGTCTTCCGCATCGAGGACACGGACGCCGCCCGCGACAGCGAGGAGAGCGTGGAGCAGATCCTCGACGCGCTGCGCTGGCTGAAGCTCGACTGGGACGAGGGCGTCGGAGTCGGCGGCCCGCACGGCCCGTACCGGCAGTCCGAGCGCACCGATGTCTACCTCGACGTGATCGCGCGCCTGACGGCCTCGGGGCACCTCTACGAGAGCTACTCCACGGCCGAGGAGATCGACGCGCGCAACGAGGCGGCCGGCCGCGCGAAGCAGCACGGGTACGACAACCACGACCGCGATCTCACCGAGGAGGAGCGCGCCGCCTTCCGCGCCGAGGGCCGCGCCCCGGCGCTGCGCCTGCGCGTGCCGGACGCCGACCTGTCCTTCGACGACCTGGTCCGCGGCCCGATCACGTTCCCCGCCGGCTCCTTCAGCGACTTCGTCGTGGTGCGCCCCAACGGCCAGCCGCTCTACACGCTGGTGAACCCGGTCGACGACGCGATCATGCAGATCACCCACGTGCTGCGCGGCGAGGACATCCTGCCCTCGACCGCCCGGCAGATCGCGCTGTACCACGCGCTGATCGACATCGGAGTGACGACCTTCGTCCCGCGCTTCGGGCACCTCCCGTACGTGATGGGCGACGGCAGCAAGAAGCTCTCCAAGCGCGACCCGTCCTCGAACCTCTTCCACCACCGCGACCGCGGCTTCATCCCGGAGGGCCTGGTCAACTACCTCGCCCTGCTCGGCTGGTCGCTCACGCACGACCGCGACGTCTTCTCGATCGACGAGATGGTCGCCGCCTTCGACGTCGCCGACGTGAACCCCAATCCGGCCCGATTCGACCTCAAGAAGGCCGAGTCGATCAACGGCGACCACATCCGCCTCCTGGCCGTCGACGACTTCACCGAGCGGACGATCCCGTACCTCGTGGCGGCCGGAGTGCTCGCGGGCGAGCCGACCGCCGAGCAGCGCGCCGTGCTCGACGCCGCCGCACCCCTCGTGCAGGAGCGGATCGGCCTGCTCGGGGAGGCCCCCGGCATGCTCGGGTTCCTCTTCACCGCGTCCGACGCGCTCGAGTACGACGAGGACGCGCTGAAGGGCCTGCCCGCGAACGCCGGCGAGGTGCTCGCCGCCTCGATCGGCGCCCTCGAGCTCGTCCCCGCGTCCGAGTGGCTGACGGCCTCGATCCAGGAGGCGCTCGCCTCCGCGCTGATCGAGGGCCTCGGCCTCAAGCCCCGCATCGCCTACGGGCCGCTGCGCACGGCGGTCTCCGGACGCCGCGTCTCGCCGCCGCTGTTCGAGTCGATGGAGATCCTCGGCAAGCAGGAGTCGATCGCCCGCCTCGACCGCCTGGGCGCTCACCTCGGCGCCTCCCGGCAGGCCTGACCGTGGCGGAGACGGTCGGCGGACGCTACGACGTCGTCGTGATCGGCGGGGGCCCCGCCGGGCTCTCCACCGCGCTCAACCTCGTCCGGGCGCGCCGGAGCGTGCTGCTGCTCGACAGCAACCGCCCGCGGAACGCCGCGACCCTGCACTCGCACGGGTTCCTCACCCGCGACGGCATCTCGCCGCTCGAGCTGCGCCGCCTCGGCCGCGAGGAGTTCGAGCGCTACGAGGCCGCCGAGGTGCACAACGCCCTCGTCACATCGGTCGAGCGCTCCGGCGGCGAGTTCGTGGTCGGCGCGCGCGGCGTGCGCGGCAGCGCGGACCGCTCCGTCGTCGCCACCGCCGTCGTGGTCGCCGCGGGGCTCCTCGAGACGCCGCCCGCGCTCCCGAGCCTGCGCGCCTACTACGGCACCGCCGTGCACAGCTGCATGGAGTGCGACGGCTACGAGAAGGCGGGGGAGGCGCTCGCCCTGATCGGCGAGACCGACGACCTCGCGGAGCGGGCCATGCTCCTCTCGCAGTGGTCGACCGACCTGATCGTCTTCACCAACGGCGTCGGGACGGTGAGCGACGCCGACGAGTCGCTGCTCGCCTCCATCGGCATCCGGGTCGACCGGCGCCCGGTCGCCGACCTCGCCGGGGAGCGCGCCGAGATGACCGGCGTCCGCCTCGTCGACGGCGACGTCGTGCCGCGCACCGGCGCGTTCGTCCGCCCCGTCTGGACGCCCGCGCTGGACTACCTGGACGCGGCCGGCCCCGACCGCGACGCCGACGGCTTCCTCCGCGTCGACGCCGGTGGCCGCACGTCCGTCCCCGGCCTCTACGCCGCCGGCGAGGTCACCCCTCCCGGCCCGCAGCAGCTGATCGTCGCCGCCGGATCGGGCGCCCAGGTCGCCTCCGCGATCAACCGCGACCTCGTCCGCGCCCGCCTCGGCGAGGCCGCCCCGGAGTCCGAGGGCAGCGTCGTCCGCGGCTCGATTTGAGCGGGATGCCCGCGTAGGGTACTGTCGTCTCTCGGCGCTCGGGTCTCGATCCGGTCGCCGCCTGGTCCCGGGATCACCTCCGGATGACCATTGGGGTATGGTGTAATTGGCAACACGGCTGATTCTGGTTCAGTTGTTCTTGGTTCGAGTCCAGGTACCCCAGCACTGATTTCTCGCCGCAACGCGGCGAGGTGCTCCTCTGAAACCGTCGTTCGGTTTCTCTCGTCCGCCGCGCAATGCCTCGGCTGCGAACGACCCGCTCCTCGTCCGCGATCAGGTCAGGGCAAGCGTGCCAGCCGCTCCCGCAACCCGTCGTCGCAGACGTACACGTACGTCCCGCGGATCCCGCGCGTGAGCAGGACGGTGTAGACGTTTCACACGTGAGCCAGCAGGCTGTAGATGATCCCGAGCTTCGGGTTGTTCTCGCGCCCCTTCTTGTCGAAGTAGTGCGACCGGTCGAAAGCGATGCGTTGCGACCGCTCGTTCCAGCGGAGGTCGGGCCCGATGATGACGCCGGCGTAGTTGAGGTCGTAGCCCTGCAGGGTGGGTATCGAGCCCGCCTCGTGCGTTGTGCCGGCGGAGTTGATCCAGTCCTTCGTCGTCGAGTTCCAGCGCAGCCGCTCCTCGCCGATGACGATGTCCGCCGCGTCGGACTTCCGACTGATCCAGGGCCACGCGAACCCTGTGGCGAGCCGGGCGAGGCCGTGCTCCTGCTCCCTCAGCCGAAACTCGCGCCGAAGGGCGCCGAGGTCTTCGAAATATCGGAGGTCGTACTCTCCGAAGTCCTCCAAACAGGCGGGGAGTCGCTCAGCACGGAGCGGATGTTGCCGACGCAGTCCTTCTCCGCCGAGATGAGCATCTGGGAGCGCAGCGGGTAGAGGCGCCCCTCCGCGCGCGCTTCCGCGAGGACCGCGGAGGTCGTCGCGAGCGGCAGGTCGGCTGGGCGGACGGTCTGGCCGGTGCCGAGCAACAGGATCGTGTGCCGGCTCTGCTTCCGGATCCAATCGAGCTGGGTGTACTGCGGCGAGTCCTCGCCGAACAGGCGGGAGGTGATACCAATGAAGCTGCGGCCTGACGGGCCCGAAGGCTAGCTTGGCAGGCCAGCAGGCTCGACGATCACTACGCCGTGAAGATGCTCGCGAGCAAAGGAGCGGGGGACTGGTGGCGACCTCAAAGTTACGCAGGGACCCTACTGTGCTTCCAAGTGGAGGTATCGACGAGAATGTCCGTTTTCAACGACGAGGCGATCTTCGTGAGCGCCAATTTGTCGACAATGCCTTCCCCCGAGAGGACTTTACGAGCGAATTGAGCGTCTTCGGGGGCTATTTGCACGACTGCTTCAACGGTTGTGCGCCAGCGTGCGCCCGATACAGAGTCGTAATCCATTCTCGCCCGGAATCGTGGGCCTGTGGACGTGTTCATCTCGGCTAGGAGCGCCGCGCCAACTAGACCGGTAAATTGGGCCACGAAAGAAATGTTGTGAATGGCGCCGGAATTGATTGGCAATCCGATGTTTTGGTTTTTATCCCAGATAACCGAACCCTTGCTGAGAATCTCGATCGTGATAGCGGGGGTGAGGGCCACGTCAGCAAGCGACTGCAGGGGAACTGTAAAATCCAACCGGAGATCAACTCCGCGTTCTGCTTCGTGTACCGCCCGATTGATTGTCGCTTGCGCGACCTCCCCATCGCCCACTCCATCTCCGAACTTGATGGTCAATACGGGACGGCGGGTCTCCATTCGGTCTGATAGGTCGCGCTCTCGTTCACGCATTTCATAAAGAAGAACAATGATAAGTCCGGCAAAGGCCATTCCGGAAAACAGCGAATTTGCGGCGCCGAACATGTCACCGACAACACCTAATTCCGCTAGAGGGTGCCCCCAAATAGCCAACCAATCGTGCAGATAAACAACTGCTATGAGCGATAGGCCAAGAAGAAGTAGAACACCAACTAGACAAATTCCGAACCAGACCCACGGAGAATTCCTGCCACGTGGCTCTGTCTTCCTGCTAGATGATCTCACTGACGACACCCCTTAACCATCTGAGCAATTTCTCCCGTCGTTCCGTCGCGTAGCGCACCCCAGGACTGAAACCCTGCGAGGCCAGCGCTGCCGGGTCGAGCGCAAAGTCTGGAACGCCCGAACCTGCGCGTAACCGCGTTCTGACAATAGTGGCGCTTGAGCTGCTCAGATAAATGACGCGCATAAGCTCAGTTTTTACCGTGGCTGGCCCGATAATGCCGTACCCGGACTCGTATTCAAATTCTCGAATTTCGAGCTGAGCGAGTTTGTTCCCGTCGATTGGATCTTGGACTCCATTTATGCGCGCGAGCCCTCGAAGCGCTCGTGCGAACACTAGATTCTCTCCGCGGGATTCACGCTCAAATGGCGCGTTCGCGAAGCGCGCCGTTTCGCCCGTCCTGATCGTGTCGCCGCTTCTAACCAGAGCAATCACGTCCTTGTCTGAAAGGCCGTTGAGCCGGAGAACCGAATTCCAGTAGATGTCGAGAGTAGCGGCGGGACCCAGGCGAGGAAGCGAGGAGGCGGCAAGGAGTACAGCGCGCTTTGATGGCAGATCAGCAGGGCCGACCACGCCTGCAGTGGCGGCCAGAAGGGTAAGTGCGTCGGCATAATTGTTGATAGCTTGGGGCCACGCGTCCACAATATCCTCGGGACGAATTTCGAGAAGGTCGCTCGCCCGCAAACCTCGTACGACACTGCTGCCTTCCCTCGCAAGATCAAGCGCCACCAGGCGAAGAATGTCGAGCGTCGTTACGTCGAAATCAGTGAGAATGGGCCGCCCCTGACTCAGTTCCTCCCAGCTTTTTCGCAAATCTTCACCGAGGGAGCTAGCACGAGCGTTTGCAAGGTCAAAGACGTCTATTGGTACCCCCGGGGTATTAATTGCTTCAAAAATTTGCGCCAGCTCAGACACTCCTTTATGCTCAGCGAGTAGCACGCAGGGCACGTTGTAGTGAAGTAAGCGCCTGAGTTTGTCCTGGCTGCTCGTCTGGCTGCCTGAGGGTGCCGGAGACCATTCAAAGAGTTGATCTTTTTCTGTGTCGCGAGCTTGGTTCAGTGCGAAGCCGTATGCGCCGACGCCAGATATTGCCTGATAAAGCGCAGTCAGGCGTTGCTGTCCGTCTAAAACTAAATACCGAACACCATGAGGACGCAAGGTCGGCGCGCCAGCAATCGGACGCATCGGTAGTTCTGGTAGCGGCGGTACCAACAGCAAGGTGCCAATTGGCCACTGACGCGCAACACTGTCGAGCAATGCGGCGACTTGAGAAGGAGGCCAAACAAAATCCCTTTGGAAGTTCGGCAGCCCAATGACTCCATCATCGACCATTCGCACAAGCTGGCCGACTGAAACGGCGAGCATCTCTTGCATCACCTACGCACCTCACCGTTCAGCGGGGAATGAACCGCACTTGCGACACTAGAGGTAACCACACGGTAAAGGCTATGTCTCGCTCGTCAACGCTCCTAGTGGCGGAGGCACTGCTCGACGCCGACGTAGACCCGGCTGTCGTCATGAAGCACGTAGACGACAGGCCAGTTCCGATGCCGGGGATCGACCTCGCCCCAGGTCCGCACGCTGTCGAGGTCGAAGGGGAGCGAGTGGAGCTCAGAGCCGGTCATACCGGTCGCTCCTGCCGCGGGACTTGTCCACCGGGTACTTCTGCCGCGTCTTCTCGAGCTTGCTCAGCACGATCTCGTCCGCATCGACTCCGAGCCGGTCGGCGAGCAGCAGGCAGTAGGTCAGCACGTCGGCCAGCTCGTCCACCGCCGATGCGCGATCTCCGTCTCCCCACTGGAAGCACTCGAAGAGTTCTCCCGCCTCGATGCTGACGGCGTCGATCGCCGTCGTCGCAGTATCCCCCGCTAGGCCGACGCGGCCGTCGTTCGGCCATGACACGATGGAACCTGTACGTCTCTCAGGTGCCCGCGTCGCGCGGGTCGGACGAAAGGTCGCCCGCCCATGGAACCGGATCTCCTCTGGATCGTCCTCGCAGGGATCGCCGTCGGCGCCGTCCTGCTGATCGCCCTCATCGGCTTCTTCCTCTTCCGCGCCTGGTACCAGGTGCCGCAGGCCGACGAGGCGATCGTGATCGTCGGCAAGAAGCAGAAGGGCGAGGACGGCCTCACCTCGAACATGACCGTCATCACCGGCGGCGGTGCGTTCGTGAACAAGCTGACCCAGCGGTCGGACCGCATCTCACTGCGCTCCCGCCAGATCAAGATGGAGCCGGTCGCGCAGACGAAGAACGGCGTGACCATCCACCTCGCGGGCGTCGCCCTGGTCAAGATCGGCTCCACGGCCGATCAGGTCCGCGCCGCCGCCGAGCGCTTCGCCTCGCAGGACCAGTCGATCGACGTCTTCACGACCGAGCAGCTCGAGGGCGCCCTCCGCGGCGTCGTCGCGAAGCTCAGCGTCGAGGAGGTCATGCAGGACCGCCAGAAGCTCGGCGACGAGATCGCCGAGGGCATCAAGGGCGACCTGCTCGCTCAGGGCCTCGTCCTGGACTCGTTCGCGATCCAGGGCGTCACCGACCGCAACGGCTACATCGAGGCGCTCGGTGCGCAGGAGATCGAGCGCGTCCGCCGCGAGGCCGACGTCGCGCGGATCAACGCCGCCCGCGAGGTCAAGGCCCGCCAGCTCGCCACGGACGAGGCGAACCTGATCGAGCAGACCGCCTACGACAAGAACACCGCCGCCGCGAAGTCCGAGGTCGGCCGCGCCAACGCCGAGGCCGAGCAGGCCGAGAACCTGGCCCGCGCCGAGCGCGAGCAGGCCGTCCTCGTGCAGCGCGCCGAGAACCGGCAGGCCGAGCTCGACGCCGACGTCAAGCGCGTCGCGGACGCCGAGAAGTACCGCCGTCAGACCGAGGCCGACGCCGACGCGTACGGACGCGAGAAGAAGGCCGAGACGGACCGCCAGGTCGCGCAGCAGGTCTCCGACGCCGAGGCGTACGCCGTCCAGCGCCAGGCGGAGGCGCGCCAGGCGTCCGCCGCCGCCGAGGCCGCCGCCGTGAGCGCCCGCGCCGAGGCCGAGGCCCACGCACTGCGGGCCAAGGCGGGCGCCGAGGCCGAGGCGCTGCGCGCGAACGCGACCGCCGAGGCGGAGGCCATCCGTGCGAAGGGCGAGGCGAGCGCGGCGGCCATCGCGGCCGAGGCGGAGGCGCTCCGCGAGAACCAGGAGGCGATCCTGGGTCGCGAGCTCATCGGGCAGCTGCCCTCGCTCATGGCCGAGTTCGCCAAGGGCTACCAGAACGTCGGCTCGGTGACGCTGATCGGCGGCGACACCGCCGGCACCCACATCGCCCGCGAGCAGGCGGCCGGCCTCGCCGCCACGTTCGACAGCGTCAAGTCGGCGACCGGCGTCGACCTCGGGGCGATCCTCCAGGGCCAGGCCTTCGGCCGCGGGATGGCCACGGGCGGCTCCGTCGTTCCGACCGGCGCGTCGGTGGCGACCGGATCGGGTGACGCCCCGCGTCCGTCCGGCACCGGCGACCCGACCGCCGTGGCCTCCACGAGCTGACCGCAGGGTCCCGCTGATCCCCGGCGGTTCCACCACCGCCGCCGCCGTGCTCGTCGGTGGGCGCCCGTCGGCGTCCGCCCTCGAGCACGGCGTGCGGCGTTCTGCGCGACCGGGTCGTGCCCCTGCCCGGAGTCGAGCAGCCCCCCACTCAGGCCAGCGGCTTGCGCATCTGCAGGGAGGTCGTCTCGTAGCCGAGCGACTCGTACAGAGCCCGCGCGGCGGTGTTGAAGCCGAACACGTTCAGCGCGAGGGCGGAGCCGCCGCGGGAGCGGACGTGCGACTCCGCGAGCAGCATCGCCGCCCGGCCGAGGCCGAGGCCGCGCTCGGCGGCGTCGATCTGCACGTCCCAGACGTACCCGACGCCCTCGAGTCCGCTCGGGTGCGGGCCGAGCCAGAGCGACCCGACCGCGCGGCCGTCCTCGGAGACGAGGAGCACGTCGTGCCCGGCGGCGGGGGAGCCGCCCGGGAAGTACTTCTCGTACGAGGCGTCGGCGTTGCGCGTCGCGGCCGCCTCGTCGTCGCCGGCGCGCATCCGGTCCTCGATGTACGCCGAGCGCTGCACCCGCATCCAGGTGGCGAGAGCGGCGGCGGGCATCGGCTCGAGCGTGACGGTCATCCCCTCACGATCCCACTCCTCGCCCGCCTCCCGCGCTCGATCCGTCGCGAACGGCCCGCACGGGATCCGCGGACGGGCCGTTCGCGACGGATCGCCGCCGGCCCGGCTCAGTCCGGGGTCCGCTCCGCGTGCTTCCGCTTCCCCAGGCGGGTGGCGAGGAACAGCAGCGTCCCCACGACCACGTAGCCCGCTGTCGCCAGCCAGACCACGCCCGTCTGCTGCGTCAGCAGCACCACGCTCGCGATGGTCGCGAGCACCGGCACGACGCGCGGCACGGAGTAGTGGGCGTGGTCGACGCGGTCCTTCTTCAGCACCAGCACCGAGACGTTCGCCGCGATGAACACCAGCAGGAGCAGCAGCACCGTCGTCTCGGCGAGAGTGCCGACGTCGCCGATGAGGCTGAGCAGCATCGTCACTCCGCCGACGACCACGATCGACACCCACGGCGTGCGGCGGCCCGGCAGCACCTTCCCGAAGGCGCTCGGCAGCAGCCCGGAGGTGGCGAGCCCGAAGCCGACCCGCGACGCCATCACCATGAACAGCAGAGCGCCGTTCGCGATGGCGACGAGCGCGATCAGGCCGAACAGCCACGGCGGCACCGCCACTCCGCTCGCCGCGACCACGTCCAGCAGGGGGCCGCTGGAGGCCGCGAGCTCGTCGTTCGGCAGCACGATCACGGCGCCGAGCGCGATCAGGAGGTAGACCACGGCGGCGGTGATCAGCGCACCGAAGAGGGCCCGCGGGTAGACCTTCGAGGGGTTCCGCACCTCCTCGGCCATGTTCGCCGCGGCCTCGAAGCCGAGGAACGAGAAGAAGGCGACGATCGAGGCGGCGAACGCCCCCTGCAGCGGAGCGACGTCGGGGTTGAACTCGAGCACGCGGGAGGCGTCGCCGTCGCCGGAGCCGAAGAAGACCGCGGCGCAGACGATGACGATGACCAGTCCGCTCACCTCGATCACCGAGGCGACCAGGTTCGCCGTCAGCGACTCCTTCACACCGCGCAGGTTCACCAGGGTGAGGATCGCGATGAAGACGATCGCGGTCGGGATCGGCGGCACGTCCAGCAGAGCCCCGAGGTAGTCGCCCGCGAACGCGTTCGCCAGGGAGGCGGCCGTCGTGATGCCGGAGGCCATCATCAGGAAGCCGATCAGGAACGAGAGGTACGGCTTCCCGAACGCGCGGTCCACGTAGCGCGCCGCCCCTCCGGCGTGCGGGTACTTGGTGATCAGCTCGGCGTACGTGCCCGCGGTGAGCAGGGCGACGACCAGCGCGATCAGCAGCGGCAGCCAGATCACGCCGCCCACGTCCTCGGCCATCGTGCCGACCAGGGTGTAGATGCCGGCGCCGAGCGTGTCGCCCACGATGAAGGCGAACAGCAGCGGCCCGGTGATCACCCGCTTGAGCGACGCCTTCCCGGGAGCGGTCTCGGCGGTGTCCGTCGTGTCGGTCATCCGGACACTCCACCGAAGCGGAGGGTCCGAGCGCAAGCCTCGCCGCCCGATCGCTGCGAGATTTCTCATCATCGCGACCCGTGTGGCAGGGGCCCGGGCGACGAGGCCTCCCACAGCGCGCTGATCCCGGGACTCGGGCGATCGGCCGCATCAGAGGGAGCGGACCCGGTGCGCACAGGGTGAACAGGGGGCGACCGCGCGTGCCGCCGCGCGCCCGCACTGGGTAGGCTGGAGCGCTTCGTCGTGAGTGGAGCGGTCGCGGAGGAATCATGGGCAAGAAGCGCAACCAGGGACGATCCGGAGGCGGTCAGAGCGGGTCCGGCGGTCAGGGCGGCGGCCGCACGGCCGAGACCGCGCTGATGGTGCGGTTCCGCAGCTGGTACCGCTCGCACCTCGCCGAGGTGGGAATGCAGCACGAGCACCTCGAGGCCGACGAGGCCGTCGAGGTGCTGACCGACCTCTTCGCGATGACCCGCGACCTGCGCCCGCGCGGCTCCTTCGCCCAGCCCGACGCCGAGCTGCTCGAGGCCGTCTTCGACCAGATCGAGGCCGACCTGTCGGGGGAGGAGAGCGAGGCCGACCTCGACGACACCCTCTTCACCGTCGCCGAGGTCGTCGAGCACTTCCTAGACTTCCTCACCGACGAGGACCTCTGGACCGGCACCGACGAGGAGCTGGACGAGTGCCAGGCCGTCCTCGACGAGGTCCTCGACCTCGCCGGCTCCTTCGTGGAGGCCGTGCTCGACGACCTCGCCGAGCTCGACGAGGTCCCGGCCGAGGAGCAGCTCTCCGCCGTGCGCGCCACCGCTCTCGTGCACGCCGCCGACGTCGTGGTCGAGCACCTCGCCGCCGACGACGGCGCGACCCTCACCGAGCGCGCCGCCCGCGAGATCGCGGTCGAGGCGGGCATCTCCTCCGCGGGATCCACCCCGAGCGACGACTCCGTCCGCATCCCGGTCTCGGCCTGGTGGGATGCGCTGGTCGGCTCGGCCGTGCTCGAGCAGGAGGGATCCGCCGCAGGTCTCGGCGAGGCCGCCGTGCTCTGGCGCAGCTCCGACGCGCACGAGGCCGCCGCCGAGCGCATCGCCTACGTCGCCCGCTTCCTCGAGCAGTGGATCCTCAGCGCCCAGACCGCGCTGGCGGCCGCCGACACCGAGGACGGCGCCTTCTCCCCGGAGGAGCGCGCGGTCACCACCACCGACGCCGTGCTGGTCCGCATCGCGGTCGCCTGCCAGGCCGAGATCCACCCGGGCCTGGTCGTCGGCGAGCTGGTCGACGAGCTGGCAGCCGACTCCGGAGTCTCGCTCGACGAGGCCCTCGACGAGCGCGAGCGCATGGTCGGCACGGCCGAGCGGATGCTCGACGACACCGCCGAGCTCGGGCTGCTGCTGCACTCGCCCGAGTTCGGCTACGCGGTGCCGGAGGGCCTGGCGCCCGTCCTCGCCTCCGTCGTCCGCGCGACGGTCGTCCTCCTCGGAGAGCGCGAGGCCACCCGCCTCGAGATCCTCGACGAGGCGACCCAGGACACGGCGACGGCCTACGCGCTCCACGTCGCCCTGCTCGGGACCAAGCCCGTCGTCTGGCGGCGCCTCGAGCTCTCCTCCGAGTCGTCGCTGCGCGATCTGCACCTCGCGCTCCAGCTCTCGCTGGGCTGGACCGACGCGCAGCCGCACTACTTCAGCGTCGGCGTGCCCGACGAGGAGCAGGCTCCGATCGGCTCGCCGTCCGACGCGGAGGAGTTCGGCGCCGACCTCGTGGACGAGGCGGGCGTCGCGCTCGCCGAGGTGCTCGAGCAGGAGCAGGACGAGCTCTTCTACGTCTACGACCTCGAGGACGAGTGGCGCCACGTCATCCGTCTGGAGTCGATCGCGCCGCTGTCGTCGGCTCTGCCGCGCTGCACGGGCGCGCGCGGCGCGGCTCCGCTCGACGTGCCGGGAGGCTCCGCGGCCTGGGCCGACACGGTGCGGGCGGCGACCGACCCGTCCTCGGCCGACCACGCGGAGGCGCTCGAGGCTCTCGGCCTCGCCGCCGGAGCCTCGTTCGATCCGGCCGCGGTCGACGTCGACGGCATCAACCGCTCGCTCGGACTCCTGCGCTCCGCGGTCTGACGCCCCGCCGGGGGGCGTCACCGGAGGAGGCCCCCGCTCCCGCTCACCGCGGGCGGCGGGGGCCTCCTCCGATGTCGGGCGTCACGGGGTGAGCAGCAGCTTGCCGATGTGGCCGGAGGAGCGCATCACGTCGTGCGCCCGCTCGGCCTCGGCGAGCGGGACCACCTCGTCCACCACCGGTCGCACCGTCCCGGCGGCGACCAGCGGCCAGACCTCCGCGCGCACCTGCGCGACGATCGCGCGCCGCTCCTCCAGGGGCCGGGCGCGGAGGGTCGTGGCGTGCACCGCCCCGCGCTTGCGCAACAGCACCCCGAGGTCGAGCGAGCCCAGCGCACCGGACTGGTTGCCGATGAACACCACGCGCCCGCCCACGGCCAGCGCCTCCAGGTCTCGGGCCAGGTAGTCGCCGCCGACGGGGTCGAGGATCACGTCGACGCCGCGCCCGCCGGTCGCCTCGCGGATCCGCTCGACGAAGTCCTCCTCGTGGTAGTCGATCAGGACGTCGGCCCCGAGCGCGCGGCACGCCTCGAGCTTGCGGGGGCTGCCGGCCGTGACGGCGACGCGGGCGCCGAGGGCGGCGGCGATCTGGATGCCCGTGGTCCCGATCCCGCTCCCGCCGCCGTGGAGGAGGACGGTGTCGCCGGATCCGAGCCCGGCCACCATCACGAGGTTCGACCAGACGGTGGACGTCGTCTCCGGGAGGGCGGCGGCCGAGACGAGGCCGACGCCGTCCGGCACCGGCAGCACCAGGCCCGCGTCGACCGCGACGTACTCCGCGTAGCCGCCGCCGGAGAGCAGCGCGCAGACCTCGTCGCCCTCCGAGAACCCGGTCGCGTCCTCGCCGAGCGCGACGACCGTGCCGGACACCTCCATGCCGAGGATCTCGGAGGCGCCGGGCGGCGGCGGGTAGACCCCGCCGCGCTGGCCGAGGTCGGCGCGGTTGACGCCGGCGGCCGCCACGCGGACGAGGACCTCGCCGGGTCCGGGGGAGGGCGTCTGCACCTCCTCCAGCACGAGTCGGGAGTCGGGGCCGGGGTTCTCGATGCGGATCGCCTGCATGAGGGGGATGCTACGCCGCGGGCCTCGGCGCTCGTGGTGCTCCCGTCCGGCGAGGGGCCGGCTCAGCGCTGCTCCGCCAGGAACGCCAGCACCGCGTCCTTGAAGCCCCGCGCGGGCACGGTGCTGGTGTGGTCGCGGCCGGGGACGCTCACGAACCGCGCCCCCGCCTCCGCCGCCAGCAGCTCTCCGCCGGGAGCGATCGGATCCGCGCCGCCGGTCACGAGCAGCGTCGGCAGGCCGGGGTGCCGCCCGTGCTCCGGGTGCGCCCCGCCGCGGACGCCGTCGGCCACCGCCACCAGTGCCGCGAGGTCGTTGCCCTGCACGCCCTCCGCCATGCCGATGAAGGCGCGGGTGAAGCCGTCGTCGATCTCGCCGCCGGAGGCGACGCGGGCCCGGGCCGCCTCCGCGTCGAAGGAGCGGAGGGGCTCGCCCACCGTCAGCCCGCCGAGGCTCAGCGATGCGAGCCGCTCCGGGTGCTCGAGCCCCAGCACCCAGCTCATCCGGGCGCCGAGGGAGTAGCCGAGGACGTGGGGCGCGTCGAGGTCGTAGGAGTCGAGCACCCGCACCAGGTCGGCCACCATGGCGTCCACGCTGTAGGAGTCGGAGTGGTGCGGCTTCTCGCTCGCGCCGTGCCCGCGCTGGTCGAGCGCCACGACGCGGTACCCGGCCCGGTGCAGCGTCCGCAGCCAGCCCGACGTCTCCCAGTTGAGAACGGCGTGGGAGGCGAAGCCGTGCACGGCGAGGACGGTCGGGGCGCTCTCCTCGCCGACGGAGTAGGTGGCCAGCCGCACTCCGTCGTCGGCCACGACGTACACGGGCGGAGGGAAGGCGATCACTCCACCACCCTGCCCGCCGCCGCGACGTGGAGGGGGCACCGGGCCGCGGACACGCCGGGCGGAGTCCCGGGAGCGGGGAGCCGTGCGGACCGGGGTGCCCCGACGGTCAGCGCGGCGGACGGGTGGAGCGGGCGAAGGGCACGGCGATCCAGAGGCGCACGGTGCGTCCCCGGCCGGACCGGATCCCGAGGACGACGCACAGCACGAGGTTGAGCACGGCCAGCGCGAGGATCGCCGAGATCGTCGCGAGCGGCCAGTCGGCGCCGAGCGAGTCGCGCACCGACACCAGCGCGAGGTGCAGCGGGACCAGCATCAGCTGGAGTGCGAGGTAGGTGAGCTGCCAGTTGACGGCGACCAGGCCGTTCCGGTCGCTGAGGGTGCCGATCCGCCGCCGCGACCCCCACACCATCACGGTCGCCGTGAGGGAGATCACAGGGGAGATCACCACGAAGCCGGCGAGCGCCGAGAGCCCGGCGAACCAGACGGCACGGGCGCCCTTGCGGTCCCGGGTGCGGTGCCGCAGCTCGTCGTCATCCATCGCCGCCTCCTCGCGCCGGGACCAGTCTCGCACCCGCCCCCGCGTCGAGGCGGGGGATCGCCCCCGAGTTCCGGGGGTTCCCCGGATGGGGCGGGTCCGGGCGCGTCCGTAGCGTGGAGGCATCGCCGGAGCACACCGGCAGCACCGTCGGCCCGCCCGGCGGCACCGCATCCCGCCGGGCGACCGGCACCCGAGAAGGAGCACACCGTGACCACCGACGACCGCACCGCCCGCCTCTCCACCCCCGCCGACGAGCAGCCGACCGTGGACCTGGGCGCGACCGCCGTCCTCACCGAGGAGCGGCCGTCCGCCGGGGAGCGCCCCGCCGCCGAGGAGCCCGCCTCCTCGCAGCAGGCCCGCGCCCCCTACGGCACCCCCGCCGTCCCGCCCGCGGCCCTCGCCCCGGCGCCCTCGACCCCGTTCTCGCTCACCAGCCTGATCCTCGGCGTCACCTCGGTCTTCTTCGGACTGACCGTGATCGCTCCGGCCGCGGGCCTCGTCTTCGGCATCCTGGGCCTGCGGAGGGAGCCGACCGGCCGCACGCTCTCGATCTGGGGCATCGTGCTCAACTCCGTCATGCTCGGCCTCGTCCTGCTGTTCGCGATCGCCGTGCTCGTCGTGGTCGTGCTCGTTCCGCTCGCGGCCCTCGCGTCGGGCAGCGACTACCGCTGATCCGCCGCTTCCCGCGTCCCGCGCCTCCTGTCCGCTCCGGCGGCGGGAGGCGCGGTCGTTCCGCGCCCGTCGACCGGACGCTCCGCGCCCGCGTCCGCCGCCGCCCCGCGCCCCGGCGATAGGCTGGCCGCGCAGTTCGCGAGCCCCCTGCACCCTCCGGGGCCGCACGACGACAGCAACGGAGCTGGACGTGACCCTCGCACCGAGCACCCTCCCCGACCGCGACCCGGAAGGCAGAGCCCTGGACGACACCGAGACCCCCGCCACGCGCACCGAGAGCGACTCCCTCGGCTCGATGGAGATCCCCGCCGAGGCCTACTGGGGCATCCACACGGCGCGGGCCCTCGACAACTTCCCGATCTCGAAGCGCCCCATCTCGATCTACCCCGATCTCGTCCGGTCCCTCGCCACGGTCAAGCTCGCGGCCGCCCGGGCGAACACCGAGCTCGGCAGTCTCGCCCCCGCCAAGGCCGAGCTGATCGAGACCGCGTGCCGCCGCATCATCGACGGCGAGTTCCACGACCAGTTCGTGGTCGGGGTGATCCAGGGCGGCGCCGGCACCTCGACGAACATGAACGCGAACGAGGTCGTCGCCAACGTCGCACTCGAGATCGGCGGCTTCGAGCGGGGCGACTACGCCCACCTGCACCCGCTCGACGACGTCAACCGCAGCCAGTCCACCAACGACGTCTACCCGACCGCGATCAAGATCGCGATGACCTGGTCGCTGCGCCGCCTGCTCGACGAGCTGGCGCTGCTGCGCGAGTCGTTCTCCCGCAAGGCGGTCGAGTTCGGCAGCGTCCTGAAGGTCGGCCGCACGCAGCTGCAGGACGCGGTGCCGATGACGCTCGGCCAGGAGTTCCACGGCTTCGCGACGACCCTCGGCGAGGACCACGCCCGTCTCTCCGAGACCATCTGGCTGCTCGCCGAGGTCAACATCGGAGCCACCGCGATCGGCACCGGCATCACCGCCGATCCGCGCTACGGCGCGGCCGCGGTCCGCCACCTCAACGAGATCACCGACCTCGACCTCGAGATGGCGCAGGACCTCGTCGAGGCGACGAGCGACACCGGCGTCTTCATGTCGTTCTCGAGCGCGCTCAAGCGCTCCGCGATCAAGCTGTCCAAGATCTGCAACGACCTGAGGCTCCTCTCCTCGGGCCCGCAGGCCGGCTTCGGTGAGATCAACCTGCCTCCGCGCCAGGCGGGATCCAGCATCATGCCCGGCAAGGTGAACCCGGTCATCCCCGAGGTGGTCAACCAGGTCGCCTACTCGGTGGCCGGGGCCGACGTCACGGTCACGATGGCGGCCGAGGCGGGTCAGCTCCAGCTCAACGCCTTCGAGCCGGTGATCGCGCACTCGCTGCTGCAGAGCATCACCTGGATGACGCAGGCCTGCAGGACGCTTCGCGAGAACTGCATCGACGGCATCACCGCGAACGTCGACCGGCTCGAGGCCATGGTCGCCTCCTCGGTCGGGGTCGTGACGGCGCTCACGCCGAGCATCGGCTACACCGCGTCCGCCGCCCTCGCGAAGGCCGCCCTCGCGACCGGCCGCAACATCGCCGACCTGGTGGTCGAGGCGGGGTTGATGTCGCGCGAAGAGGTCATGAGGCTCATCTCGCCGGCCCGACTCTCGGGCATCGAGGCGATGACCGCGGCGCTCCCGATCATCGACCCCGCGCCGGAGGCGTGACCGCGGCCGCGAGGCGCGCCCCGGCGTAGCTGCGCCAGGGCGCCCAGCGGCGCCCGGCCTCGGCCAGCCCGCGCTCGCCGGCGGGCAGGCCGCGCGCCGCCGCGCCCCGCCGGAGCACGGGATCCCCTGTGAGCAGGACGTCGGGATCTCCGGTCGTCCGCTGTGCCACCTCGGCCGCCGTGGCCGCGTCGATCCCGGGGACCGCCAGCAGCTGCTCGGCGAGCTCCTCCCGGTCGGCGTCGAGCCGCAGGGCTCCCTCGGCGAGCAGCGTGCAGGTCCGCACCAGCACGTCGGCGGATCCGCGGAGCACGTCGGCGGCGTGCTCGGCGATCACCGCGGGGGAGGGGAAGGCGCGTGCGATCGATCCGCTCGCCACGGACTCCGGGAGCGTCGCGCCGAGCGCCGCGACCAGCCGTGCGGCCTCCCGCCGGCCGAGCAGCGCGCGCACCAGCGTCTCGGCCGGGTCGACGGAGCCGGGCACGCGGACACCGGGGCGGGCGGCGACGCTCGGAGCGAGTGCGGGATCGGCCGCGAGGGCCTCGTCCACGGCGCGGGCGTCCGCGTCCAGGTCGAGCAGCCGCCTCACCCGGGCGACCAGCGGCCCGACGTCGGCGACGGAGACGAGCGTCGCGCTGCAGCGGACGCTCTCCCCGTCCGCCGCCAGCCGGATCAGCGCCGCGCCCCCGGGCAGGACGAGCGAGCGCGCGTAGCCGCCGGGGGACGCCACCTCGATGCCCGGGAGCGCGGCGCCGCCGAGCACGTCGAGCACCCCGGGATCGAACGGAGCCCGCACTGCCAGCCGGAGCTCCAGCGTGGTCGCGCCGTCGTGGACGCTCGCCTCGGAGCGCGTTCCGCGGGCCGAGGCGCGCAGGGCCGTCGGGGTCCGCTCGTACACCTCCGCCAGGGTCGCGTTGAACTGCCGGATGCTCGTGAAGCCGGCGGCGAAGGCGACGTCGGACACGGGCAGGTCGGTGCTCGTGAGCAGGAGCCGGGCGGTCTGGGCGCGCTGGGCGCGCGCGAGCGCCAGCGGAGGCGCGCCCAGCTCCTCGCGCAGGATGCGGCCGAGGTGGCGCGCGCCGTAGCCGAGTCGGGCGGCCAGCCCCTCGACCCCCTCGCGGTCGACCACTCCGTCCGTGATCAGCCGCATGGCGCGCGCCGCCGTGTCGTCGCGCAGGTTCCACTCGGGGGAGCCGGGGACGGCGTCCGGCAGGCAGCGCTTGCAGGCGCGGAGCCCCGCCTCGTGCGCGGCGGCGGCCGTCGGGTAGAAGCGCACGTTCGCGCGCCGCGGCGTGATGGCGGGGCAGCTCGGACGGCAGTAGATGCCGGTGGAGTGCACGCCGGTCAGGAACCGCCCGTCGAACCGGGAGTCGCGGGAGGCGACGGCGCGGTAGCGCTCCTCGAAGAGCGGATCGGAGTCGGGCACGCCTCGAGCCTCGCACGCGGCGACGTCGAGCAGGAGCGGGAATCGGACACGGGCGTCCGCACCCCGGCCCTCCTCCACGCGCCCGGCGCGTGTCAACCGCCGACAGCGCACCCCGCCCGTGCCCTACTGTCGGCCCCATGAGCGCCTATCCGCCGCCCGCACCGCCCGCCACCGCCCGCCCCTCCGTCGTGCCGACCGTGCTCGGCTCGATCGGCGTGGCGCTTCTCGGGATCCTGCTGCTGCTCGTGCTCGCCTACGTGGTTCTCGGACTCGGCGTCAGCGCCGCGGGGATCTGCGCGGTCATCGCCCTCGTCCCGCTGACCGTGGTCCTGCTGGGCGTCCGCTGGGTCGACCGGTGGGAGCCGGAGCCAGCGCTGGGCCTGTGGTTCGCGTTCCTCTGGGGCGCGGCCGGGTCCGTCGCGATCGCGCTCCTGGTCGACCTCGGCGTGCAGATCGCCGTCTACGCGTCCGGGCAGCAGCCGAGCGGATCCGACTTCGTCGGCGCCGTGATCCAGGCGCCGCTGGTCGAGGAGACGGCCAAGGGGATCGGCGTCCTCCTCGTCCTGCTGATCTGGCGCCGGACCTTCGACGGGCCCGTCGACGGCATCGTCTACGCGGCCGTCGTCGCCTCCGGGTTCGCCTTCGTCGAGAACATCCTCTACTTCGGCAGCGCGCTGGTGGAGGGCGGTCTCGGCTCGCTCGCCGTGACCTTCTTCCTCCGCGGGGTGCTCTCGCCCTTCGCGCACGTGCTCTTCACCGCCTGCACGGGCGCGGCCCTCGGCTTCGCCTCGAACCGGCCCGCCGTCGCGCGGCTGCCCATCGCCCTGCTCGGGCTGGCGCTCGCCGCGTTCCTGCACGCGCTCTGGAACGGCTCGTCGTTCCTGGTGTCCGACTGGTTCGGCTTCTACGGCGTGGTCCAGGTGCCGCTGTTCGCGGTCGCCGTGGTCGTGGTGGTGCTGCTGCGCCGGCAGGAGCGGCGCGTGACGCTCCAGCGGCTCGACGACTACGCCGTCGCCGGCTGGCTCTCGCCGGCCGAGGTGCGGATGATCGGCACCGCGGAGGGGCGCCGCACCGCCGCTCGCTGGGCCCGGAGCGCGGGAGGGGACCGGCCGCGGGCGATGCGGGACTTCCTCCGCTCGGCGACGCGGCTCGCGCACCACCGGCAGCACCTCCTGCTCGGCCGCGGCGGACGCACCGGAGCGGTCGACGAGCAGGTCCTGCTCGACGAGCTCGTCGCCCGCCGGGCGGTGCTCACCCGCTGAGCCGGGGCCGCCCCCGCTCAGCCCCGGCGCGCTAGGCGGAGGCGCTGCGCACGCGGCGCTCGCCGGCCGTCACGGGCACGCCGAGCCGGTTCTGCGCGGGCGGCAGCGGGCAGTTGTAGTGGGGCGAGAAGCCGCACGGCGGGATGTACGCCCGGTTGAAGTCCAGGAGCACCGGACCGGGGGTGCCCGCGTCGGCCGCGCCGCCGATCCGCTGCACGACGAGGAAGCGGCCGACGGGGTAGCTCGCGAGCTCCGGGTCGTCGCTGCGGTTGGTCGGATCGCCGAACGGGACGAGGAGCGTGCCGCCGTCGTCGAACGCCGCGACCGTGTACTCGCGGGCGCGCCCGTCGTCCACGAGCGAGAAGGTGATGTCGCCGGGCACGACGAGCTCGCGGGTGGCGCCGTTGTCGCGCAGGTGCTCGAACGGGACCGTGCGGTCCTCGGCGACCGGCTCGAACCACGCCTCGAGCACCCAGGCGGCGTCGAACGGGAAGGTCTCGATGGCGTCGAAGGACCGGATGCCGTCGGAGGCCGCGTCCCAGACGCGGTAGCCGTACTCGGGCTCGCCGGTGTCGAGGTTCTCGCGGCGCATCCGCGTCAGGGTCGCCGAGGGGCCGTAGCCGGCCAGCGCCCGCTCGTCGTCGACGCTCTCGCCGGGCTCGAGCCAGCGCGTCTCGACGAGGGCCAGATCGCCCCGGGGTCCGGTGACGCGCTCGACGCGTCGGGCGAGCCACGACTCCCAGCCGGCGCGTGCCGACTCCGTGAGGTCGATCGAGGCGCGGGAGGGGGCGGTGACGCTGCTGCTCGGAGTGGCCATGGGGCGTGCAACGCGGGGCCGTCCGGTTCTCTTCCCGGTCGATGACCGGACGCAGGACGGGCACCCGCGAGAAAGAGCTCGACGCCCTGCGGCAGCGGCAGGGCCGGCTGCTCGGACGGGGCGTCGAGCTCTTCGTGAGAGAGAGGATGCTCCTCCGCGGCGCCGAGCGCAAGAGGCATCCGGATCCCGCTGTCGGCACGGCCCGCTTCGGATCGCTCGGTAGACTGGACCGCCTGTTTTCCCGCGGCCCCCGGAGCGCATCCCGCGCCTCCCGGCCCGCGGCGGCGGACCCTCGGAAGGCGGACGATGACGGACGGCAGCACTGTGCAGGCCACCGAGCTCTCTCGGGAGCGCGACTACGTGGCGGCGCTCTACGCCCGCCTCGACGAGCTGATCGCTCAGGCCCGCGAGGCTCTGGACACGGTCCGCATCGAGAGCGTCGGCGGCAACCACCAGAGCCGCTCCGAGCGCGACGCCTACGCGCGGCTCTACGAGGACCGCATCCGCTCGCTCACCGGCGCCGACGACCGGCTCGCCTTCGGCCGGCTGACGCTCGCGGACGCCGACGCCGAGCACCGCTACATCGGCCGGATCGGCCTGCGCGACGAGGAGCAGGACACGCTGTTGCTCGACTGGCGCGCCCCGCAGTCGGCCGCGTTCTACCAGGCCACCGCCGCCCGGCCGATGGGGACGCGCGCCCGGCGCCACCTCACCACTCGGGGCCGCGAGGTCCTCCGCTTCGAGGACGAGGTCTTCGACGAGGAGCTGCTGCGCGAGGGCACCGTGCTGCAGGGCGAGGGCGCGCTCATGGCGGCCCTCGGTGCGCAGCGCACCGGCCGGATGCACGACATCGTCGCGACCATCCAGAGCGAGCAGGACCGCATCATCCGGTCCGAGCTGCGCGGCGTGCTCGTCGTGCAGGGCGGGCCGGGCACCGGCAAGACCGCGGTCGCCCTGCACCGGGCCGCCTACCTCCTCTACTCCTACCGCGACCGCATCGCCTCCTCCGGCGTGCTCGTGGTCGGCCCCTCACGCTCCTTCCTCCGCTACATCGAGGCGGTGCTGCCCTCGCTCGGCGAGACGGGTGTCGTCCTCTCGACGCTCGGCCAGCTCTACCCGGGCCTCGACCTCGTCGAGGAGGACGTGCCCGCGGTCGCCCGCGTGAAGGGCTCGGCGCGGATGGCGGAGCTGCTCAAGCGCGCGGTCCGCTCCCGCCAGACCGTCCCGGCCGAGACCCAGGTGCTCGACGTCAACGGCGAGAAGCTCCGTCTGGAGCCGCAGGACGTGGAGCGCGCGATCACCCGGGCGCGCGACACCCGCAAGCCGCACAACGAGGCGCGCGTCTCCTTCGTCAAGACGCTGCTCTCGCAGCTCACCCGCCAGCTCGCCGATCAGCTGCGGAGCCACGGCAGCACGGTCGACGAGGCCGACGAGGCGGTGCTGCGCGAGGATGTGCGGACCGCCCACGACGTCCGCGTCGCTCTCAACACCGCGTGGATCCCGCTGACCCCCGAGAAGCTGCTGCAGGACCTCTACGCCCGTCCGAACTGGTTCGCGACCCTCACGCCGCGCTGGACCGCCGCGCAGCGCTCCCTCCTCCGCCGAGACCGCGACGCTCCGTTCACGGTCTCCGACGTACCGCTGCTCGACGAGGCCGCGGAGCTGCTCGGCGCCTACGACGACCACGCCGACGCCTCGAAGAAGGCCGAGAAGGAGCAGCGCAAGCGCGACGTCGAGAACGCGGAGGCCGCCATCCGCAACATGGGCGTCGACGGCCTCGTCAACGCCAAGGACCTCGCGGCCGGCTTCGCCGAGCGCTCGGTGCTCGGCACCACCGCCGAGCGGGCCGCGGCCGACCGCACCTGGACCTACGGGCACGTCGTGGTCGACGAGGCGCAGGAGCTCTCGCCGATGCAGTGGCGGGTGCTGCTGCGCCGCTGCCCGATGCGCTCGTTCACGATCGTGGGCGACGTCGCGCAGGCGTCCGGCGCCTCCGCCGCCTCGAGCTGGGACGCCGCGCTCCGCGACACCTTCGGCCGCCAGGGCCGGGGAGTGGAGGCGGCGCCGTGGCGTCTGGAGGAGCTGACGGTCAACTACCGCACGCCCGCGCAGATCGTCGCCTTCGCCGAGCGGACGGCGCGCGAGAACGGGCTGGAGATCACGCCGGGGGAGGCCGTGCGCTCCACCGAGTGGCCGGTGCGGACGATCCGCGATCGCGGCGACGCGAGCCTCTCGGAGCGCGTGCTGGTGGCCGTCGTCGAGGACCGGGCGATCGAGGCGGAGGGGACGCTCGCGGTCATCGCGCCCGACGACGACCTCGCCGCGATCGCCGAGCGCCTCGAGGAGCGGTTCGGCCGGGAGGTGGGCCGCGGAGCGACCGGGCTCGACCGCGCGATCGCCGTGCTGTCGACGAACGACGCCAAGGGGCTCGAGTTCGACTCCGTGATCATCGCCCGCCCTCGCCTCATCGCGCAGACCGGCGAGCGCGGCGCCGCATCGCTCTACGTCGCGATGACCCGGCCGACGCAGCGCCTCACGCTCGTGGAGTGAGTGCTCGCAGCCCGCTCCCAGACTCCGCTCCCGAGCGCCGTAGGATCGAGGCATGAGCAGCGAGAACCTGACCAAGCCCGAGGTCGACGCCCCTGAGGGCCCGGCCCCCGACACCCTCGTCGTCGAGGACATCGTCGTCGGCGACGGCGCCGAGGCGCAGCCCGGCTCGACCGTCGAGGTCCACTACCTCGGCGTCGAGTACGACACCGGCGAGGAGTTCGACTCCTCCTGGAGCCGCGGCCAGTCGATCAACTTCCCCCTCAACAACCTCATCCGCGCCTGGCAGCAGGGCATCCCGGGGATGAAGGTCGGCGGCCGCCGCAAGCTGATCTGCCCGCCCGCGCTGGCGTACGGCCCGGCCGGCGGAGGGCACCCGCTCTCCGGCAAGACCCTGATCTTCGTGATCGACCTGCTCGGCACCAAGTAGCTCCGAGCACACGACGAAGGCGCAGCTCCTAACGGGGCTGCGCCTTCTTCACGCGGTCGACCAGCTCGCGCCAGGCTCCGTCGAGCTCGGTCTCGCCGAGGCGGACGTGGTGCGTCTGCACGCGGATCTCGTAGACGAAGCGGTCGGCCCGGCCGGGGGACTCGCCGTCGGCGGCGTCCCAGGGGAGCGAGCCGAGCAGGTCGCGCCACGCGCCCTCGTCGGGCTGCTGCTCGACGTCGACCCGCCACACCCGGCGGAGGCCGGCGAATCCGCCGCTGCGCGACACGATGACGTCCATGCGCGCGATGCTACCCGCCTCCGCCTCCGCCCTCGATCGGACCGGCTCAGGCGGACAGGGTCACGCCGACCGTCGTCCAGCCGGTGCGCACGGCGGCCTCGACCTCGGAGCCGGATCCGTAGCGCTCGGCGGCGGCCTGCACGGTGAGAGCGGCGAACGCCTCGAAGTCGGCCGTCGCGGTGAGGACGCCCCCGGTCAGCACGTCGTACCAGACCTGCCCTGCGCGCTCCCACGCCTTCCCGCCGAGGGTCGTCGCCGCCACGGCGAACGCGCGGTTGGGGATCCCCGAGTTGATGTGCACTCCGCCGTTGTCGTCGTCGGTCTCGACGTAGTCGGCCATCGAGCCCGGCTGCGGGTCGGAGCCGAGGACGTCGTCGTCGTAGGCGGTGCCGGGGGCGATCATCGACCGCAGGGCCGTGCCCTGCACCTCGTCGGTGAAGAGCCCCTCGCCGATCAGCCAGCTCGCCTCGTCGGCGCTCTCGCCTGCGCCGTATTGCTCCAGCAGGGCTCCGAACACGTCCGAGACCGACTCGTTGAGCGCTCCGGACTGGCCGCGGTAGACGAGGTTCGCCGTGTACTCGGTGATGCCGTGGGCGAGCTCGTGGCCGATCACGCTCTGCGAGACGGTGAAGCGGCGGAACACCTGGCCGTCCCCGTCGCCGAAGACCATCCGCGAGCCGTCCCAGAAGGCGTTGTCGTAGTCGTCGCCGAAGTGCACGGTCGCGTCGAGCGGCAGCCAGGCGTCGTCGATCGAGTCGCGGCCGTACGCACCCTGCAGGAAGGCCGACATCGCGCCGAGGCCGTCGTACGCCTCGTCGACGGCCGCGTCCCCCGTGGCCGCCTCGCCCTCGCGGCGGACGACCGTGCCGGGCAGGGTCTCCTCGGTCCGCGCGTCCGCGATGGTGCGCTGGAGCGACTGCACGCGGGTGCGCGGCGAGGACGTCGCGGCGGCGGTCGGCGCCCCGCGGTCGGGCGCGGGCTCTCCGGGCCGGACGCGCCGGAACGGCACGTCCTGCTCGAGCGAGCGGCTCGCGGCCCGCGCGGCCCGGGCGAAGGCCGGATCGTCGAGGCGGGCGATGCGGACGAGGAGGTACGGCGGCACGACGGTTCGTCTCATGCCCCGATCCTGGCACCGACGTCCGACACGGTCCCGGGCTCGCCCGGCGGGCCCGCATGCGGTAGCGCCGAGCGGTAGCGTGAGCGCGACGAGCGGTTTCCAGCGATCCGGGGCCAGGCCCCGAGGACGACGAGGGCGGACATGGGCATCATCACGCGGGGCTTCTTCGGCAAGAGGGAGGCGGACCCGGACCTCCCGCCGGGCCAGCACCTCGAGAACGGCTTCCCCGTCCTCTCGATCGGGCCCACCCCGAACATCCACGAGTGGGCCTTCTCCATCGACGGCGGCCCCGCGGGCGTGCGCCGCTGGAACCGGGAGGAGTTCGACGCGCTCCCGCACGAGGACGTGCACACCGACATCCACTGCGTGACCCGGTGGTCGAAGCTCGGCACCAGCTGGCGCGGCGTCTCGGTCGACACGCTGCTGGAGGGCCTGGAGAAGGATGCCGGCTTCGTCATGGCGCAGAGCTTCGGCGGCTACACGACGAACCTCCCGCTCGCCGAGATCCGCGGCGGGAGGGCCTGGGTCGTCACCGAGTTCGAGGGGAAGCCCCTCGCGGCCGAGCACGGCGGCCCCGCCCGGCTCCTGGTGCCGCACCTCTACTTCTGGAAGAGCGCGAAGTGGGTGCGGACCCTCCGCCTGATGCCCGGCGACGAGCCAGGCTTCTGGGAGCAGAACGGCTACCACATGCACGGGGACCCCTGGAAAGAGGAGCGCTACTGGTGATGTGGACGGAGGCGGTGGCCGAGTCGGTCGCGCCGCTCACGCCCACGTCGCGCCTCCTGGTGCTCCGCGTGCCCGGGTGGCCGGGCCACCTGGCGGGGCAGCACCTCGACGTGCGCCTCACCGCGCCCGACGGCTACCAGGCGAGCCGCTCCTACTCGATCGGCGCCCCGGCCGACGGGGAGCGGGTCGAGCTCGCGGTCGAGAGGCTGGACGACGGGGAGGTCTCCCCGTACCTGGTCGACGGACTCGAAGCGGGCGACCGGCTCGAGATCCGTGGTCCGATCGGCGGCTGGTTCGTCTGGCGCCCCGAGCAGGCGGAGCCGGTGCAGCTGATCGCGGGCGGGAGCGGCGTGGTGCCGCTGATGGCGATGGCGCGCGAGCACGCCCGGTCCGGGAGCGCGGCGCGGATGCAGCTGCTCTACTCGGTCCGCTCGCCCGTCTTCGCCTACTACCGCGAGGAGCTGGCGGCGCTCGCCGAGCGGCCGGCCGCGACGGGCGGAGTCGCGGTGGACCACGTCTTCACCCGGGTGGCGCCGGCGGGAGCGGCGCGTCCGGCCGGCCGCGTCACTCCGGAGCTGCTCGCCGAGGCGGCTCTGCCGGCCCCGCTCGAGCCGACCGTCTACGTGTGCGGCCCGACCTCGTTCGTCGAGGCCGTCGCCACCGCCCTGGTCGAGCAGGGCCACGCGCCCGAGCGCGTCCGCACCGAGCGCTTCGGCGGCGCCTGACGCCTGTCCCCGCGAGGCGCCGCGCCCCGGCGGCGCCTCGGGGGGAGGGATCACTCGAAGGAGACGGTGCGGTTCTCGCCGATGTCGGGCTGTCCGCCGGTGACGGCGGCCTTGAGGACCTTGAACAGCACCACCGGACGCGGCTCGTCGGTCGCCCACAGCTCGACGGTCTCGGCCTCGACGCGGATCAGCGCGACGGTCGGGTCGTCCTTGCCGTCGGGGAACCAGCCGGCGACGGCCGGGGACCACAGCTCGTCCACCTTCGCCGGGTCGTGCACGACAGTCGCCGAGCCGGCCACCGACAGGTAGCCCTTCTTCGACTCGAAGGCGACGTTGACGCTCGGGTTCGCGCGGATGTCGTCGACCTTGGGCGACGGGTCCTGCGTGAAGAACCACAGCTCGCCGTCGAAGTCGATGTCCTGGGCCTTGAGCGGACGGCTGACGAGCTGCCCGGTGGCGTTGACGGTGGTGAGGAGCCCGATCCCGGCGCTCTTCACCATCTCGGTGATCTGCTCGCGGTCGTCGGAGTCGGCGGGAGTGATGTCGGTGTCGGTCATGGTGCCGACGCTACGCGGACCGTGCGCCGCCGCAAGGGGTGGCGACGCCTCACCGCGCGTGTCTAGCGTCGAGGCATGGACACCGAATCGACGTACACCGCCATCCTCGACAGCGGAGCGGAGCAGGAGAGCATCCGCCTCGAGATGATCGACGGCTCCCCGCAGCGCTCCTTCACCCGCCTGGCCGACATCGACGGCGAGGAGGTCGAGGTGGTCTGGGAGCTGGAGCCCGACGACGACGGCTTCCACGTCTACCGCCCGGTGCGGGTCGAGGGCCGCGACGACGACAGCGGACTGGTCTCGGACGACCGGCTGACCGACGGCGGCGGCGCCGACGCGGCCTCCGGCGACTGATCCCCGGCGCGCCCGTCCGCCGGCCTGAGCCGAGCGGGCGGGCGCGCTGTCCCGTCCGGCTCGAGGGAGACGCCCCTCCGCTCAGGCCGTCGGGTGCAGGGCGTCGTACCCACGGAACCCCGGTCGGAGTCGCAGCACCGCGGCGAGGATCGCGATGATCGCGAGCCCGCCCGCGAGCGGCGGCAGCCAGAGCAGCGCGAGCGAGGCGAGCAGTCCCGTGTAGAGGTCGCCGACCCGCGGGCCGCCCGTCACCACGACGATGAACACGCCCTGGAGCCGACCCCGCATGTTGTCGGGGACCGCGGTCTGCAGCATCGTCTGCCGGAAGATCGAGCTGACGTTGTCGGAGGCGCCCGCGCCGGCCAGGGCGACCGCCGCCAGCGCGATGAGCACCGCGTTCGGCGCCGACGCGTCGTGCTGCACGAGTGCGGCACCGAGCAGGACCGCGCCGAACGCGACCACGAACGCTCCGTACACCTGGATCGAGCGGCCGATCGCGAGGCCCTGCCGGCGGACCCCGGTGAGCCGGCCCGAGAAGACGCCGCTGATCAGCGCTCCGATCGCGAACGCGGCCGTGAGGGCGCCCACCGTCACCGCGCCTCCGCCGAGCAGCACGGCGGCGGCCGCCGGGAAGACCACGCGCGGCTGTCCGAAGGTCATGGCCACGATGTCGACCAGGAAGGACATCCGGATGTTCGGGGCGCCCTTCAGGAAGCCCAGGCCGTAGTGGAGGGACTCCAGCCCCGGCCGCTGCCGCTCGCCCTCGGGCACGAGCGCCGGCAGCCCCGCGATGCCGAGGAACGCGGCGAGGAACAGCACGACGTCGATCGTGTACGTGATCGCGAAGCCGGAGGAGGCGACCAGCACGCCGGCGAGGGCGGGCCCCACGGTCACCTCGACTCCGCTCGCGATGCCGCCCAGCGCGGCGGCGGCGGGGACCAGCTCGGTGCGGAGCAGCCGCGGAGCCAGCGTCATCCGGGTGGTCACGATCACCGTCGTCGCCACCGCGTTCACGGCGGTGAGCGCGTAGAGGGAGAGCGGGGTCTCGGCGCCGAGCCAGGCGAGGGCCGCGATCCCCGCGGTCGAGCCCCAGGCCACGACCGCGGCGAGCAGGAGCACCAGGCGGCGGTCGAACGCGTCGGCGAGCATCCCGCCGTAGAGGCCGGCGATCACGGTCGGGACCAGCGCCACCACGCCGACCAGCGCGACCGCGAGGGTCGATCCGGTGAGCTCGTAGATGTGCAGGCCGACCGCGACGATCGTCATCTGGCCGCCGATGCCCGAGATCACGTTGCCGGCCCAGAGCCGGGCGAAGGCCGGGGACTCGCGGAGGGGGGAGACGTCGAGGACGTGGCTGCGCCGGGGGGCGCGGGGGGTCTGGCTCACTCGCTCCATTCTGCTGACTCCGCCGCCCCAGCGGGCCGCGTCGCGCCGATCCGGGGGCTCAGGGGTCATCCCCTAGGGTGAGAGGCATGAGCACGTCATCCGACGGCGCGCCCGGGCGTCAGGGTCCTCCTGCCCCGCGAGCAGCCGGAGCCGCCCCCTCGCGACGCTCGATCCGCACCGCCGCCGAGGCGGGCGCGCGTCGCGCGGCGGCCGCCACGGGCGGTCGGCGCAGCTCCACGGGCGGCGTCCGCGCCGAAGCCGCTCGGACCGGTGCCACGGCCTCGGGAGCCCGCGGGTTCCTCCGCCGCTGCGGAGCCGGGATCGTCTCGGTCCTCCTGGCCGTCCTCGCCGTCCCGCTGTCGTTCTTCGTCTGGTACGCCCTGATCTCGCTCGGCGCCTACCCGGGCGACCAGGCCGTCAGCGACCTGCTGGTCGGCGTGCTCTACACCGCGCTCGTGCACGCGGTCCTGCTCGCCGGGATCCTGCTCGCCGTCTCCACCCTCCGCGCCCGGCGTCGCGAGAAGCGTCCGCCGATCGCCGGCTGGATCGGCGTGGTCCTCAACGTCCTCGTGCTCGTCTACTGGCAGCTGCTGGTCTCGCCGTGGCTCGTCGTGCTCTGGAACCGGGCCACCGGCTCCTGATACCGCCCTCCCTCTGGTAGAGTCGTCCGGTTGCCGTTCGACGGCCGCGGATCAAGAGAGCCCACGCATCAGGCGCCGGGCACCGCGCAACGAGAGAGAGGGGATCCCATATATGGCACTCGAAGCAGATGTCAAGAAGGCGATCATCGAAGAGTACGCGACCCACCCCGGTGACACCGGATCCCCCGAGGTGCAGGTGGCCGTCCTGACCAAGCGGATCAAGGACCTCACCGAGCACCTCAAGGAGCACAAGCACGACCACCACTCGCGTCGTGGTCTGCTGCTGCTCGTGGGTCAGCGTCGTCGACTCCTCGGCTACCTGTCGGATGTGGACATCAACCGCTACCGCTCGCTGATCGAGCGTCTCGGTCTGCGCCGCTAGCTCCTCCCGGAGCAGGGCGCGGTCTCGATGACACCGCGAACTTCTTGCCGAACGGGCCGTCCTCCTCGCGGAGGGCGGCCCGTTCGCGTTCCCGGGCGGACGAGGCGCGCGGCGCCGGTCAGGGCAGGGGAGCGGGGCGGTCGACTCCGCCCCACGAGTAGCCGCTCGAGGCCGAGAACCAGTCGGCCGCGGCCCGCTGGAGCGCCGTGTCCTCCTCGGGGCGGCCGGGAGCCTCCACGGCGTCGACGAGCCCGGGCAGGGCGATCCGCCAGGCCGCCGCGCTGCGCTGGGCGCGGGCCCAGTCGCGCGCGCACACCGGGTCCTCGGCCGCCGCGGCGAGAGCCCGCGGCGAGGTCACCCGCCAGCCGGTGTCCGACTCCGCGACCACGACCGCGCAGGTGAGCGCGGCGCCGCGGATGATGCTGTCGGGACCGGCGGAGGGGCCGATCGCCTGATCCTGAGCCGCGACCACCGCGGTGAGCGCGAGCTGCAGCCGGGTCGAGGGCTCGTCGGGCCGCGGTCGGATCCTTCCGTCGCCGGCCGAGACCGAGGCCGCCGATCCGGGTGCGAGGAGCAGCCCGGAGGAGGACTGCGACGCGTGCAGGCTCAGCAGCCCCGTCACTCCGTCCGTCCCGCTCGTCACGCCCCGCACCGAGGAGTCGCCGAGACTCCAGACGACGGGGGTGCGGTTGTGGATCGTGAGGCGCCGGTGGTCCTCGTCGAGGCAGGCCACGAGGTGGCCGGCCGGCACGCCCGCTCCGCCCTCGAAGGCGGACGAGGCGGCCAGCAGCTCCCGGGCGTCGTCGCACTGGGCGGGGGCGTCGGAGGCGGCGGCGGCCTGGTCGGCGACCGGCGCCCGGGGGGCGAGGGAGCCCTGCACGCCCGCGACCGCCGCCGTGGTGAGCGCCGCGGCGGCGAGGAGGAGGACCACGCCGCGCCTGCCCATCCTCCGCACCTCCTGGTCGGAGGCTAGCCCGGCGCGGGCGCTCGGGCCAGCGCTGCGAGGGGCTCGCGAAGTGTCCGGCAGGAATTCTTTCGAGGAATCTCAGACCGGGTGCATCCGAGGAGGCGCCTCGGCCGGAAGTAGTGGTGAAGGCCCTTCTCGACCACCCCTGACCCCACGCGGGTCCCATCGTGAAAGAGGAACACCGTGACCACCTCCCGCTTCTCCCGCAGCCTGCTCGCCGGTGCCTGCATCGGAACCCTGGCCGTCGTCGGCATCGCCGCCACGCCCGCCGCCGCCGCCGACGCCGACTCGGCCGACCTCTCGGTCCTGCACGCCGTCCCCGACACCCCGGTCGACGTCTACGTCGACGGCAAGCTGACGCTCGACGACTTCACCCCCGGCTCGCTCGCCGGCCCGCTCGACCTCCCCACCGGCACCTACAAGGTCGCCATCACGGCCTCCACCGCCGCGGACGCCAGCGCCCCCGTGATCGGCCCGATCGACATCAGCCTCGAGGCGGGGAAGAGCTACACCGTCGCGGCGCACCTCAAGCCGGACAACACCCCCACCGCGACCCTCTTCACCAATGACATCTCGAAGACCGCCGCGGGCGAGGGCCGGCTCACGGTCCGCCACATCGCCGCCGCTCCGGCCGTGGACATCCTCGCCGGAGGGTCGCCCGTCCTGACGAACGTGACGAACCCGAACGAGGGCGTGCTGAACCTCGCCCCGGCCACGATCTCGACCGTGGTCGCCGCGACCGGGACCACCGCGCCGGTCATCGGCCCGGCCGACGTGCAGGTCCAGGAGGGCGTGAACACGATCGTCTACGCCTGGGGCAGCCTGGAGAAGGGCAACCTCGCTCTCGCGACGCAGACCATCGATGGACTGCACTCCTCGCCGTCGGGCGTCCCCGCCGGTGAGGCCGGCCTCGCGGCGGACAACCGCCCCGACGCCGCCGCGGGCTGGTGGGGCGGAGCACTGCTCGCCGCCCTCGCCGCTGCCGGCGCTGTGCTGATCGGCCGCCGCACCGCCGCCTCGCGTCGCTGACCCGAGGATCCGACCGCCGGGTCGGCCGTGCTGGAGCGCGGCCGTCCCGGCACCCCCGACCACGACCCAGGAGGACGCCATGAGCCGGAGCCCCTTCCCTCTGCGCGTCCTCGCCGTGGTCGGGCTGATCGTGGCCGGTGCCGGTCTCGCCGGATGCGCGGCGCAGGAGTCCCGGGTGGAGCCCGCTCCCGCCGCCGTCTCCTCGGCGCCCCAGCAGCCGGTGCCGGCCACGGTCCCCTCCTCGCCCGCGGCGGCCCCGCCGGGAGCGGTGCCGTCCGTCCCGGTGGCGGACGCCCGGCTCGGCGCGACCCCCGCCCCCACCGCGCTCGCTCCCGAGCGGCTCGTCGTCGACGGGCTCCCCGTCGACATGGCCGTCGAGCCGGTCGGAGTCGCGGACGACGGCACGATGGAGCTCGTGCCCGACACGCAGGTCGCCGGCTGGTACCGCTTCGGCGCCGGCCTCGACGAGCCGGAGGGCACGGTCGTGATCGCCGCGCACGTCGACTCCGTCGCCTACGGCCTCGGGCCGTTCGTCGAGCTGAAGGAGGCGGTCCCGGGCCAGACCGTGACCCTCACCGGCGCGGACGGCGCGGAGCGCGCGTACACCGTCTCGACGGTGGAGACCACGGAGAAGACCACGGTCGACCTCTCGGCCGTGTTCGCCGCCGACGGACCGCCGCGGCTGGTCCTGATCACCTGCGGCGGCGACTTCGACTACGACACCCGCCACTACCTCAGCAACGTGGTGGTCACGGCCGTCCCGGCCGGCTGATCCGCCCGCCCGAGCCTCAGCGACGTACGATGAGCCTCGCAGCGCCGCACGCCCCCGGGCGGCAGCGCTCCCCGCAGCCCTGGAGGGACCCCCTGATCGAGACCATCGAGCCCGCCGACGGCGCCGAGGCCGACAGCGCTCTCGTGGCCCGGCTCGGCCGCCGCTTCGCCGCAGGTGAGGAGGCGGCGCTCGCCGAGGCGTACTCGCGCTGGTCGCCGCTGGTCTTCACGCTGGCGCTGCGCTCGCTCGGCGACCGCGGCGACGCGGAGGACGTGGTGCAGCGCGTGTTCGTCTCGGCCTGGACCTCGCGCTCGGGCTTCGACCCCGGACGGGCGGCTCTCGGAGCCTGGCTGGTCGGGATCTCCCGGAGGAGGATCGCGGACGCGCACGAGGCGCGGGCGCGCGAGCGGAGGCTCACCGAGGCCCTCGTCGCCGTCACGCCGGTCGAGGAGGGGGAGGCCCCCGTCGACCTCGAGGCGCGGATCCTGATCGCCGACGAGCTGGCCCGCCTGGATCCCGTCCCCCGGCGGGTGATCGGCCTCGCCTTCTACGAGGACCTCACCCACACCGAGATCGCCGAGCGCACCGGCCTGCCGCTCGGTACCGTCAAGAGCCACATCCGCCGCAGCCTCGACCGGCTCCGCTCCCGCCTGGAGGTGAGCAGCACATGACCCACCTCGATCCCGACGAGCTCGCCCTGCTCGCCCTCGGCGAGCACTCGAGCGACGCCGAGCAGGCCCACCTGCGCGACTGCCCCGACTGCGCCCGGCAGCTGGTCGAGCTCGGCCACGCCGCGGGCCTGGGCCGTGCGAGCCGTGCTGTCGAGCTGGAGGCGCCGCCCGCGATCGTCTGGGACCGCATCCGCGAGGAGCTCGCCCTCGGCGACCTCGGGCCCGGCGCCCTGCCGTCGTCGGCCGCTGCCGTGCCGCCTCCGCTCGCCCTTCCCCCGGGACGGCACCGTCCCGCCCGCCGCCGCCGGCCCCGCGCTCTGAGCGCCGTGCTGGCCGCTCTCGGCGCGCTCGTCATCGGGGTCGCGGGCGGAGCCTGGTGGCAGGCCTCGCGGAGCGACGACACCGCCGCCGTCGTGGCGCGCGCTGATCTCGCCGCTCTCCCCGACTGGCAGGGAGCGAGCGGAACCGCCGAGCTGGAGGACGCCGACGGCACCCGCCGCCTGCACGTGCACCTCGATGCGCAGAGCGCGGACGACTCGTACCGGGAGGTCTGGCTCCTCGCCGCCGACGCCTCCGGGCTGGTCGGCCTCGGCGTGCTCGACGGGACCGACGGCGTCTTCGCCGTCCCCGACGACGTCGACCTCGCCGAGTACCCGCTCGTGGACGTCTCCCAGGAGCCGTTCGACGACGACCCGGAGCACTCCGGCGACTCGATCGTCCGCGGCCCCCTGCGCGAGGGCTGAGGCCTAGGCCGACCGCTCCGCCAGCACGGCCGTGAGCGCCTGCACCGCGGCGGAGGGGCGCGGCGCCGTGCAGACCGAGAGCTCCCAGACCAGCCCCGGCCAGTCGAGCGCGAGGGCCGTGACGCCCTCCAGCGGCTCGACGCCCGCGCGCGGCACGATCGCCGGACCCAGCCCCGCCTGCACGAAGCGGGGGATCCCCGGCAGATCGGCGACCTCGGTGGCCACCCGGCGCGACGCCCCGGCCTTGCGGAAGGCGAGGTCGACGGCGACCCTGTTGCCGAAGCCGGCGGGCGTGTCCACGAAGGTGAGCCCGTCGAGGTCCTGCGGGGAGGGCGGTCCCGCCGCGGCGAGCGGATGCGCGCTCTCCACCAGCAGGACGTAGTCGCTGCGCACCAGCCGCGTCACCGCCAGGCCCCGCAGCTGCGTCGCCGGCAGTGCCAGCAGAGCGGCGTCGAGCAGGCCGCGGCGCAGGTCCTCGGCGAGACCGGTGGAGCCGGTGGTCGAGGTGCGCAGGAGCAGGTCCACCAGCGGGTGCCGAGTGCGGAAGACGCCGAGCGCGCCGGGCAGGTCGACGAGGTCGAGGGCGGAGAAGGTGCCCACCCGCACCCGCCCGCGGAGCCCCGCCGCGTCGTCGGCCGCGAGCGAGCGCATCCGGTCGAGGCTGTCGGTCGCCGATCGGGCCGAGGGCAGGAGCGCCTCGCCGACCGCAGTGAGCGCCACCCGCCGGGTCGAGCGGGCGAACAGCGGCGAGCCGAGCTCCTGCTCGAGCGAGCGGATGCTCGCCGAGAGGGTCGACTGCACGACGAACAGGCGCGCGGCCGCCCGGGTGAAGCTGAGCTCCTCGGCGACGGCGACGAAGGCGGCGAGCTGGCGGTCGTCCATCCGCCCATTATCCAGCAGGGACGATCAATCCAACCGAGATCCTCCGTTGGACACGGATGATGGGGCGGAGCACTGTGGACACCGTGACCACCACCGAGCGCTCCCTCCCGTCCGTCCACCGCCGCGAGCTCCCGCACCGCCACGGCTTCTGGGTGATCGCCGTCGCCTTCCTCACGGTGATGGCGTTCTCGACCGTGCCGACACCGCTCTACGCGATCTACCAGCAGCGCGACGGGTTCCCGGCCTTCGTCGTCACCGTGGTCTTCGCCGCGTACGCGGTCGGAGTCGTGGCGAGCCTCTTCCTCGCCGGGCACGTCAGCGACTGGCTCGGCCGCCGCCGGATCCTGCTCGCGTCGGTCCTCGTCGAGGTCCTGGCGGCCGCCGTGTTCCTGCTCTGGCCGGACGTGCCCGGGCTGATCCTCGCCCGCCTGCTGACCGGGCTCGGCGTCGGCGCGCTCACCGCGACGGCTACCGCCCATCTCTCGGAGCTGCGCGCCGTCGCCCGCCCGGAGGAGGGCCCCGGCACCTCCCGCGCCGTCTCCGCCCTCGTCAACATGGGCGGGCTGGCGCTGGGCCCGCTCGTCGGCGGGGTGTTCGCCGTGACGGTGCGCGAGCCCCTGGTCGTCCCGTACGCCGTGTTCCTCGTCCTCCTGGTCGTCCTCGGGATCGGCGTCGCGCTCGTCCCCGAGACGGTCGAGCGGCGCGAGGTCCTCCCGGCCTACCGTCCGCAGCGCCTGGCCGTGCCGGCCGACTCCCGCGGCGTCTTCCTCTCGGCCGCGGTCGGCGCGTTCGCCGGGTTCGCCGTGTTCGGCCTCTTCACCTCGCTGGCGCCGACCTTCCTCGCCGGGCGCTTCGGCGAGACCTCCCACCTCGAGGCGGGCGCGGTCTCCTTCGGGGTCTTCACCGCCGGAGCCGTCGCGCAGCTGGTCTCGATCCGGCTGTCCTCGCGGACGGCGCTCCGCCTCGCGGCCGTGGCGCTGACGGCCGGGCTGCTGCTGGTCGCGACCGGCGCCGTGATCGTCTCGGTGTCCGCCTTCATCGTCGGCGGGGTGCTCGCGGGAGCGGGCGTGGGCCTGCTCTTCCGCCTGGCGCTCGGAGTCGCCGGCTCGCTCGCCACCGACGAGACCCGCGGCGAGGTGCTCGCGGCCGTGTTCCTCGCCGCCTACCTCGGCCTCGCGGTGCCGGTCCTGGCGATCGGTGCCGCGCTCGCGCTCCTGCCGGCCGTCCCGGTCCTGCTCGGCTTCGTCGCCGTCGTGCTCGTCCTGGTGCTCGCGGCGATCGCCCGGATGCGGCGCACCGCCTGACGCGAGCGGGGGAGGGGCCGCGAGCTGGACAATGGAGGCATGAAGCTCTTCCCGTTCGGACGCGGCGACGCGAACCCCCTCCCCTCCGACGACCGCGGCTCGGGCAAGCTCGACGACTACGACTACGAGCTGCGCCCGAAGTCGCGGCGCGGTGACACCCTCCTCCGCCTCGCCGACTCCCGGCCGCACCAGGACGAGATCGCGCGGGTGCTCGCCCTCGGCGAGGACGAGGTCACGGCCGTGATCCCGCGCCGCACCGCGGAGGAGGAGCGCGTGGACGCTCCGATGCCGGTCCGCCTGTTCGCGGCCCAGCGCCCCTCGGGGCTCGTCGGCCAGGTGCCGCGCGGTCTCGAGAACGTGGTCGAGGCCGCCCTCGCCAGGCTCTCGGAGGCGGGGAGGTCGCCCCGCGTGCCGGCCCGCATCGTGACGGTGAGGGGCGGGCTGCGCGTCGAGCTGCTGATGCACGAGACGCGGGGCTGACGGGCGGAGGGCCCGCCGGGTCGGCGCGGTCCATGGAGGAACCGCACCGCGGCTGATAGCATGAACCGGTTCCGAATCCGAAAGCGACCGCCGGTCGACCCAGGATTCGAGCCACGGAGCAGGCCGGCAGGAAGCTGGTCCTCGGTGGTGGAGTCCCGGACGGCGGTAGCGTGCGACAGAGCACGGGCCGCCGCGGCACGAGTCGCAGGCGGCACGTTCCGCTCGCGGCACAGGTCGCGACAGCCCGGAGCTCTTCTACTGGTGGCCAGCACGAACGCCCTCCACACGACGGCACGGCGCGAAGCCCTGCCGTGGGATCGTCTCGATTCCTGACCGGACCGCTGCTCCGACGAACGCCGGCGCCCAGAAGGGGCGCCGCTGCAGACGTTAAGGAGACAGACCTCTTGGAAGGTCCTGAAATCACATTCGCCGAAGCCGTTCTCGACAACGGCTCGTACGGCACCCGCACCGTCCGCTTCGAGACCGGCCGCCTCGCGCAGCAGGCTCAGGGCGCCGTCGCCGCCTACCTCGACGAGGACACCATGCTCCTCTCGGCCACGTCGGCCTCGAAGAACCCGAAGGACAACTTCGACTTCTTCCCGCTGACCGTCGACGTCGAGGAGCGCTCCTACGCCGCCGGCAAGATCCCCGGCTCGTTCTTCCGCCGCGAGGGCCGCCCCTCCACCGAGGCGATCCTGGTCTGCCGTCTGATCGACCGGCCGCTGCGCCCCTCGTTCGTCGAGGGCCTGCGCAACGAGGTCCAGATCGTCATCACGGTCCTCAGCATCGCGCCGGACGAGTTCTACGACGCCCTCGCGATCAACGCCGCGAGCGCGTCCACGCAGATCTCCGGCCTGCCGTTCTCCGGCCCGGTCGCCGGCGTCCGCCTGGCGCTCATGTCCGACGGCTCCGGCAACGACCAGTGGGTCGCCTTCCCCAAGGCCTCCCAGCTGGAGAACGCCGTCTTCGACCTCACCGTCGCGGGCCGCGTCGTCACCAACGAGGACGGCTCCTCGGACGTCGCCATCATGATGGTCGAGGCCGAGGCCACGGAGTCCTCCTGGAACCTCATCAAGGCGGGTGCGACCAAGCCCAGCGAGGACGTCGTCGCCGAGGGCCTCGAGGCCGCCAAGCCCTTCCTCCGCGCACTCGTCGAGGCGCAGGCGAAGCTCGCCGCCGAGACCGCGAAGCCGGTCAAGGACTACCCGGTGTTCCTGCCCTACGCGCAGGAGACCTACGACAACGTCGCCGAGCTCAGCTACGACGAGCTCGTCCGCGTGTACCAGATCGCCGACAAGGTCGAGCGGCAGGACGCCGACGACGCCCTCAAGGCGCGCGTCAAGGAGCAGATCGCCGAGCGCATCGCCTCGGGCCAGCTCTCTGCCGAGGCCTACAACCAGGTCGGCGCGGCGTACAAGTCCGTCACGAAGGTGGTCGTCCGCGGCCGCATCCTCCGCGACGGCGTGCGCATCGACGGACGCGGCCTGGCCGACATCCGCCCGCTCGACGCCGAGGTGCAGGTCATCCCGCGCGTCCACGGCTCGGCCATCTTCCAGCGCGGCGAGACCCAGATCCTGGGTGTCACCACGCTGAACATGCTCAAGATGGAGCAGCAGATCGACTCGCTGTCGCCCGTCACCAAGAAGCGGTACCTGCACCACTACAACTTCCCGCCCTACTCGACCGGTGAGACCGGCCGAGTCGGATCGCCGAAGCGTCGCGAGATCGGGCACGGCTTCCTCGCCGAGCGCGCCCTCGTGCCGGTGCTGCCGAGCCGCGAGGAGTTCCCCTACGCGATCCGCCAGGTCTCCGAGGCGCTGAGCTCCAACGGCTCGACCTCGATGGGCTCGGTCTGCGCGTCGACCCTGTCGCTCCTCAACGCCGGAGTGCCGCTGCGCGCCCCGGTCGCGGGCATCGCGATGGGCCTCGTGTCCGACGTCGTCGACGGCCAGACCCGCTACGCGGCGCTGACCGACATCCTGGGCGCCGAGGACGCGCTCGGCGACATGGACTTCAAGGTCGCCGGAACCGCCGAGTTCGTCACGGCCATCCAGCTCGACACGAAGCTCGACGGCATCCCGTCGTCGGTGCTCGACGCCGCGCTCAAGCAGGCCAAGGACGCCCGCACCACGATCCTCGCGGTGCTCACGGCGGCCATCGACCAGCCCGACGAGATGGCCCCGACCGCGCCCCGCGTGATCTCGGTGCAGATCCCCGTCGACAAGATCGGCGAGCTGATCGGCCCCAAGGGCAAGACGATCAACGCGATCCAGGACGAGACCGGCGCCGACATCTCCATCGAGGAGGACGGCACCGTCTACATCGGAGCCGTCGACGGCCCGTCGGCTGAGGCCGCGCGTGCGCAGGTCAACGCCATCGCGAACCCGACCAACCCCGAGGTCGGCGAGCAGTTCCTCGGAACCGTCGTCAAGCTCGCGACGTTCGGCGCGTTCGTCTCGCTCCTCCCCGGCAAGGACGGACTGCTGCACATCAGCGAGGTCCGCAAGCTCGCCGGCGGCAAGCGCGTCGAGAACGTCGAGGACGTCCTCGGAGTCGGTCAGAAGCTGCTCGTCCAGATCACCAAGATCGACGACCGCGGCAAGCTGTCCCTCGCGCCCGTCGTGGCCGAGGAGGCCGAGGCAGAGGCTCCCGCCGAGAGCTGATCCCTCCTGCACGACCGTGACGCCCGTCCCACTCCGGTGGGGCGGGCGTCCGTCGTCGGCGGGGGCATGGGGTACGGTGGCGGGACCGCGCCGCACCGCCCCGACCGGAGGACTCCGTGACCGACCCGACGCCCCTGGCCACCGAGCCGGAGACGCCCCTCCTCTCACGCACCCTGGGTCGGACCGGCCTCCCCGTGCATCCGCTCGCCCTCGACGGCTCCGTCTTCGGCTGGGCCGCCGGGATCGACGACACCACCGAGGTGCTCGACGCGTTCGGCCGTCTCGGCGGCACCCTGATCTCGACCGCGGACCACTACGCGACCGGTCGGAGCGAGTACATGATCGGCCGCTGGCTCGAGCAGAGCGGGCTGCGCGAGCGGATGCTGGTCGCGACGAAGGTCGGCCGGCACCCGGACGCGCCGGGCCTCGCCCCGGAGGACGTCCGCATCGCGATCGAGGGGAGCCTCGAGCGGCTCGGCACCCGGATCGACCTGCTCTCGTTCGACAGCGAGGACCCCGGGATCCCCATCGCCGACAGCCTGGCGGCGGTCGCGCCGTTCCTGGCGGACGGCTCGGTCGGCGCCCTGGGCGCCGCGCACTTCAGCGGAGCCGCGATCACGGCGCTGCACGAGACGGCGACCGCGTTCGCGCTGCCGTCGCTCTCGGCCGTCGTGTCGGAGTACAGCCTGATGGAGCGCCGGACCTACGAGACCGACGTCGCCCCCGAGGTGGTGCGGCTCGAGCTCGGCACCCTCGCGCGGCTGCCCCTGGCGAGCGGCTACCTCACCGGCGCCCTGCGCAGCCGCGCGGACGAGCCGGAGTCGGCCCTGTTCGAGGCGGGCCTGGACTACGTCGGCCGCCACGGCTCCCGCGTGCTCGCTGCCCTCGACGAGATCGCCGGGGCCCACGGCACGGAGCCCGGCGTGGTCGCGCTCGCCTGGGTGCTCTCGCACCAGGAGGTCTCGGCGGCGATCGTCCGGGCGCGGAACGCCGCGGAGCTCGAGTCGCTGTTCGTGGCGGCCGCGCTCCCGCTGACCCGCAGCGACGTCGCTCAGCTGGACCGCGTCTCCGCCTGAGGCCCTCGCCCGCTGGTCCACCGCCGTCGGGCGCCGCGCCCCGCGCCGGGCTCGGAGCGGGGCGCGGCGAGGTTCAGCGGCGCAGGATGCGCGCCTCCCACGGGCCGAGCGTCGACCCGGTCGCACCGGCGACGTTGCCGAGGACCGTCTCGGCAGCCGCCCACTCCTCGAGCAGCGGCACCTCGAGCGGCTCACCGGACACGTTCCCGACGACGAGCAGCTCGCCCGGTCCGGTGCGCGTGAAGGCGAAGAGCGCGGGGTGCTCGGGCTCCAGCAGCGCGAAGCGGCCCAGCTGCACCGTCTCGTCGGCGTGCCGCAGCGCGATCAGCGCCCGGTAGTACTCGAAGACCGACCGCTCGGCGGCCCGATCGGCGGCGACGTTCACCTCGGCGGCGTTCGGGTTGACCGCGATCCACGGCTCGCCGGTCGTGAAGCCGGCCTGGAGGCTGTCGTCCCACTGCACCGGCGTGCGGGCGTTGTCGCGGCTCTGCGCGCGCAGCCCGGCGAGCACGGTCGCCGGGTCCTCGCCGCGCTCGCCGACGGCCTCGGCCCAGTAGTTCAGGGACTCGACGTCGCGGAAGTCCTCGATGCCGGCGAACGGGACGTTCGTCATCCCGATCTCGTCGCCCTGGTAGATGTACGGCGTGCCGCGCTGGAGGTGGAGGAGCGTCGCCCAGAGGGTCGCGGACTCGTAGCGGTGCGCGCCGTCGTCCCCGAAGCGCGAGACGAGACGCGGCTGGTCGTGGTTGCCGAGGTACAGGCTGTTCCAGCCGCGCTCGGCCAGGCCGTCCTGCCAGCGCGCGAGGTTGGCCTTCAAGGCGACCAGGTCCAGCGGCACCGGGTGGAACTTGTCGACTCCGTGGTCGATGCCGACGTGCTCGAACTGGAAGACCATGTCGAGCTCACGCCGCTCGGGATCGGTCACGAGCACCGCCTCCTCGAGGGTGACCCCGGGCATCTCGCCGACGGTGAGGAAGGAGCCCTCGCGGTGCGCGAACACGGCCTCGTGCATCTCGCGGAGGTACTCGTGGAGCCGTGGACCCACCCCTCCGACGATGCCCGCGCCGCCCTGCTCGCCGTCGACGGCTCCGACGTCCTTCGAGACGAGGTTGATCACGTCCATCCGGAAGCCGTCCACTCCGCGGTCGAGCCAGCGGTTCATCATCGCGTGCACCGCGTGCCGCACCTCGGGGTTCTCCCAGTTGAGGTCCGGCTGCTGCACCGCGAAGAGGTGGAGGAAGTACTCGTCCGTCGCCGGGTCGAGCGTCCAGGCCGGGCCGGAGAAGTAGGAGCGCCAGCCGTTCGGCTCGGCGACGTCGAGGCCGGCGCCGGCGGCCGCCTCGAGCTCGCGGCCGGGCTCGGCCGAGCGGCGCCCGCGGCGCCACCAGTACCAGTCGCGCTTCGGGTCCTCCTGCGAGGAGCGGGACTCGACGAACCAGGCGTGCTCGTCGCTCGTGTGGTTGACCACGAGGTCCATCACGATGCGGATGCCGCGCTCGTGGGCCTCCGCGAGGAGCAGGTCGAACTCCTCCAGCGTCCCGAACCGCGGGTCGATGTCCTCGTAGTCCGAGATGTCGTAGCCGTTGTCGTGCTGCGGCGACGGGTAGACCGGCGAGAGCCAGATCACGTCGACCCCCAGGTCGGCGAGGTGGTCGAGCTTCGAGCGGATGCCGCCCAGGTCGCCGATGCCGTCGCCGTTCGAGTCCGCGAACGAGCGCGGGTAGATCTGGTAGACGACGGCGCTCGTCCACCAGGGCGCTGACGTCTCCCGCTCGGGGGAGCCGGGGGTCGGGGCGGCGGTCTCGGAGGGGGTCGGGGCGGTGGAGTCCATGGTCGCGAATCTAGCCCGGACGGCCGACACGGAGGGGCCCGCCGCACCGCTCGCCGGCGCGAGTCGACCCCGCCGGCGGCGCCCGTGTAACGATCTGGTGAACCGTGCGCGACCCGGCGGAGTGGCGGCTCCGGCGCTCGGATACTCTCTCCCCTGGCGGGACCCGAGCCGCCGCAGGGAGAGTGGTGGCGTGCCCAGGGACAGGACCGGCGCCGTCGTGCGGGCTCCCCGTCACAGTGCCGTCCCGCTCCCGCCCGCGGCCTCCCGCGCAGCCTCCTCGAGCGGCGTCCTCGCCGAGACCGGCCCCGTCGAGCCGACCGCCGTCGCACCCTCGCACCGCCGGCCGATGGGCGACTCCGGCCACGATCTCTTCCCCTTCGTGCTCGACGCGGCGGCGCTCGGCCGCGACGACGGTGCCGCGCTGCTCGAGCGCTACGCGGCGTGGGGCGGCAACGGCGTCGTCGTCACCGACTCGAGCCTCGCGGAGGGCGACGGCGGCTGGCCCGCCGGACACCGCGACCGGGACCGCTTCCTCCTGATCGGCCGCTTCGCCGCTCCGGTCGGCGCGCCCGCGACGCCGCGTGCGCTCGTGGACCGTGTCGAGGGGGCGCTGCGCCGCCTCCGCACCGATCGCCTCGATGTGCTGGCGGTCCGCCCCGACGGGGCCGGGCGCCTCGACGAGCTCCTCAGCGCTGTCGACGTGCTGCTGGCGCGCGGGCTGGTGCGGTCGGTGGTCGCCTCCGGATTCTCCCCGGAGGAGCTGTTCGAGGCGCGCGTCCTGGCCGCCCACGGGCTGCCCCGCCTCGCCGGCGCGGAGGTCCGCTGGAACCTGCTGGAGCGGCCCGGCTCGGAGGGCGATCTCGGCCTCGTCGCCGCCGGCCAGGGACTCGCCCTGCTCGCGACCGTCCCCCTCGCCCACGGGTTCCTCCGCGGCGCCGAGCGCACCCGCCGCGAGCTCGGCCGCCTGCCCGACGGGGCACTCGCCGCCGCCCACCTCGGGCGCCGCGGACGCCGGGTCCTCGCCGTCCTCGACGCGATCGGCGCCGAGCTCTCGGCCGCTCCCGCCGCCGTCGCCCTGGCCTGGCTGCTCGGCCGGCCGCGGCTGACCGCCGCGACGGTCGCCCCGCGCTCACCCGCCGACGTGGACGCGCTGGTGCGCGCGGTCTCGCTCGAGCTCGACCCCGGACACCTGGCCGCGCTGGAGCGCGCGCGCCGCTGACCGCGCCCGTCCGCGACGCCCCGGGCACCTCTCCCGCCACGGCGCGACAGCCCGGCTCGGGCCGCCGTCGCGGTGGCCTAGGGTGGGCACGATGAACCACGGAGTCGCACTGCCCCTCGACCAGCCGGAGACGTCAGTCCGGGCCGCAGGCGGATCCACGGTCCGCCGCTCCGTCCTCCCGAGCGGTGTCCGCATCCTCAGCGAATCGGTGCCCGGCGCCCGCAGCGCCACGATCGGCTTCTGGGTCGCCGCGGGTTCTCGCGACGAGCGGCCCGGCCGCCCCGCGACCGCGGGCGAGCCCGCCGTGCCCTCCAACGTCGGCTCGACGCACTTCCTCGAGCACCTGCTGTTCAAGGGCACGCAGAAGCGGTCCGCCCTCGACATCGCCGTGTCCTTCGACTCCGTGGGCGGGGAGCACAACGCTCTCACCGCCAAGGAGTACACCTGCTACTACGCCAAGATCCAGGACCGCGACCTCCCGATGGCGGTCGAGGTGATCGCCGACATGGTGACCTCGAGCCTGATCGATCCGGACGAGTTCGAGACCGAGCGCGGGGTCATCCTCGAGGAGCTGGCGATGGCGGACGACGATCCGGCCGACGTGGCGGGCGAGAAGCTGTTCGAGGCCGTGTTCGGCGACCACCCGCTGGGCCGCCCGATCGGGGGCGCCGCCGCGACCATCGGCGAGGCCACCCGGGACGCGGTCTGGGCGCACTACCGCGCCGCCTACCGCCCGCGAGACGTGGTGATCACCGTCGCCGGCGCCGTCGACCACGAGGCGCTCGTCGCGCTGCTCCAGCGGGTCCTCGTCGCCGACGGCTGGGACCTCGGCACGGCGGCCCCGCCCGTCGAGCGGCGCGTCGGCGGCCGTGCGTCCTACACCCGCGGCAGCGCCCTGTCGGTGGTGCACCGCCCCACCGAGCAGGCGAACCTGCTGGTCGGCTTCCCCGGTCTCGCCGCGGGCGACGAGCGGCGGATGACGATGGGCGTCCTCAACTCGATCCTCGGCGGCGGCATGTCCTCGCGGTTGTTCCAGGAGGTGCGCGAGAAGCGCGGCCTGGCCTACTCCGTCTACTCCTTCGCCCCGTCCTACTCGGACGCGGGCCTCTTCGGGCTCTACGCCGCGTGCACCCCGGCGAAGGCGGGGACGGTCGCCGAGCTCCTGCTCACCGAGTTCCACCGCCTCGCCGAGGACGGCGTCACCGACGACGAGCTCGCGCGCGCCCGCGGCCAGCTCTCGGGAGCGGCGGCGCTCGCGCTGGAGGACTCCGACACCCGGATGTCGCGCCTCGGACGCGCCGAGCTGACCTTCGGCGAGTTCGTCGACCTCGACGAGAGCCTGCGCCGACTCGCCCTCGTCGGCGCGGAGGACGTCCAGGCACTCGCGGCAGACTTGAGCCGGGGGCCGTCGTCGATCTCGGCCGTCGGCGCGGTCGACGAGTCGGCCTTCGCCGGGATCGCCGGGATCGAGAGCGCCTCCGCGATCTGATCCGATCGTCGAACGCCCGCTGACCGCGCACCGCCGCGCCGCACCAGGGAGGACCCCGTGTCCCACTACATCTACCTCGTCCGCCACGGCGAGCAGCAGGACGCCGAGCACGGCATGCCGGACGGCCCGCTCTCGGCCCGTGGCGAGCGCCAGGCGAGGCTCATCGCCGAGCGGCTCGGCGGAGTCCCCTTCACCGGAGCGTGGCACTCGCCGCTGCGCCGGGCCGAGGAGACGGCCGCGCGCTTCCAGACGCTCCTGCCGAGCCTGCCGCTCCAGCCGTCCTCGCTGCTGTTCGACTGCATCCCCTCGGGGCCGACCCCGGACATGCCCAAGGCTTTCGAGCCCTTCTTCGGCAGCGTCACCGCGGCCGAGATCGAGGCGGGGCACGCGCAGATGCAGGACGCGGTGGCCGAGTTCCTGGCGCCGTCGCGCGAGGACCGCCACGACCTCCTCATCACCCACAACTTCGTGATCGGCTGGTTCGTCCGCCACGTGTTCGACGCTCCCGACTGGCGGTGGCTGGGCCTCAACCAGGCCAACTGCGGGCTGACGATCATCCGCGTCCGCTCCCGCAAGCCGCCGGTGCTCGTCGTGCACAACGACCTCTCGCACCTGCCCGTGGAGCTGCGCACCGGCCTGCCCGAGGCCCAGCCGTACTGAGCCGCGGGCTACGCTGAGTCGGTGACTACCTCCGTCGCCGTGGTCGGCGCGTCCGGCCGACTCGGCTCGTTCACCTGCTCGCTCATCGAGGCGTCGAGCGAGTTCTCGCTCGTCGCGCGGCTCGGCTCGCGGAGCGATCCCGCCGAGATGCTCGCGGCCGACGTCGTCGTCGACATGACCGTGCCGGCCGTCAGCCAGCAGATCGTCGACTTCGCCGTGGCCAACGGGAGGAAGGTGCTCGTCGGCACCTCCGGCTGGACCGGCGACCGGATCGCGGCCCTCCGGCGCAGCGTCGCCGAGCAGCCGGAGGCCGGCGTCGTGATCATCCCCAACTTCTCGCTGGGCTCGGTGCTCGCGACCGCGCTGGCCACCGTGGCCGCGCGCTTCTTCGACGCCGCCGAGATCGTCGAGACCCACGGCGCCCGCAAGGTCGACTCGCCCTCCGGGACCGCGGTCCGCACGGCCGAGCTGCTGCTGCGCGCCCGGGCCGAGCTCGGTCCGGTGCAGGCTCCGCACACCGACCAGCGGGCCCGCGGCCAGCAGGTCGCGAGCGTCCCGGTCCACAGCCTCCGCCTGCCCGGAGTGGAGGCGCGCCAGGAGGTCGTCTTCGGCGGCACCGGCGAGACGGTCACCATCCGGCACGACACCACCTCGCAGGCGTCCTACGAGCAGGGCGTCCTGCGCGCTCTCGACGCGGTCCGGACGACCACGGGCGTGGTGGTGGGCCTCGACGCGCTGATCGACCTGCGCGCCGCCTTCGACGCCGCGCCTCTCGACGAGCGGCCGGTCGACGAGCAGCCCGTCATCGACCGGGCTCCGTCCGGCCAGGCCGCCGCAGCGACGAGCACCCCGTGAGGACCCGCATCGGCGTCGTCCTGATGGCGGTCCTGCTCGCCCTCTACCTGTTCGTCTGCCTGCAGTACTCCGTCGTCGCCTTCGCCGCGGCGACGGTGCCCGGCATCGTGATGGGCGTCGGCCTGCTGATCCTCGGCGCCGTCGGCGTCTGGGGGCTCGTGCGCGAGCTGCTGTTCGGGCTCCGCGCCGAGAAGCTGGCCCGTCGGCTGGAGGGCGAGAACGCGCTGCCGCAGGAGGTCCTCGACTCGCGGGCCAGCGGGCGTCCGCTCCGGGAGGAGGCGGACGCGCTGTTCCCGCAGTACGCGGAGGAGGTCGACGCGCAGCCCGGGAGCTGGCGTGCCTGGTACCGCCTCGGCCTCGCCTACGACGCCAGTGGCGACCGCAAGCGTGCCCGAGGCGCCATCCGCCGGGCCATCGCGCTGGAGCACGAGGCTCCGGCCTGACCGCTCGGCCGCGACTCGAGCGCGGCTCTCCGGGCGAGAACCGCTCGGGCGGCCGGGATCAGGCGAGCACCCACTCCAGCGCCGCGCCGACCGTGCGGTGGCGGAACTCGAAGCCGTCGTCGAGCAGCCGCTGGGGGACCAGGCGCTGGCTCGAGAGCAGGAGCTCGTGCCCGGCGTCGCGCAGCGCGAGCTCGATGATCTTCTCGGGGACGGCCAGCTTGAACGGGCGGTGCAGCTGCTCGGCGAGGGTGCGCATCACGTCGTTCGCGGTCGCCGGCACCGGTCCGGCGAGGTTCACCGGGCCCGAGAGCGAGGACGTGAGCAGGTGGCGGATCGCCGCGGCCTCGTCGTAGAGGCTGATCCAGGGCCAGGCCTGGTTGCCGCTGCCGAGGGGTCCGCTGAGGCCGAGCTTCGTCAGGGGCAGGAGCGGCTTGAGCGCGCCGCCGTCGCCGAGGACGAGCCCGGTGCGAGCGGTGACCACCCGCGTGGCCTCGGGCGCGAGGTGGGCGGCCTTCTCCCAGCGGTCGACGACGTCGGCGAGGAACCCGTCGCCGCGCGAGGACTGCTCGGTGAGCTCCTCGCCCGGGCGGTCTCCGTAGTAGCCGACCGCGGAGGCGTTGATCAGCGTCGTCGGCGGGGTCGAGGACATCCGCATCGCGTCGGTGAGGGTCTGCGTGGACTGGATCCGCGAGTCGAGGATCTCCCGCTTGTAGGACGCGGTCCACGGCAGGCGGCTGATCGAGGCGCCGGAGAGGTTGATCACGGCGTCGACGCGGTCGAGCACGCTGAAGTCGAGCATGTGCGAGGTGGGCGCCCAGTGGAACTCGTCCGGGCTCGACGGCGCGTGGCGCACCAGGCGCAGGATCTCGTGCCCCTCGGCGCGCAGCTGGCGGGTCAGCTCGGAGCCGATCATCCCGCTGGCGCCCGAGATCAGGACGCGGAGCCGGGGAGCGGACGCATCCGGCCGGGCCGAGGGCAGCTCGGACGGCGTCGACACGTGCTCGCCCGGCGTGCGCGCGGCGCGCCGCGGCGAGCCGGAGTCCGTGATCCCGTCGTGGTCGGAGTGCCGTGCGGATGAGTCGCTCATGGTGCCTCCCGGAGCCGGTCGCGGGCCGCCCGCGAAGCGGACTCAGCCTAGAGCCTCACGCCCGGGAGCCGGCCGAGCGCCCGACCAGGCCGGCCCGCGCGAGCACGAGGTAGAGCTCGCAGCCCAGGCAGAGGCCGAACACGGCGTTGAGGAAGGCGGCGAGGAAGGCGACGGCCGCGGCGACCGGAACCGATCCCGGGACGCCGGCGACGTGCAGGAGGACGCCGGCGCCGGTCACCACCAGGCCGATCAGCTGGGCGAAGCGCGGCGGGCGGGCGTCCTCCCACTCGCGCGGCGGTGCCAGGTGCGGCCGGACCACCCGGCGGAACAGCACCGCCCAGGGGCCGGAGCCGACGCCGCGCGCGGCCGACCAGGCGAAGAGGGCGGCGAGCGCCAGCAGCAGGAGGAAGCCGGGCTGGGAGAGCCGGCCGTCGAGGTCGGCCCGGGCCGCGGCCGCGAGCCCGAGGCCCACGGCCGTGAGGAGGAGTGCGGCGGTGACTCCGGCGGCGACCCTCGGGCCGCGGGGATCGACGGTGCCGGACGGGGGAGTGGCGCCGGTGGTGGAGGGGGAGCGGGTGCTCATCATGTCTCCTGGAGTCGGTCGAGCTCGATGGTCAGGGCGGCGCGGGTCGGAGCGCCGCCGACGCGGCTGCGCGGCACTCCGTCTCGATCGAGCAGGAGGAGCGTGGGCGTCTGCCGGACGCGGAAGCGCGCCGCGAGGTCGGGGCGGTGCGTCAGATCGACGTCGAGGTGCGCCAGCCCGGGCCGCTGCTGGGCGAGCTCCCCGACCATCCGTCGCACTGCAGGGCACCGCGTGCAGACGTCGGTCGAGAACTGCACGACTGTGGCCCGGGTCCCGAGCACTGCGCCGGGGACGAGCTCGCCGGGGTCGATCGCGGGGCCCTGGCGCGAGGGGACGCCCGCGACGCGCCCGGAGCGGGCCCGATGGACAGCCCCGAGGACGACGCCCAGCACGACGAGGCCGAGCAGTGCGGCGAGGATCGTCACGGGCTCCATCCGGGAAGCGTAGGTCGGCGCAGGCGCTGCGCGGACGACTGTTTCGGGATGTGACGACGGCCGCGGTCAAAGCGTGGTCTAGGTTCGATCCGTGACCGAACAGAGCAGCCTCAGCGCAGACCCGAGCAGTCCCGTCTTCCGCAGCGATGTCGTCGTCGAGCTGGTCCGCGCGAGCGCCCACGACTCCGACGTGCTGTTCGCGGCCCGCGTCTCGACCCAGGGCGAGAAGACACTCGCCGAGGCGCTCGACGGCGAGGAGTCCGACGCCGAGCTGCAGCGCAAGCGCGACCGCGGCCTGATCAACTACCTCATGCGCGACCGCCACGGCTCGCCGTTCGAGCACAACTCGATGACCTTCTACGTGCAGGCGCCGATCTTCGTCTTCCGCGAGTTCATGCGGCACCGCATCGCCTCCTACAACGAGGAGTCGGGCCGTTACCGCGAGCTCCGTCCGGTCTTCTACGTGCCCGGCCCCCGCCGCAACCTCGTGCAGGTCGGCAAGCCCGGCGCCTACTCCTTCGAGCCGGGCACCCCCGAGCAGGCCGAGCTCGTCGCCGAGGAGACGCGCCGCGTCAGCACGCAGGCCTACGAGTCGTACCGGCGGATGCTCGGCGAGGGCGTCGCCCGCGAGGTCGCCCGGATCGTCCTCCCGCTGAACATCTACTCGTCGATGTACGTCACGCTCAACGCCCGCTCGCTGATGAACTTCCTCTCCCTGCGCACCAAGCGCGAGGACTCGACGTTCCCCTCCTTCCCGCAGCGCGAGATCGAGATGGCGGCCGAGCAGATGGAGACGCACTTCCAGGAGCTGATGCCCCTCACGGCCGCCGCCTTCACAGCGAACGGCCGCGTCGCCCCGTAGCCCGCCGCCCGGCGAGGACGAGCGGGCCGTCCCGCCCGATCGCCTGCTGCCGTCCGCGCGGGCGGCTCCGGGAAGCTCCTCCCGGCGGCGCGGCGGCGACCCGCTACCCTGGCAGCGTGTCAACTCCGGAGAATCCCTTCGGCCAGGTCCTGGTCGCCCTGGTCACCCCGTTCACCGCCGACGGCGAGGTCGACTGGCCCGGTGTCGAGAAGCACATCGACGACTGCATCGCAGCGGGCGCGGACGGCATCGTGGTCACCGGGACCACGGGCGAGACCAGCACCCTGACCGACCCGGAGAAGATCCGCCTCGTCGAGGTCGGCCGCTCGGTCGCCGGGGGCCGCGCGAAGATCATCACGGGAGGCGGCTCGAACGAGACCGCCCACGCCATGCAGCTCGCCCGTCAGAGCGAGAAGGCCGGCGCCGACGGCAACATGATCGTCACCCCCTACTACAACAAGCCCACGCAGGCGGGCGTGCTCACCCACTTCCGGATGATCGCGGATGCGACGGACCTGCCGGTGATCCTCTACGACATCCCCGGCCGCACCGGCGTGCCGATCCGCTACGAGACGATCCTGCGGGCGGCCAAGCACCCGAACATCCTGGCCGTGAAGGACGCGAAGGGAGATCTCTCCGAGGTCAGCCGCGTGCTCAACCAGACCGACCTGATGTACTTCTGCGGCGACGACGCGAACGTGCTGCCCGAGCTCGCCATCGGCGCCACGGGGCTCATCGGCGTCACCGCGAACATCGCCGCCGCGCCGTATCGCACGATCGTCGACGCCGTGAACGCGGGCGACCTCCACGCGGCCACCCGTGCGCACCAGCAGCTCGAGCCGCTCGTGCGCGCCGTGATGACGCACGTCCCCGGGACCGTCGCCGCGAAGTACATCCTGCACGGCCTCGGCCGCATCTCCTCGCCGCGCGTGCGGCTGCCCCTGGTCGGCCCGGAGGAGTCGGAGGCGGCGCTCATCGAGGACGAGCTCGGCCTGGTCCGCGACATCCCGGGCGTCGACTTCCGCAACTTCCGGCCCGACCGCAACGCCGCGGCCGGCGGCGCCCTCCCGAAGGTCGCCGGCACCACCCGCTGAGCCCGAGCGGCACGTCCCGAGAAAGCACCGCTGGAGAAGGAGGGCGCATGCCCGGTCCCGTGATCATCCCCGCCCCGCTCGCTCCGGGAACGCTCCGGATCATCCCCCTCGGCGGCCTCGGCGAGATCGGCCGCAACATGACCGTCTTCGAGATCGACGGCAGGCTCCTGATCGTCGACTGCGGCGTGCTCTTCCCGGAGGAGGACCAGCCGGGCGTCGACCTGATCCTCCCGGACTTCACGCCCATCCGGGACCGGCTCGACGACATCGTCGGAGTGGTCCTCACCCATGGCCACGAGGACCACATCGGCGCCGTCCCCTACCTGCTCCGGCTGAAGCGCGACATCCCGCTGATCGGCTCCACCCTCACGCTCGCCCTCGTCGAGGCGAAGCTCAAGGAGCACCGGATCACGCCGTACACGCTCACGGTGAAGGAGGGCGACGTCGAGAACCTCGGGCCCTTCGAGCTCGAGTTCGTCGCCGTGAACCACTCGATCCCGGACGCGCTGGCCGTGTCGATCGTCACCGACGCGGGCTCGGTGCTGCACACCGGCGACTTCAAGATGGACCAGCTGCCGCTCGACGGCCGGATCACCGACCTGCGCGCCTTCGCCCGCCTCGGCGAGGAGGGAGTCGACCTGTTCATGGTCGACTCCACCAACGCCGACGTCCCCGGCTTCACGCCGAGCGAGCGCGACATCGGCCCGGTCATCGAGAGCGTCATGGCCAGGGCGACCCGCCGCGTCATCGTCGCGAGCTTCTCCAGCCACGTGCACCGGGTGCAGCAGGTGCTCGACGCGGCTCACGCCACGGGCCGCCGCGTGGCGCTGCTCGGCCGCTCCATGGTCCGCAACATGCGCATCGCCGCGGATCTCGGCTACCTGCACGTCCCTCCGGGAGTCCTGGTCGACATGAAGAAGTCGGGCGACGTCCCCGAGGACAGGATCGTCTACATGTCCACCGGGTCGCAGGGCGAGCCGATGGCCGTCCTCAGCCGGATGGCCAACCTCGATCACCAGATCGAGCCGGGGGAGGGCGACACCGTGATCCTCGCCTCCAGCCTCATCCCCGGCAATGAGAACGCGGTGTACCGGGTCATCAACGGGCTCACGCGGCTCGGAGCGACCGTCGTGCACAAGGGCAACGCGAAGGTGCACGTGTCCGGGCACGCCGCGGCCGGCGAGCTCCTCTACTGCTACAACATCCTCAAGCCGCTGAACGTGATGCCGGTGCACGGCGAGTACCGGCACCTGGTCGCGAACGCGCAGCTCGCGCGTGAGACCGGGATCGCGGAGGAGAACACGATCATCGCCGAGGACGGCACCGTGATCGACCTGCTCGACGGCAGGGCGACCGTCGTCGGACGGCTCGACCTGGGGTTCGTCTACGTCGACGGATCGTCGGTGGGCGAGATCACCGACGCCGACCTCAAGGACCGGCGGATCCTCGGCGAGGAGGGCTTCATCTCGATCATCGTGGTGGTCGAGGCGGGCACGGGGCGGATCGTCGTCGGCCCCGAGATCCACGCGAAGGGCTTCGCGGAGGACGACAGCGTCTTCGACGAGGTCAAGCCGCGGATCGCGGCCGCGCTCGAGGAGGCGGTGCGGAACGGGGCGAGCGATCAGCACGCGCTCTCGCAGGCCGTCCGTCGCGTCGTCGGCCGCTGGGTCAACACCTCCTACCGCCGCCGGCCCATGATCGTGCCGCTCGTCATCGAGGCCTGAGCCTCCCGGCCGGCGGCGGATCGGCGCCGGCCGTCGCGGCGCGGGTCACCGGCCCTGACGGGGGCGGCGGGTACGGTGGCCTCATGGCGACCAGTACCAAGACGACCTCGCGCGGGCGCGGCAGCGCGACTCCGCGCTCCGGCGCGCCGCGATCCGGACGGGGCTCGGGCAAGGCGGCCGCCGAGACGAAGACGGTGGCCTTCGAGTCCGCCCCGCGCACCAACCCCGCCGTGCGGCTCTGGATGGCGCTGGCCCACCTCGCGGGCGGCGCCGCCCGCGCCCTCGGTCCCGAGCGGCTGGCGAAGGAGGAGCGCCGCGACGGCGTCCCCTTCCTGCTGCTGCTGCTGGCCGTCGCGGGCGCGGTGGTCGAGTGGTTCCTCGCGACCGACCCGGTCGCCCTGGTGCTCGACGCGTGGAGCTTCGGCGGCTTCTTCGGCCGGGTCGCCTACGTGCTGCCGGTCGTCCTTCTCCTCTTCTCCCTCTGGCTCTTTCGGCACCCCCGGTCCGTCGACGACAACGGGCGGATCGGCGTGGGCGTCATCACGCTGCTCGTCGCCTCCGCCGGCATCTGCCACGCGCACCTCGGCCTGCCGCAGCCCGGCCAGGGCATCGCGACCATGGCGGCCGCGGGAGGCGTCCTCGGCTGGCTGGTGGGCGCCCCGCTCGCGGCGATCGCCACCGTCCCCGGCGCGACCGTGCTGCTGTCGCTCGTGATCCTGCTGTCGCTGTTCATCATCACCAAGACCCCGCCGAACCGCATCGGCGCGCGCTCGCGGGAGCTCTACGGCTACCTCTTCGGCGCCCCCGTGCTCGACGACGAGGAGCGCGCCCGCCTCAAGGCCGAGCGGGCCGCCGCCAAGGCCGCGGCGAAGGCGGAGGCCGAGCAGGAGGAGGACGCGCAGCAGGACGGCGGAGAGCTGCCCTGGTGGCGGCGCACCGAGTCCGGGCGCGAGGACGAGCCGACCGCGCAGACCGAGCTCCCGATCGACTCCTTCACCGAGGTGCTCGAGGGCACCGCTCCCGCCCGCGGCCGCGCGAAGGGCTTCGACACCGCGCTCGAGGAGCGCGACGACGAGGCCCACCCGCCGACCCGCTCCTACGCCACCGAGGTGCTGGACGAGGCCGAGACCGCCGAGGCCGCGCTCGCCCGCTTCGAGCAGACGGGCGCTCCCCGCGGTGCGACCGGCGTGGTCGACGACGACGCGACCGAGGTCATCCGGCTCGACCGCCTCGACGTGGCGCCCGCCGTCCCGATCCCGCCCGTCATCGAGACCGGCCCGATCGCGCCCCTCGCCGAGGAGGACCCGACCGCCGGTTTCGACTCCTCGTTCGAGGACGACGCGCCGTACCGCCTCCCCTCGGCGGCCGCCCTCTCGACGGGCACGCCCTCCAAGGCGCGCTCGGCGGCCAACGACGAGATGGTCCGCGCCATCACCGAGGTGCTGCAGCAGTTCAACGTGGACGCGACGGTCACCGGCTTCTCCCGCGGCCCGACCGTCACCCGCTACGAGATCGAGCTCGGCCCCGGCGTCAAGGTCGAGCGCGTCACCGCGCTCAGCAAGAACCTCTCCTACGCCGTCGCCAGCAACGAGGTCCGGATCCTCTCCCCGATCCCGGGCAAGAGCGCGATCGGCGTCGAGATCCCCAACACGGACCGCGAGATCGTCTCGCTGGGCGACGTCCTCCGCTCGCCGGCCTCGACGACGTCCACGCACCCGATGACCATCGGCGTCGGCAAGGACGTCGAGGGCGGCTACGTCGTGGCGAACCTCGCCAAGATGCCGCACCTCCTGGTCGCCGGCTCCACCGGCTCCGGCAAGTCCAGCTTCGTCAACTCGATGATCACGAGCCTGCTGATGCGCGCGCGCCCGCAGGACGTGCGGATGGTCCTGATCGACCCCAAGCGCGTGGAGCTCACCATCTACGGCGGAGTGCCGCACCTGATCACTCCGATCATCACGAACCCCAAGAAGGCCGCCGAGGCGCTGCAGTGGGTCGTGAAGGAGATGGACATGCGCTACGACGACCTGGCGTCGTTCGGGTTCCGTCACATCGACGACTTCAACGCGGCCGTCCGCGCGGACGAGATCAAGCTCCCCGCGGGCAGCAGCCGCGTCCTCAAGCCGTACCCGTACCTCCTCGTGGTGGTCGACGAGCTCGCCGACCTGATGATGGTCGCCCCGCGCGACGTCGAGGACTCGATCGTGCGCATCACCCAGCTCGCGCGCGCCTCGGGCATCCACCTCGTGCTGGCCACGCAGCGGCCGAGCGTCGACGTGGTGACCGGCCTCATCAAGGCGAACGTGCCCAGCCGCCTCGCCTTCGCGGTGACCAGCGTGACGGACTCGCGGGTCATCCTCGACCAGCCGGGAGCCGACAAGCTCATCGGGCAGGGCGACGGCCTCTTCCTCCCCATGGGCACCAACAAGCCGATGCGCGTCCAGGGCGCCTGGGTCCGCGAGGACGAGATCGCGAAGGTCGTCGAGCACGTCACCCGTCAGGCGCAGCCCGAGTACCGCCAGGACATCACCGTGCAGGCGCAGCGCAAGGAGATCGACTCCGACATCGGGGACGACCTCGAGCTGCTGGTCGCGGCGGCCGAGCTCGTCGTCAGCACGCAGTTCGGCTCGACCTCGATGCTGCAGCGCAAGCTCCGCGTCGGCTTCGCCAAGGCCGGCCGGCTGATGGACCTGCTCGAGTCGCGCGAGGTCGTCGGCCCCTCCGAGGGGTCGAAGGCTCGCGACGTGCTGGTCACCGCCGAGCAGCTGCCGGGCGTCCTCGCGCGCATGCGCGGCGAGGACCCGGGTGAGGGGCCGGCCGCGCCGTCCTCGGTCGCCCCGGACCCGTACGCGGATCCGCTGGCCGAGCCGACGGGGCCCGCCGCCACCGACTACCACGACGACGACGAGGGGTCCGGCGAGGACGCCTGGACGCTGACGGGACGCGAGTGACCGTCCCGGTCGCCCGCACTGCGAGGAACGGCGGAGCACGATGACCCACCCCACCGCACCGGCTCCGGCCGCGTCGGGCAACTGGAACCTGCCGAACGCGATCACGGTCGTTCGGATCCTGCTGGCGCCCGTCTTCTTCTGGCTCCTGCTGGCCGACGGGGGGCAGGACGGCGGGATCCGGATCGCCGCGGCGCTCCTCTTCATCGTCGCGATCGCCACGGACGGCATCGACGGGCACATCGCCCGGAGCCGGGGCCTCGTGACCGATCTCGGCAAGCTCCTGGATCCGATCGCCGACAAGGTGCTGACCGGTGCGGCGCTCGTCGGGCTCTCGATCCTCGCGGAGCTGCCGTGGTGGGTGACGATCGTCATCCTGGTGCGCGAGATCGGCATCACCGTCTTCCGGATGGCCGTGCTCTCGGACCGGGTGATCCCGGCGTCACGGGGCGGCAAGCTCAAGACGATCGTGCAGTCGATCGCGATCTCCCTCGCTCTGCTGCCGCTCTGGGCCGTCCTCGGCGATTGGGTCCACTGGCTGAACGGGATCACGATGACGGCCGCGGTGGTGCTCACGGTCGCCACCGGGATCGACTACCTCGCCGACGCCGCCCGCCAGAGCCGGGCCGCCCGGTCGACGCGGTGACGGCCGCGCAGCTGATCGCCGAGCTCCGGCGGCGGGGTGTCGACCTCGCCGTCGCGGAGTCGCTCACCGGCGGCGCGCTCAGCTCCGCCCTCGTGGAGGTGCCCGGCGCCTCCGCCGTGTACCGCGGGGGAGTGGTGAGCTATGCCACCGACCTCAAGGACCGGCTCCTCGGGGTCGACGCGCGCGTCCTCGGCGAGCGGGGGCCCGTCGATCCCGGAGTCGCCGTGCAGATGGCGCGCGGAGCGTCCTCGCGGCTCGCAGCCGACGGGCGTCCGACGCTCGGCCTGGCGACGACGGGGGTCGCCGGTCCGGATCCGCAGGGGGATGCGGCCGTCGGCACCGTCTTCGTGGCGGCCGTCCTCGGCGAGGACGAGCTCGTCCGTGAGCACCGGTTCGACGGCGACCGCGCCGCGATCCGCGCCGCCTCGGTCGACGCGGCTCTCGCCCTCGGCGCGGAGCTGATCTCCCGCGGCGCATGAGGCGGATACCCAGCGAGGGCCCTCCGGGAATCGGAATGCGCCGCATTGCGGCCCGGTTACAACTGGTGTCGCTCACACGCAAAGTCCAGTCATCCGGTATTAGAGTCGACACCATACGAACCGGGTAGTGAACAGCTATCCGGTTCTCTCGTCCCAGCCCCCCGATCACCCGCTCCGGAATCTCCGGCGCTCGTGCTCGCGGTGCAGGTGCACGACATGCGGTTGACGTGGAGAAGGAGGGTCCAGTGGTTCTAGTTCGTCAGGAGATCGGCGATGTCCTCAGGGACTTTCGCCTGCAGAAAGGTCGTACGCTCCGTCAGGTGGCGAGCAAGGCGAGCGTTGCGCTCGGCTACCTGAGCGAGGTCGAACGCGGTCAGAAGGAGGCCTCCTCGGAGATCCTCGCCTCTGTCGCCGACGCCCTCGACACCCCCATCTCGGTGATCATGCGCGAGGTCGGCGATCGTCTCGCCGTCATCGAGGGCATCGACACCATCCCCGACACCATTCCGGCCGACATGGTCGCCGGCTTCGACGCGGACCTCGTCACGCAGTAGTCGGCCCCCGTCCCCTCCACTCACCGCACCCGTTCCACGCGAAGGGCGCCCAGGCTCCGGCCGGGCGCCCTTCGGCGTTCCCGGGGGAGTGCGGCCTCCGGGCAGCGGCTACCGTGGACGCATGCGCTTGAGCGAGTTCCGGCAGCTGGTGGACGACGAGTTCGGCGGCGCCTACGCCCGTGTCCTGGTCTCGGACCTCGTGCTGACCGAGCTCGGGGGCCGCACCGCCGAGCGCGCCCTCGCGGACGGAGCGGAGCCGCGCGAGGTCTGGCTCGCCCTCTGCCGCGCCAACGACGTCCCGGAGGCCCGGTGGCACGGCGTGGATCCGCGAAAGCGCCACCGCTGACGCTCCCGTCGCCGAAGTCGTGTTCGACACGCCGACGGCTCGTGCTCGAATCCGTGTTCGAACGGGACTAGGCTCCTCCACAGAAGCAGGAACGGCCCCGTCTCCACGGAGTCGCTCTCGCTCGGCCCCGATGTCGGTGGTCGGGCGTACCGTCGGAGACACCTGAACGGACCTGCTTCACCGCCTTGTCGCAGCCGGCCGGCACTGTCACTCCGACAGCCACCGGCATGTCGCGACAGCCTGTAGGCGACACCACCACGAACACGAGAGCGAGACGGCCATGCCCAGTTCCTCCGACCGCGAGAAGTCCCTCGAGACCGCACTCGCCCAGATCGACCGCCAGTTCGGCAAGGGCGCCGTCATGCGCCTCGGCAGCGACGACCGCGCTCCCGTCGAGGTGATCCAGACCGGTTCGATCGCGCTCGACGTCGCGCTCGGGATCGGCGGGCTCCCCCGCGGCCGCATCGTCGAGATCTACGGCCCCGAGTCCTCCGGAAAGACCACCCTCACGCTGCACGCGATCGCGAACGCGCAGCGCAACGGCGGCATCGCCGCCTTCATCGACGCGGAGCACGCGCTCGACCCCGAGTACGCCAAGAAGCTCGGCGTCGACATCGACTCCCTCCTCGTGTCGCAGCCCGACACCGGAGAGCAGGCGCTCGAGATCGCCGACATGCTCGTGCGCTCGGGCTCGATCGACCTCATCGTGATCGACTCCGTCGCGGCCCTCGTGCCGCGTGCCGAGATCGAGGGCGAGATGGGCGACTCCCACGTCGGCCTGCAGGCCCGCCTCATGTCCCAGGCGCTGCGCAAGCTGACCGGCGGACTGAACACCACGAACACCACGATGATCTTCATCAACCAGCTGCGCGAGAAGATCGGCGTCTTCTTCGGAAGCCCCGAGACCACGGCGGGCGGCAAGGCGCTCAAGTTCTACGCGTCGGTCCGCCTCGACATCCGCCGCATCGAGACGCTGAAGGACGGCACCGACGCGGTCGGCAACCGCACCCGCGTCAAGGTCGTGAAGAACAAGATGGCCCCGCCCTTCAAGCAGGCCGAGTTCGACATCCTCTACGGCGTCGGCATCTCCCGCGAGGGCAGCCTGATCGACTTCGGTGTCGAGCACGAGATCGTCCGCAAGTCGGGCGCCTGGTACACCTACGACGGCGACCAGCTCGGCCAGGGCAAGGAGAAGGCGCGCCAGTTCCTCATCGACAACGCCGATGTGGCCGCTGAGATCGAGAAGCGCATCCTGGTGAAGCTCGGCGTGATCGTCGACCCGAACGCGGCCGTCGAGGCCGCGCCGGTCGCGATCGAGACCAAGCAGCCCGTGCGCAAGGGCGCCTAGCCCGTGGCGGAGAAGGCCGCGGAGGGGGCGAAGGGCCGCCCCGTGGCCTTCCTGCCCTGGGTCGACCGGAGTGCGGCGGGCGACGAGGGCTGGGCTCCGGCGGCGCCGGACGCCGACGGGGCCGGGTCGCTTCCGGATCCGTCCGGAGCCGGAACGCCGCGTACCAGTGCTCCCGGGGCGGCCGCAGGCGAGTCGGGAGGCTCCGCCGTCGGGGGCGCCGCGTCTCCGGCCTCCGAGCGGATCGCCGAGCTCTCGGCTCATGTCGCCCGGCGCGCGCCGGCGTTCGTCGAGAACGCGGAGGACGAGGACGACGACGACGCGATCGAGATCCCGGAGGAGATCGATCCCGAGCAGGTCGCGGATCGGATCGTACGGGGGCTCTCCCGCAAGAGCCTCTCGGTCGCCGAGGTCGAGGCGCGCCTCTACACGGAGGGCGTCGCCGAGAAGGACGCCCTCGAGATCCTCGAGCGCTTCACGCGCTTCGGCTACCTCGACGACCTCCGCATGGCGGAGCAGCTGGTCGTCTCGCTCCGTGACCGCAAGAAGCTCGGCCGCTCCTCCATCCAGCAGGAGCTGCGCGCGCGGAAGATCGACCCCGAGGCGATCGCGTCAGCGCTCGACGAGCTGGACGGCGACGACGAGTACCGCACGGCGCTCGAGCTCGCGCGCAAGCGCCTGCCGAGCCTGCGCTCGCTCTCCGACGAGGTCGCCGAGCGCCGGCTCACGGGATTCCTCGCGCGCCGCGGCTACGCCGGCGGACTCGTGCAGCGCGTCGTCCGCGAGACGATCCGCAAGCCGGGGTCGGGCGTCCGCTTCCGCTGACACGGCGGGCCGGGAGCGGTCCGACCGGAGCGTAGAATCCCACACCATGAGCACGCTCGGTACCGCCCCGTCGCCCGTCGCCGAGACCCGGCCGAGGACCTACGAGGTCCGTACGTTCGGGTGCCAGATGAACGTGCACGACTCCGAGCGGCTGAGCGGTTCGCTCGAGGCGGCGGGCTACGTGTCCGCCGATGGAGCCGAGGCCGACGTCGTCGTGATCAACACCTGCGCGGTGCGCGAGAACGCCGACAACAAGCTCTACGGCAACCTCGGCCACCTCGCGTCGGTGAAGCGCCGACACGAGGGGATGCAGATCGCGGTCGGCGGCTGCCTCGCGCAGAAGGACAAGAACGTCATCCTCGACCGCGCCCCGTGGGTCGACGTCGTCTTCGGCACGCACAACATGGGCGCCCTCCCGAGCCTGCTCGAGCGCGCCCGCCACAACGACGAGGCGCAGCTCGAGATCCTCGAATCGCTCGATGTCTTCCCCTCCACGCTCCCCACGAAGCGCGACTCGACCTACAGCGGCTGGGTCTCGATCTCGGTCGGCTGCAACAACACCTGCACCTTCTGCATCGTCCCCTCGCTCCGCGGCAAGGAGAAGGACCGGCGTCCCGGCGACGTGCTCGCCGAGATCCAGGCGCTCGTGGACGACGGCGCGATCGAGGTCACCCTTCTCGGCCAGAACGTGAACTCCTACGGCGTCGAGTTCGGCGACCGCCAGGCGTTCTCGAAGCTGCTCCGCGCGGCGGGCACCATCGACGGGCTCGAGCGGATCCGCTTCACGAGCCCCCATCCCGCGGCCTTCACCGACGACGTGATCGACGCCATGGCCGAGACGCCGGCGGTGATGCCGCAGCTGCACATGCCGCTCCAGTCCGGCTCCGACCGCATCCTCAAGGCGATGCGCCGCTCCTACCGCTCCGAGAAGTTCCTCGGGATCCTCGACCGGGTCCGCGATCGCATCCCGCACGCGGCGATCAGCACCGACATCATCGTGGGCTTCCCCGGCGAGACCGAGGCCGACTTCCAGGAGACCCTGCGGGTGGTCGAGGCGGCCCGCTTCGCCTCCGCCTTCACCTTCCAGTACTCCATCCGACCCGGCACCCCGGCCGCGACGCTGCCCGACCAGATCCCCAAGGCGGTCGTCCAGGAGCGCTACGAGCGGCTCGTCGCCCTGCAGGATGCGATCAGCGAGCAGGAGAACCGCACGGTCGTCGGCCGCGAGGTCGAGGTCCTCGTCGCGACCGGCGAGGGCCGCCGCGACACGGAGACGCACCGGCTGAGCGGACGCGCCGAGGACAGCCGTCTGGTGCACTTCGACGTGCCCGAGGGCTCCGAGCAGCCGCGTCCCGGAGACGTGGTCTCGGTCCGGGTCACCCGTGCCGCGCCCTTCTACCTCCTGGCGGATTCGCCCGACGGCGCGCCGCTCCGCATCCGCCGCACCCGCGCGGGCGACGCCTGGGACCGGGCGCAGACCGAGTCCTGCGGAGTTCCGGCCGCCCCGGGCGCGAGCGGGGCGCCCCGGGTCTCGCTGGGCCTGCCGTCGCTGCGCGTGCGCGACGCCGGCACGCTGACGACGCCGATCTACGACGCCCTCGATGGCGAGCGCTGAGACCGGAGCCCCCGATACCGCGCCGGAGCTCATCGCGGTCGTCGGCGCGACCGGCACGGGCAAGTCCGACCTCTCGCTCGAGCTCGCCGAGGCGATCCGGCAGGACGGCGGCGCCGCTGAGATCGTGAACGCCGACGCGATGCAGCTCTACCGCGGGATGGACATCGGCACCGCGAAGCTGCCCGCCGACGAGCGTCGGGGCGTCCCGCACCACCTGCTCGACGTCCTCGACGTGACGGAGGAGGCGTCGGTCGCCCGCTACCAGAGCGAGGCGCGGCGCGTGATCGAGAGCGTGCTGGCGCGCGGGGCGACGCCGATCCTCGTCGGGGGCTCCGGTCTGTACGTCTCCAGCGTCGTCTTCGAGTTCTCGTTCGCGGGCACCGACCCGGCCGTCCGGCGCCGGCTCGAGGAGACCGCCGAGCGGGAGGGCCTGGGCGCCCTCGTCGAGCGGTTGCGCCGGATCGACGCCGGAGTGGCCGAGCGGATCGGTCCGCACAACGCCCGGCGCATCGTCCGCGCGCTCGAGATCGCGGAGCTCACCGGCGGGAGCACGCACAGCGCGCTGATGTCCGACGAGCCGGTTCGGTGGCGCCCCGCCTCGATCCTGTTCCTCGAGGCTCCGCGGGAGGAGCTGGTGCAGCGCCTCGACCGGCGGGTGGAGCGGATGTGGGCGACCGGGATGCTCGACGAGGTCGAGCGGCTCGTCCCCTTCGGCCTGGAGCGCGGCGTCACAGCCGGGCGGGCCATCGGGTACGCCCAGGCGCTCGCCCAGCGTGCCGGCGTCCTCCGCGAGGAGGAGGCGATCGCGGCGACGCAGGCGCTCACGCGCCGCTACGCACGTCGGCAGAACAGCTGGTTCCGGCGCTACGCCGGCGCCCACCGGCTCCCGTACGACGCGCCGGACCTTGTGTCGCGGGCGCACGCCGCCGCCCAGGCCGCCGCTCCCGCTCCTCGCTAGGCTGTGCGCCATGACGATCGAGCTGCACTTCACCAAGGGCCAGGGCACCGGCAACGACTTCGTGCTCTTCAGCGACCCGGACGGTGAGGTCGACCTCTCGCCCGCGCAGATCGCGATGATCTGCGACCGCCACTTCGGCGTCGGCGCCGACGGCGTCATCCGTGCCGTCCGCTCCCGCGCGATCCCGGAGGGCGCCGCGGCTCTGGCCGAGGAGAGCGAGGCGGAGTGGTTCATGGACTACCGCAACGCCGACGGCTCGATCGCCGAGATGTGCGGCAACGGCATCCGCGTCTACGCCGCGTTCCTGCTCGCGGGCGGCCTCGCGGCGCTCGAGCCCGGCGACACCCTGCCGATCGGCACCCGCGCCGGCGTCCGCGACGTCACCCGCAGCGGTGCCGGGTTCCAGGTCGACCTCGGCCGCTGGGAGCTGGCGGGCGGCGAGCCCCTGGTGCGGGCGAAGGAGCTCAAGGTCGCGCGCCCCGGTCTCGGGATCGACCTCGGCAATCCGCACGTGGTCGTCGCCCTCAGCAACGACGAGGAGCTCGACTCCGCCGACCTCTCCTACATCCCGCAGCTCGACCCGGAGCTCGAGGACGGCGCGAACGTCGAGTTCGTGGTTCCCGGCGAGCCCCTGGTCCACGACGGGATCGGGCGGATCCGGATGCGCGTGCACGAGCGCGGCAGCGGCGAGACCCTGAGTTGCGGCACGGGTGCCGCGGCGGCGGCACTGGCGGTGCGCTACTGGGCGGGAGCGCGCGCTCCGCAGGCCTGGCGCGTGGAGGTCCCGGGCGGCACGCTCGGCGTGACGATGTTCGCGGCGGAGGAGGGCGAGCACGTCGGGCTCTCCGGCCCGGCCGACCTCGTCTTCACCGGGACGATCCGGATCGACTGAGGACCCGGTCAGGCCAGGCGGGTCGTCCGCAGCACGCGGAAGCCCTTCGCCGAGGAGACGCGCTCCACGTCGAGCCGCCCGGCGAACGCGGCGCCCAGCCAGGTCTGGAGCGAGTCGGAGCCGAGGTTGCGCTGCACGACGAGCCAGGCGTCCGCGCCCTCCTCGAGCCGCGGCAGCCAGCGTTCGAGCAGGAGGTGCAGCTCCTCCTTGCCGATGCGGATCGGCGGGTTCGACCACACGGTGCGGAAGCGGACGTCGTCGGGAACATCCTCGGGCAGCACGGCGTTGACATTGAGGACGCCGAGTTCCTCGCAGTTGCGACGGACCAGCTCGAGCGCCCGCTGGTTGACGTCGACCGCCCACACCCGGGCGTCGGGGGAGGCGAGGGCGAGCGCGAGGGCGATCGGGCCCCAGCCGCAGCCGAGGTCCAGCAGGTCCCCGTCAGCGGGGGCGTCGGGCACCGCGTCCAGCAGGACGCGTGTGCCGAGATCGACGTGACCGGGGCTGAACACCCCTCCTGCCGTCGTGACCTCGAGGTCGCGGCCGGCCAGGCGGGCCTGGATCCTGCGGGGCCGGAGGTCGCCGTCGGGAGTACTCGAGAAGTAGTGCTCGGCGGCCATGAGAAGTGAACCTATCAAGACCTGAGGAGTTAGTGTTATCCGGATGACGGAAGACCTGAACGAGACCGACACGACCGAGGCCGTGGACGTCGTCTCGAGGGTCCTGGCGAACGCGCAGTCGCGTTCGGCGGGGTACTCGCGCTTCGTCGCGGGTGGAGCCCAGGCGCTGCAGAGCGCCGGCCACGAGGGCGAGAACAGCGACGGCGAGCAGTTCGACCGCGACGACCGGCAGGCGCTGCGACGCGTCGCCGGCCTCTCGACCGAGCTCGAGGACGTGACGGAGGTCGAGTACCGCCAGCTGCGCCTGGAGAACGTCGTGCTCATCGGCGTGTACTCGCAGAACTCTCTGGAGGACGCGGAGAACTCGCTGCACGAGCTCGCAGCGCTCGCGGAGACGGCGGGAGCGACGGTCCTCGACGGCCTGCTCCAGCGCCGCCCGCACCCCGATCCGAGCACCTACCTCGGCAAGGGCAAGGCCCAGGAGCTCGCGGGGCTCGTCGCGGCCCTCGGTGCGGACACGGTCGTCGCCGACACCGAGCTCGCACCGAGCCAGCGCCGCGCGCTGGAGGACGTGGTGAAGGTCAAGGTGATCGACCGCACCGCGGTGATCCTCGACATCTTCAGCCAGCACGCGAAGAGCCGCGAGGGCAAGGCGCAGGTCGAGCTCGCGCAGCTCGAGTACCTGCTCCCGCGACTGCGCGGCTGGGGCGAGTCGATGTCCCGCCAGGCCGGCGGTCAGGTGGGCGCGGGAGCCGGAATGGGCTCGCGCGGTCCGGGTGAGACGAAGATCGAGCTCGATCGTCGCCGCATCCACACCCGCATGGCGCGCCTGCGCAAGCAGATCACGGCGATGAAGCCCGCCCGCGAGGCCAAGCGCGCGAACCGCAAGCGCAACGCCGTCCCCTCGGTGGCGATCGCGGGGTACACGAACGCCGGCAAGTCGAGCCTGCTGAACCGGATGACGCACGCGGGCGTCCTCGTCGAGAACTCGCTCTTCGCGACCCTCGACGCCACCGTCCGCAAGGCCCAGACGAAGGACGGGCGCCTCTACACGCTCGCCGACACGGTCGGCTTCGTGCGAGCGCTTCCGCACCAGCTCGTCGAGGCCTTCCGGTCGACGCTCGAGGAGGTCGCGGACTCCGATGTGATCGTCCACGTCGTGGACGCCTCCCACCCCGATCCGGCCGGGCAGATCGCCACCGTGCGCGACGTGATCGGCGAGGTGGGCGCCCGAAGCATCCCCGAGATCATCGCCTTCAACAAGGCCGATCTGGTGGACGAGGGCACGCGGCTGGTGCTGCGCGGTCTCGCTCCCGACGCGGTCTTCGTGTCGGCGCGCAGCGGCGAGGGCATCGACGAGCTGGAGGCGCGGATCGCCGAGATCCTGCCCGAGCCGGACGTCGAGATCGACCTGCTCGTGCCGTACGACCGGGGCGACGTGATCTCGCATCTGCACCGCAGCGGCCGGATCCTGTCGACGCAGTACGTCGAGGGCGGCACCCACGTGGTCGCCCTCGTGCACGCCGACCTGGCGGGCTCGCTCACCGAGTTCGCGGTTCCGCGCGGGGCCGTCCAGGCCTGATCGCCACCACCCGAGCGCCTGTCTCCCCGTCCGGGCGGCGGGCGCTCGGCGCATCCGGGAGGGGGTGCGGCGTCCCGCATCATCGACCCGCTCCGGAGGTCGGAGGGTTTGGCGATCTCGTGTCGGCAGCTCTCCTCCGCCTTCCCGTGACCGCGACGGAGGGGCGCGCGCCCCGATCGCCCGTGCCCGTCGAATGCAGGAGGGGCCCGACCGGCTGCACGCTGGTCGGGCCCCTCCTGCACGCCCGGTGTCAGACCGAGCGGAGGACCGCCACGATCTTCCCGAGCACCTCTGCCTCGTCGCCGAGGATCGGCTCGAAGTTGGAGTTGCGGGGCAGCAGCCAGGTGTGGCCGTCGCGCTGGCGCAGCACCTTGACGGTTGCCTCGCCGTCGAGCATGGCCGCCACGATCTCGCCGTTCTCGGCGGTGCGCTGCGAGCGGACCACGACCCAGTCGCCGTCGCAGATCGCGGCGTCGATCATCGACTCGCCGACGACCTTGAGCATGAAGAGCTCGCCCTTGCCGACGAGCTGCCGGGGAAGCGGGAACACCTCGTCGATCTGCTGGTCGGCCATGATCGGCACGCCCGCCGCGATCCGGCCGACGAGGGGGACCATCGCCGCGTCGCCGACCGTCGCGGTCGACTCGAACGACCCGTCGTCCTCCGTCGAGCTGGGGATGTCGATGAGGATCTCGAGGGCGCGGGGCCGGTTCGGGTCGCGGCGCAGGTAGCCGCTGAGCTCGAGCTGGTTGAGCTGGTGGGTGACGCTCGACAGCGAGGCGAGGCCGACCGCGTCGCCGATCTCGCGCATGCTCGGCGGGTAGCCGCGGCTCGACACCGAGCGCTGGATCGCGTCGAGGATCGCGAGCTGCTTGGCGCTCAGGCTCTTCCGGCGCCGGCCTGCGGCCGCCTTCGTCTTGGCGGCCGGGGTCCCGGCCCTCTGCGCGTCGCTCACGATGCTCCCTCTTCCCGGTGCGCACGCCGCGTGCGCGCCCGCCCGGTCGCGACCCGACAAGGAATGTCGGTGGTCGCTGCTCTACTACGACCAGGCTCTCGAAACTGTATCCGCCGGAACTCACGACTCGGAACATTCGTTCGAGTGTGTCGCGCGCGAGTCCGCCCGCGGATCAGCCGGAACGGTCCCTTGACCGCTCCGTCATTCGAAGATATGTTCGGTACAGGCGTTCGGGGCGGCCCTCCCGGCCGAGGGCCTCCCCGAATCCCTGTTGAAAGGAGCGATCCCATGACCGCACAGCTCACCTCCCGCCCGCTCCAGCGCTCGTCCGCGGCTCGGCCCGTCGAGGTACTGCCGTCCGCTCCCGAGCCGATGAGCGCGTTCGGCGAAGCGCGGATCGTCCGCACCCGTCTGCGCCTCACGCGCCGCGGCCGCGCCGTGGTGGCCGCTCTGGGGGCCCTGCCGATCGTGGCGGGCGCCTTCGCCTTCGGGCTCAACGGCGGTGGAGCGGTCGCGTCGAGCGACGCCGCTGCGGTCGAGTTCCAGTACGTCACCGTTCACGCGGGCGAGTCGCTCTGGTCGCTCGCCGAGGAGCTCGCCCCGCAGGCGGACCCGCGCGACGTGGTCGACGACATCCTCTCCCTCAACCAGCTCTCGAGCGCGGGCGTCGAGCCCGGGCAGCGCCTCGCGGTCCCGGCCGAGTACGACACCGCTCGCTGAGCCGGGCTGCCCGGACGTCCGCGCCGGGTGCTTCGCTACCATTCCCTGGTGACGACTCTCGATGACCTGCCCCTCCGCGACGACCTCCGAGGCAGGCACCCGTACGGTGCACCCCAGGCGGTCGTGCCCGTCGCCCTCAACGTCAACGAGAACACCCACCCGGTCCCGGTCGACGTGATCGCCGACATCGTCGGGCGGGTCACGGAGGCGCTGCGCACCGTCAACCGGTATCCCGACCGCGAGTTCCGAGAGCTGCGCGACTCCCTCGCCGGCTACCTCGGTCACGGGCTCACCGCGGACGGCGTGTGGGCTGCGAACGGATCGAACGAGGTGCTCCAGCACGTCCTTCAGGCGTTCGGCGGTCCCGGGCGCTCGCTGCTGGGGTTCGCGCCCACCTATTCGATGTACTCGATCCTCGCGTCGGGGAGCGGAACGGAGTGGATCCCCGCTCCGCGCGAGGCGGAGTTCGAGATCGGAGCCGAGTACGCCGCGGAGCAGGTGCGCCGGGCCCGGCCCGACATCGTCTTCCTCTGCGCTCCGAACAACCCGACCGGGACGCCGCTCGACCTCGCCGTGGTCGAGGCGGTCTACGACGCGACCGACGGCATAGTCGTCGTCGACGAGGCGTACGCCGAGTTCGCGGGCAGGGGCGCGCCCACCGCGCTGAGCCTCCTCCCCGGGCGACCGCGCCTGCTCGTGTCCCGCACCATGAGCAAGGCCTTCGCCTTCGCCGGCGTCCGCCTGGGCTACCTCGCCGCCGACCCCGCGGTGATCGACGCGCTCCGCCTCGTCCGCCTCCCGTACCACCTGTCGGCCCTCACCCAGGCCGCCGCGACCGCCGCCCTCGCTCACGCCGACGAGATGCTCGCCATGGTCGGCGAGATCATCGTGCAGCGCGACCGGATGATCGACGGCCTGCGCGCCCTCGGCTACCGCCCGTACGCGACCGGCAGCAACTTCGTCCTCTTCGGCGGTGTCGCGGATCCGGCCGCCGTGTTCGAGGGCCTGCTCGCCCACGGCGTCCTCATCCGCGACGTCGGCATCCCGAACCACCTCCGTGTCAGCGCCGGCACCGAGGAGGAGACGACCGCGTTCCTCGAGGCGCTCGCCTCCCTCCCCGCACCGTCGGCCGACGCCACGGTGGCGCTCTCGCGCGAGTGAGCTCCGCCCGGGGGCGGCGACGCGGCGCGAATAGACTGGGAGGCATGACCTCCCCGAGCGCCGCACCCGGGCGCACCGCCTCCCTCAGCCGTGCCACCAGCGAGTCGAGCATCGAGCTCTCCCTCGACCTCGACGGCACGGGCGTCGCCGATCTCGAGACCGGCGTGCCTTTCTTCGACCACCTGCTGACGGCGTTCGCGAAGCACTCGCTCACGGACCTGCACGTCCGGGCCCGCGGCGACATCGAGATCGACATCCACCACACCGCGGAGGACATCGGCATCGTGCTCGGCACGGCCATCCGACAGGCGCTCGGCGACAAGGCCGGGATCTCCCGCTTCGGCGACGCGCTCGTCCCCCTCGACGAGGCGCTCGTGCAGGCCGTCGTCGACATCTCGGGGCGCCCCTACCTCGTGCACACCGGCGAGCCGGAGGGCTTCGCGCTGCACCTGATCGGCGGCCACTTCACCGGGTCGATGGTGCGTCACGTCTTCGAGGCGATCGCGTTCAACGCCGGCCTCACCGTGCACGTCACGGTGCTCGGCGGCAGGGACCCGCACCACATCGCCGAAGCGGAGTTCAAGGCGTTCGCCCGCGCCTTCCGTCAGGCCAAGGCCCTCGACCCGCTCGTCTCCGGCGTGCCGTCGACGAAGGGCGCGCTGTGAGCTCGGCCCGCCCCTCCGTCGTGGTCTACGACTACGGCTCGGGGAACGTGCACTCCGCCGTCAAGGCGCTCGAGCTCGCCGGGGCCGACGTCGAGCTGACGGGGGACCGGCAGCGGGCGCTGGAGGCGGACGGCCTCCTCGTGCCCGGCGTCGGTGCCTTCGACGCCGTGATGTCGGCGCTGACCCGCGCCCGCGGCGGCGAGATCATCGAGAAGCGCCTCGCCGGCGGGCGCCCCGTCCTGGGCATCTGCGTCGGGATGCAGGTGCTCTTCGAGCGCGGCGTCGAGCGCGGGGTCGAGAGCGAGGGCCTGGGCGAGTGGCCGGGGACGGTGGACCTACTCCCGGCCGAGGTCGTCCCGCACATGGGCTGGAACACCGTCTCCGCTCCCGAGGGCTCGGTGCTCTTCGACGGCATCGCCGAGGAGCGCTTCTACTTCGTGCACTCCTACGGCGCCCGCGAGTGGTCGCTCGACGTGATGCCCCCGTTCCCGCGTCCCGCGGTCACCTGGGCCGATCACGGAGGCCCCTTCATCGCCGCGGTCGAGAACGGGCCGCTCTCGGCCACGCAGTTCCACCCCGAGAAGTCGGGGGCCGCCGGGCTCCGGCTGCTGGCCAATTGGCTGGGCGCCCTCCGCACGAACTAGGATCGGCCGGTGGTCGGCGCCTCCAGGGGCCGGCACCGGCTCCGAGACTGAGGATGACGATGAGCGAGTTCACCAAGGCCCCGGGCCTGGTCCTCCTGCCCGCGATCGACGTGGCGGGCGGCAGGGCCGTGCGGCTCACGCAGGGCGAGGCCGGGACCGAGACCAACTACGGCGACCCGATCGACGCCGCGGGCGACTGGGCCGACCAGGGCGCGGAGTGGATCCACCTCGTCGACCTCGACGCCGCCTTCGGCCGCGGCGACAACCACGGCATCATGAAGAAGGTCATCCGGCAGGTGAAGGGCGTCAACGTCGAGCTCTCCGGCGGGATCCGCGACGACCGCAGCCTCGAGTCCGCGCTGAGCGCCGGCGCGAAGCGCATCAACCTCGGCACCGCGGCGCTCGAGAACCCCGAGTGGGCCGCGAGCGTCATCGCGCAGTACGGCGACCAGATCGCCGTCGGTCTCGACGTCCGGGGCACCACGCTCGCCGCGCGCGGCTGGACCAAGGAGGGCGGCGACCTCTGGCAGGTCCTCGACCGCCTGGAGGAGGCCGGCTGCACCCGCTACGTCGTCACCGACGTCACGAAGGACGGCACGCTCAAGGGCCCGAACCTCGAGCTCCTCGAGCAGGTCATGGCCCGCACCCACCGCCCCGTGATCGCCTCGGGCGGCATCTCGAACCTCGACGACATCGCCGCTCTGCGCGACCTCGTGCCCCAGGGGCTCGAGGGCGCGATCGTCGGCAAGGCGCTGTACGCGGGCGCATTCACGCTCGCGGAGGCCCTGGATGTCGCATCCGAGTGAGCCCCGCCCGCTCCCGGCGCATCTGACCGACTCGGCCGGCACCCCCTGGGCGGGCCGGCACTTCGAGCCGAGCGCAGCGCCGGAGGACGACGGAAGCGCCCCGGAGGCGCTGGTCGCCGCGCTCGAGTCCTTCGCCGGTGGCACTCGCGGCCCGGAGGCCGTGGTCGACGCGATCCGCACGTCCCGCCTGCTCATCCCGCTGGTCGCCCGCCTCGGCGAGGAGGCGGAGGGGGTCGGGGGACTCCGGGCGGACAAGACGCAGGAGCTCGCGATCGTCACGGTCGCCGGACCCGACGGCCGCACGGTGCTCCCCGTCTTCAGCGGCGTCGAGAGCATGCGCCGATGGGACCCGGCCGCCCGTCCCGTCCCGGTCGACGGGCGCCGTGCGGCACTGGCGGCCGTCGCGGAGGGCACCGAGGTGATGGTCCTCGACCCCGCGTCCGAGCGGGAGTTCGCGGTCCGGCGCCCGGCGCTCTGGGCGATCGCGGAGGGCGGCGACTGGCGGCCGGCCCCCGCCGATGCGGAGGTGCTCCGGGCTCTGCGCGCGGCTGCGGAGGGGGAGCGGGCGGTCGCCTCGCTCGAGGTGCGCGCGGGAGACCCGGAGCAGCGCCTCGCGGGCCCCGAGCTCGTGGTGGTCCTGAGCCTGCGCCCGGGGCTCGATCAGGACGCGCTCGGCGCCCTCGTCGCGCGCCTGGGGGAGCGGTGGGCGGCCGACGAGACCGTCGCGCAGCGCGTCGACTCGATGACGTTGCAGCTCGCCGCCGCCCACTGACCCCCGATCAGGTGACCGGGCCGGTCCACTTCTCGCCCGGGCCCTTGCCGATCGGGTCGGCGATGGGGGACGCCTCACGGAACGCGAGCTGGAGGGTGCGGAGGCCGTCGCGCAGGCTCCGGGCGTGCATGTCGCTGATGTCGGGCGCCCCGGCCGTGACCAGGCCCGCGAGCGCGCTGATGAGCTTGCGCGCCTCGTCGAGGTCGACCTGCGCTCCGGGCTCGTCGGCGAGCCCGCACTTGACGGCGGCCGCGCTCATCAGGTGCACGGCGGCGGTGGTGATGATCTCCACCGCCGGGACCTCCGCGATGTCGCGCGCGGCCTCCACGTCGGAGGCTCCGCCGTCCTCGCCGAATCGTCGCGTGTAGTCGTCGTCGTACTGGGCCATGGGTCCTTCGTTCGTCGTCCGTGGTGGAGGGGCGCGGTCGCCGCAGCAGAGGATCGAGGGCGGCCGGATTCGCTCTGTCGGGCGGGCCGCCGGTCTGCTATGGTTGTCCGGGCTCCGAGGCATGTCCTCGGTTCGAAAGTGGAGATTCTCCCACCCGCGCTTGACCGCTTCACAAGGTTACCGGGTCAGAAGCACTCCGCCCCCGAGGGTCATCAGACCACCGGAGGCAGGGCTGCGGCTCTCGAGGTCCGCCTCGGGAACCGCGTCACAGGGTGCGAGCGCCGTGCTGCAGGCACGACGTGGACGGGACGATCACCTCTCTCGGGTGCGCTGGAGAAGACTCCGGCAGCGCAGCTGCACTCACCGAGATCAGAGGAGAAACGCAATCAGCGATCCCCGTACCAACGACCGTATCCGCGTCCCCGAGGTCCGCCTCGTGGGTCCCGCAGGAGAACAGGTCGGCGTCGTCAAGATCGAGGTCGCCCTGCGACTCGCGCAGGACGCAGACCTGGACCTGGTCGAGGTCGCCCCCAACTCCAAGCCGCCCGTGGCCAAGATCATGGACTACGGGAAGTTCAAGTACGAGCAGGCTCAGAAGCTCAAGGAAGCCCGTCGCAACCAGGCGAACACGATCCTCAAGGAGGTCCGTTTCCGCCTGAAGATCGACAAGCACGACTACGAGACCAAGCGCAAGCGCGCCGAGGGCTTCCTCAAGGCCGGCGACAAGGTCAAGGCGATGATCCTCTTCCGCGGTCGCGAGCAGTCGCGCCCCGAGATGGGCGTCCGCCTGCTCCAGCGCTTCGCGGAGGACGTCGCCGAGTTCGGCCAGGTCGAGTCCACCCCGACCATCGACGGTCGCAACATGGTGATGGTCATCGGCCCGCTGAAGAACAAGTCCGAGGCGAAGGCCGAGGCCAATGCGGTCCGCGCCGCTCGTCGCGAGGCCAACACCCCCGAGGACACGGCCGAGGCCGAGTCCGTCTAGTACTTCGCCGCCCCGGCCTCGGGGCCGGTGGACGCCCCGCTCGCGGGGCACCGGTTTCGCCCCGCCGAGCGCGGAGTGACGTTCACAAGGAGAGAACATGCCCAAGATGAAGACCCACTCGGGTGCCAAGAAGCGCTTCAAGGTGACCGGCTCCGGCAAGGTCATGAAGCAGCAGGCCGGCATGCGTCACAACCTGGAGTCCAAGTCCAGCGTTCGCACGCGCCGCCTCAACCAGGACCAGGTCCTCGCCCCGCAGGACGCCAAGGTCGCCAAGAAGCTTCTCGGTCTGTAGCCCACCGCCGGCGCAGCCCGCTGCGCCGCGTGGTCGCTACTCAGCCGACACGGATCGATAGGAAGAAACAGCAATGGCAAGAGTGAAGAGGGCCGTCAACGCCCACAAGAAGCGTCGCGTCATCCTCGAGCGCGCCTCGGGCTACCGCGGCCAGCGGTCGCGCCTCTACCGCAAGGCGAAGGAGCAGGTCACCCACTCCCTCGTCTACTCGTACCGCGACCGCCGCGCCAAGAAGGGCGAGTTCCGTCGTCTCTGGATCCAGCGCATCAACGCCGCGTCCCGCGCGAACGGCCTGACCTACAACCGCTTCATCCAGGGCCTCGCCCTGGCCGGCGTCCAGGTCGACCGCCGCATCCTCGCGGACCTCGCGATCACCGAGCCGGCCACGTTCGCCTCGCTCGTCGCGACCGCGAAGAGCGCGCTGCCCGCCGACACCTCGGCGCCCAAGGCCGCAGCGTAGTCAGCACGGCTTCCCGGAGGGGGTCGCGACCGAGAGGTCGCGGCCCCCTCCGTCGTCCGCAGGCCCTCCCGCGCCGTGTCTGCGGGGGCGGCGATCACCGCGCCGATAGGCTCGCCGCATGCTCGACAACCCCCGCTCTCCCCGTGTCCGCTCCGTGGCGAAGCTCACCCGCCGCCCGGCCCGGCTCGAGACGGGGCTCTTCCTCCTCGAGGGCCCGCAGGCTCTCTCCGAGGCGCTGCAGTACCGCCCGGAGCTGATCGTCGAGTCGTTCGCGACTCCGACAGCTCTGGAGCGCCACCCCGAGATCGTCGCCGCCGCCGCCGAGGCGGAGGTGGAGATCGAGTACGTGACCGAGGACGTCCTCGACGCGATGGCCGACACCGTCACTCCGCAGGGCTTCGTCGCGGTCTGCCGTCAGTTCCCCACGTCGCTCAAGGACGTCGTCGCCTCCGAGCCGCGTCTCGTGGCGGTGCTCGAGGAGGTCCGCGACCCGGGCAACCTCGGCACGATCATCCGTGCCGCCGACGCCGCCGGTGCTGACGCGGTCGTGCTGTCCGGCCGCTCGGTCGACCTCTACAATCCCAAGGTCGTGCGCTCCACGACCGGCTCGCTCTTCCACCTCCCGGTCGCGGTCGGCGCCGACCTCGCCGACGTGCTGGGCCGGCTCCGCGGCGTGGGCCTCCGCTCCGTCGCGGCCGACGTGAAGGGGGAGGACCTGCTCGACGTCCGCGCACGCGGGGACCTCGCCCAGCCGACCGTCTGGGTCTTCGGCAACGAGGCGCGCGGCCTCGAGGACGAGTCGCTCGCCCTCGTCGACGGCGTGGTCGCGGTGCCCATCTACGGGGCGGCGGAGTCGCTCAACCTCGCGACCGCGGCCTCCGTCTGCCTGTACGAGAGCGCCTTCGCGCTGCGTTCCTGAGAGGAACCGGGCCGAGGGTGCCGCGAACCTGGAGAACAGGGCGCGTTGTTACCCTTCGGTTAAGAATTCCCTCATGATTTGACCGGCCCATCCCCGTGTGCTTCTCTGACGGCATGGTCACAGCCCCGCAAGACGAGCGCGCCGCCGCTCCCGCCGGTGAACCCCTCGTCGTCCTCTCCGGGGTGCAGAAGCACTACGGCGACTTCCAGGCTCTGAAGGACATCGATCTGACGGTGCACCGGGGCGAGGTCGTCGTGGTCCTCGGCCCCTCCGGGTCCGGCAAGTCGACGCTCTGCCGCACGGTCAACCGGCTCGAGACGATCTCGGGCGGCACCATCACCATCGACGGGCAGAAGCTCCCGGAGGAGGGCAAGGGCCTCGCCGCGCTCCGCGCCGACGTCGGGATGGTCTTCCAGTCGTTCAACCTGTTCGCGCACAAGACGATCCTCGAGAACGTCACCCTCGGCCCGATCAAGGTCCGCGGGCTCTCCCGCAAGGACGCGGAGGCCCAGGCCACGGCGCTGCTCGACCGGGTCGGCGTCGGCCACCAGGCGGCCAAGACGCCGGCCCAGCTCTCCGGCGGGCAGCAGCAGCGCGTCGCGATCGCGCGGGCGCTGGCGATGAAGCCCAAGGTGATGCTGTTCGACGAGCCGACCTCGGCGCTCGACCCCGAGATGATCAACGAGGTCCTGGACGTGATGGTCGGGCTCGCCAAGGACGGGATGACGATGATCGTCGTGACCCACGAGATGGGCTTCGCCCGGAAGGCCGCCGACCGCGTCGTGTTCATGGCCGACGGCGAGATCCTCGAGGACACCGACCCGGAGTCGTTCTTCACCGCGCCCCGCACCGACCGGGCCAAGGACTTCCTCTCCAAGCTCATCACGCACTAGAAGCGCGATCAGCAGCCACCAGGCAGGTCGGACCCGTGACCCGGGAGCCGACCCGACATCGCCCGCTCCGGCGGGCCGAACCCCAGGAAGGACGATCATGCGCACCAGGCTCATGTTCATGACCGCGGGACTCGCGGCAGCGACCCTCGCCCTCGCCGGCTGCTCCGGCGACTCCGGAACCGCCGGCGGCGGCGCCGGTGGAGGCTCCGAGGGAGGGACCTCCGCGTACGAGGTCGCCTCCGACGTCACTCTCGAGGGCAGCCCGACCTTCGACGCGATGACCGCGGACGGCAAGGTCGTCATCGGCGTCAAGGAGGACCAGCCCGGGCTGGGCTACCTCGACGCGGCGACCGGCGAGCGCTCCGGCTTCGACATCGAGATCGCGAAGTGGACCGCGGCCTCGCTCGGCTTCGCGGCCGACGCCATCGAGTTCAAGGCGATCCCGTCGGCCAACCGCGAGGCGTCGATCGTGAACGGCGACATCGACTACTACGTCGGCACCTACTCGATCACCGACAAGCGCAAGGAGCAGGTCGGCTTCGCCGGACCCTACTTCGAGACCGGCCAGCAGCTGCTCGTCGCGGCCGACAACGACACGATCACCGGACCGGACGACCTCACCGCCGACACCACCGTGTGCTCGGCCACCGGCTCCACCCCGATCCAGAACATCCGCACCAACTACCCCGAGGTGAAGACCGAGGAGTTCGACACGTACTCGCAGTGCGTGGACGCCCTCTCCGACGGCACCGTCGACGCCGTCACCACCGACGGCGCGATCCTGATCGGCTACGCCGCTCAGAAGCCCGACGAGCTCAAGGTCGTCGGAGAGCCCTTCAGCACCGAGCTCTACGGCATCGGCCTGCCGAAGGACGACGACGCCCTGCGCCACTTCGTCAACGGCATGCTGACCGACGGCGGCGAGACCTGGAGCGCCATCTACGACGAGACGCTCGGCCAGTCCGGCACGACCGTCACCCAGCCGGCGGTGAACGACTACTAGGAGGCGCCCCGGGCGGCCCGACCGCCGCCCGGGGGTCCCCTCTCCTCGACCACCACCACCGCTCCGACAGAAGGGCCAGCCGCATGGATGTCCTGTTGAACAACCTCGACGTCTACGTCCCGGCCTTCGGCAACACCCTGATCCTCTTCAGCGCCTCGCTCGTGTTCGCCCTGCTGATCGGCACGGTGGTCGGCGCGATGCGCGTCTCGCCCGTCCCGATCGCCCGCGCGGTCGGCACGGTGTACGTGAACACCATCCGGAACACCCCGCTCACGCTGGTGATGTTCTTCTTCGCCTTCGGCTACCCCAAGCTCGACCTGCCGCAGGTGGACTATACGAACCTCGCGATCTGCGCCCTCAGCCTCTACACCGCGACCTACGTCGCGGAGGTGCTGCGGTCGGGCATCAACACTGTGCCGATCGGCCAGGCCGAGGCGGCCCGCGCGATCGGCCTCGACTTCGGCCTCACGATGACGCAGGTCGTCCTGCCCCAGGCCTTCCGCTCCGTGATCCCGCCGCTCATGAGCGTCCTGATCGCGCTGCTGAAGAACACCACCGTCGCCGCCGGCTTCTCGGTCGCGGAGGCGGGCACCATCGTCCGCGTGCTCAACGAGCGCGGCGAGAACAGCCTCATCGTCGTCCTCTGGGTGGCCCTGGTCTTCGTGGTCCTGGTCACCCTGCTCTCGCTCGTCCAACGTCAGCTCGAGAAGAAGTGGAGGGTCGCCCGATGAGCTCCGTCCTCTTCGACAACCCCGGCCCCCGGGCCGTCGTGCGCAACCGCGTCATCGGCGTCGTCGTCGTCCTGCTGATCGCGGCCTTCCTCGGCTTCGTGGTCTGGCGCTTCGCGGAGTCCGGCCAGTTCGACGCCTCCAAGTGGCGCGCGTTCGGCTACCCGCTGGTCTGGCAGAGCATCGGCGGCGCCCTCGGCCGCACGCTCGCGGCCTTCGCCACGGCGGGCGTCGCCAGCCTCGTCCTCGGCCTCCTCCTGGCGATCGGCCGGCTCTCGGACCGGCGCTGGATCAACGTCCCCGTCACGCTCTTCATCGAGCTGTTCCGGGCGATCCCCGTCCTGATCCTGATGATGCTGATGTACTACGGCCTGCCGTTCGCGGGCCTCAAGCTCAGCCCCTACCTCGCCGTCGTCATCGCCCTGACCCTCTACAACGGCTCCGTCTTCTCCGAGATCTTCCGCGCCGGCATCGAAGCCCTCCCGCGAGGACAGAAGGAGGCGGGCTACGCGATCGGCCTGCGCAAGTCCGGCGTGATGCGGCTCATCCTGTTCCCCCAGGCGATCCGCTCGATGCTGCCCGTGATCATCGCCCAGCTCGTCGTCGCCCTCAAGGACACGGCGCTCGGCTCGATCATCACCTACAACGAGCTGCTGTACTACGCGCGCTACCTGGGCAACCAGTCGAGCCTCGACAGCCCGATCATCCCGGCGGCGATCGTCATCGGAGCGATCTACATCGGCATCTGCCTCCTCCTCTCGGGGCTGGCGAAGTGGATCGAGATCCGCACCAAGAGCGGCGGACGCGGCGGCCGCGCCATCGGCGGCCACCCCGCAGCCCGCGCGCAGACGGACACGCAGCTGATCGCTGTGCAGGACTGAACTGTGAGGATCGCCCGAGGGCGATCCTCACCGCGGTCGGCTTCCTGACGGGGTCGGGTTCCGCAGAGCGTCCTGCGTCCGGCTACGGAGAATCGCTGACACGCGATTCTCCTGTTCGCCTCGAGGGTCCGGCGATCGCTCAGCGCATCGAGCGGTGGTGCTCCGCTCCGGCGTCGTCGACGCGGAGGCGGTGGTGATCGGGGAGCCGCGATCGATCCGGGCGTCTTCTCGTCTTCCCGTCCGGCGGCGCCCAGCTTCCTGCCGGTGGAGCGGCCTCCGACCCCGGCGTAGCGAGAACCCGCCCCTGCTGGTCGAGCAGCGCCGGTGGCGGGGCTTCGACAGCCGTCGGCGCAGACGGGGGCCGGCCGCGGGCGAGCGCGACGAGCACCGCGCGCGGGCGGCGGGAGGGGGCGGAGGCCCTCGCCTACACTGGGGGATCGTGTCAGACAGCAACCCGATCACCGACGAGGCCGTCTCCGCGGCGGTCGCCGACGCCCTCGCCGCCATCGGCGCGGCGGGCGACTCCACCGCTCTGAAGTCCGCCCGAGCCGCCCACCTCGGCGAGGGGTCCGCCCTCGCCCGCCTCAACGCGCAGATGCGCTCCGTCCCGCCCGAGCACAAGGCGGCGTCCGGCAAGCTCGTCGGCGGTGCCCGCAAGCAGGTGGGCGACGCCTACGCCGCCCGCGAGGCCGAGCTCGTCGAGGCGGAGGACGCGGCCGCGCTCGAGGCCGAGCGCGTGGACGTCACCGCCGGCGCCAGCTTCGTGCGCCGCGGCGCCCGCCACCCCCTCTCGCTCCTCCAGGAGTCGATCTCCGACGTGTTCGTCGGGATGGGCTGGGAGATCGCGGAGGGGCCGGAGCTCGAGAACGAGTGGTTCAACTTCGACGCCCTGAACTTCGACGAGGACCACCCGGCCCGCGCCATGCAGGACACCTTCTTCGTCGACCCCGTCGACTCGCACCTGGTGCTGCGCACGCACACCTCGCCGGTGCAGATCCGCTCGATGCTCGAGCGCCCGCTGCCGCTCTACGTGATCGCTCCCGGACGGGTGTACCGCACCGACGAGCTCGACGCGACGCACACGCCCGTGTTCACGCAGTTCGAGGGTCTCGCCGTCGACCGCGGCCTGACCATGGCGCACCTGCGGGGCACCCTCGAGCACGTCGCGCGGATCCTCTTCGGCGACGACGCGCGCATCCGCCTGCGCCCGAACTACTTCCCCTTCACCGAGCCCAGCGCCGAGCTGGACGTCTGGCACCCGACCTTCGTCGGCGGTGCCCGCTGGATCGAGTGGGGCGGCTGCGGCATGGTCAATCCGAACGTGCTGCGCGCGGCCGGGATCGACCCGGAGGAGTACTCCGGGTTCGCCTTCGGCATGGGGATCGAGCGGACCCTGATGTTCCGCAACGACGTGAAGGACATGCGCGACATGGTCGAGGGCGACGTCCGCTTCAGCGAGCAGTACGGGATGGTGATCTGATGCGCATCCCGCTGAGCTGGCTGGGGGAGTACGTCGACCTCGAGCAGGACGTCACGACGGAGTCCGTGCACGCGGCCCTGGTGTCGGTCGGCCTGGAGGAGGAGGACGTCCACCGCTTCGAGGTGACCGGCCCCGTCGTCGTCGGTGAGGTGCTCGACCTCGCTCCGGAGCCGCAGAAGAACGGCAAGACCATCAACTGGTGCCACGTCCGCGTGGCCCCGGAGGGCGGGCGTGCCGCCGACGGCGGAGAGGACGTCCGCGGCATCGTCTGCGGAGCCCACAACTTCGCGGCCGGCGACAAGGTCGTCGTGTCACTGCCGGGCGCGGTCCTGCCCGGGCCGTTCCCGATCTCCGCGCGGAAGACCTACGGGCACGTGTCCGACGGGATGATCGCCTCGAGCCGCGAGCTCGGCCTCGGGGACGACCACGACGGCATCCTCCGCCTCGCCTCACTCGGGCTCGACCCGGATCCGGGCACGGACGCCGTCGCGCTCCTCGGTCTCGACGACGCCGCGGTCGAGGTCAACGTGACGCCCGACCGCGGCTACGCCTTCTCGATCCGCGGCATCGCCCGCGAGTACGCCCACGCCACCGGAGCCGCCTTCCGCGACCCCGCTCAGGCGCTCCCTCCGCACGAGCGCACGGAGACGGCGCCCGTCTTCCCCGTGTCCGTGGCCGACGAGGCGCCGATCCGCGGCCGTGTCGGCGCCTCCGTGTTCGTCACGCGCGTCGTCCGGGGCGTCGACGTCTCGCGACCGACGCCGCCGTGGATGCTCGCGCGACTGCGCCTGGCCGGCGTCCGCTCGATCTCGCTCGTCGTGGACATCACCAACTACGTGATGTTCGAGCTCGGCCAGCCGCTGCACGGCTACGACCTGGCGACCCTGCAGGGAGGCATCGTGGTGCGCCGCGCCGCACCGGGGGAGACCCTCGAGACGCTCGACGGCCAGACCCGGCGCCTGCACGCGGAGGACCTCGTCATCGCCGACGACGGCGGGGCGATCGGCCTCGCCGGAGTGATGGGGGGCGCGCGCACCGAGATCTCGGACGCCACGTCCGACGTCCTGCTCGAGGCGGCGAACTTCGACCCGGTCTCGATCGCCCGGACGGCTCGCCGGCACAAGCTGCCGAGCGAGGCGTCGCGGCGCTTCGAGCGCGGCGTCGACCCCGAGGTGGCCTCGGTCGCCGCGGCCCGCGCGGTGCAGCTGCTGGTGGAGCTCGCCGGCGGCACGGCGGACGAGCTCGGCTCGGTCCTGGCCGACCCGCGCACGGCGGAGCCGGTCGAGCTGCCGGACGGCTACGTCGCAGGCCTCATCGGGGTGGAGTACACCCCGGAGGAGATCCGCGGCGCGCTCGTCGAGATCGGCGCCTCCGTCGAGGCCGGCGGAGCGGGCCTGCTGGTGACTCCGCCGAGCTGGCGCCCGGACCTCGTCGACCGCGCCTCGCTCGCGGAGGAGGTCGCCCGCATCACCGGGTACGACCGCATCCCGGCGATCCTGCCCGTCGCGCCTCCCGGCCGCGGTCTGACCCCGGGCCAGAGGCTGCGCCGCACTCTCGCCCAGGCGCTCGCCGCCGCGGGCCTGACCGAGGTGCTCTCGTACCCGTTCCTCTCGCGCTCGATCAACGACCGGCTCGGCTCGGTCGACGGGGAGCCAAAGGAGCAGATCACGCTCGCGAACCCGCTCGACGCGACCGCGGGCCAGCTGCGCATCTCGCTGCTGCCGGGTCTCGTGCAGGTCGCGGCCCGCAACCGCTCGCGCGGCCTGACGGATCTCGCGGTCTACGAGCTCGGCTCCGTCTTCCTCCCGGTCGCCGGCCGCCCGTTCGGGTCCGGGACGCTCCCTGCGGGCGGGGCGCGTCCGTCCGCGGAGGTCGAGGCCGAGCTGAACGCGGGCATCCCACCGCAGCCGCGGCACCTCGCGGCGCTGCTCACGGGCGCCGCCGTCGTGCGCCAGCCAGGTGTCGCCGGCCGTGACGTCGACTGGCGCGACGCCCTCGACGTGGTCCGCGAGGTCTCCGCGGCGACCGGCACCGAGCTGGTGCTGCGCCAGGGGGCCCACGCCGCGCTGCACCCGGGCCGCACCGCAGAGGTCGTCCTCGACGGCGCGGTCATCGGCCACGCGGGGGAGCTGCTCCCGGCGCTCGCCGAGGAGCTCGACCTCCCGCGCCGCGTCGCCGTGGTCGAGCTCGACCTGGAGCCGCTGCTCGCGCGGGCCGGGAGGGTCGTCGTGGCCCGTCCGGTGGGCGCGCTGCCCGCCGCGACCCAGGACCTCTCGCTCGTCGTGCCGGTCGGCACCGCGGCCGCCGAGGTGCGCGCCGCCGTCGCCGAGGGGGCGGGCGAGCTGCTCGAGGCGATCCGCCTGGTCGACGACTACCGCGGCACCGGGCTCGCCGAGGGGACGAAGTCGCTGACGTTCGCGCTGCGCTTCCGTGCGCCGGACCGCACGCTCACCGCGGCCGAGGCGACGGCCGCGAAGGAGAGCGGCGTGGCCGTCGCGGCGGAGCGCTTCGGCGCCCGACTCCGCGAGTGAGGCCGGGGGTCCCGTCCGGCTCGGCCGGGCGGGGCCCCGCACCCGCACCGGCTAGGCTCTCGGGCATGACTTTCTCCGTGGCGGTGGCCGGTGCGAGCGGCTACGCGGGCGGCGAGCTGCTGCGACTGCTCGCCGACCACCCCGAGTTCGAGGTGCGCACGGTGACGGCGCACGCCAACGCGGGTCAGCCCCTCATCGCCGTGCACCCGCACCTCCGCTCGCTCCGCGACCTCGTCCTCGTCGACACGACGACCGGGAACCTCGCCGGGCACGACGTCGTCTTCCTCGCCCTCCCGCACGGGAAGTCGGGCGAGATCACCGCGACCCTCCCCGAGGACGTCCTCGTCGTCGACTGCGGCGCCGACCACCGCCTGACCGACCCGCAGGACTGGGCCGACTTCTACGGGGGCGACTTCGCCGGGGCCTGGCCCTACGGGCTCCCGGAGCTGCTGATCGGCGGCGGCGGACGCAAGCAGCGCGAGGCGCTCGCCGGAGTGCGGCGCATCGCCGTCCCCGGCTGCAACGTCACGGCGATCACGCTCGGCCTGGCCCCCGGTCTGCACGCCGGAGTGATCGAGTCGTCGGACCTCGTCGCGGTCCTCGCCGTCGGCCCCTCGGGTGCGGGCAAGAGCCTGCGGACCGACCTCCTCGCCAGCGAGCTCCTCGGCTCCGCGCACGCCTACGGCCTCGGCGGAGCGCACCGTCACAATCCCGAGATCCGGCAGAATCTCCTGCTCGCCGGAGCCGGACCCGTCTCGATCTCGTTCACGCCGGTCCTCGTGCCGATGTCCCGGGGCATCCTGGCGACCTCGACCGCGCGCCTCGCCCCCGGCGTCTCGGCGCAGGACGTGCGCGCCGCGTGGGAGACCGCCTACGGCGACGAGACCTTCGTCCAGCTGCTCCCGGAGGGCTCCTTCCCCCGGACGGCCGACGTGGTGGGGGCGAACACCGCTCTGATCGGACTCGCCGTGGACGAGCGGGCCCGCCGCGTCGTGGTCGTCTCGGCCATCGACAACCTGGTCAAGGGCACCGCGGGCGCGGCCGTCCAGTCCACCAACATCGCCCTGGGACTCCCGGAGTCCCTCGGCCTGAGCGTGAACGGAGTCGCGCCGTGAGCGTCACCGCAGCCGCAGGGTTCCGGGCGGCCGGAGTCGTCGCCGGGCTGAAGTCGACCGGAGCGCGCGACGTCGCGCTCGTGCAGAACCTCGGCCCGCTGCAGAGCGCTGCCGCGGTCTTCACGAGCAACCGCTGCAAGGCGAACCCCGTCCTCTGGAGCGAGCAGGTGATGCGCGACGGCGTCGTCTCGGCGATCGTCCTCAACTCCGGCGGCGCCAACTGCTACACGGGTGCTCAGGGCTTCCAGGTCACCCACCGCACCGCGGAGCTCGTGGGCGAGAGCCTCGAGGTGTCCGCCGGCGACGTGCTGGTGTGCTCCACCGGGCTGATCGGCGACCAGCTCGACCTCGCGAAGCTCACCACCGGCGTGACCGGCGCCTCCGCCGAGCTCGCCGGGGGACCCGAGGCGGGCGAGGCGGCCGCCCGCGCGATCATGACCACCGACACGGTCCCGAAGCAGGCGGTGGTCCGCTCCGAGCAGGGCTGGAGCATCGGCGGCATGGCCAAGGGCGCCGGGATGCTCGCGCCGGGTCTGGCGACGATGCTGGTCGTGATCACGACTGACGCGGCCCTCGAGTCCGCCGCTCTCGACACCGCCCTGCGTGCCGCGACCCGCGTCACCTTCGACCGCCTCGACTCGGACGGCTGCATGTCGACGAACGACACCGTCGCACTGCTCGCGAGCGGCGCCAGCGGCGTCGAGGCCGACGCCGACGAGTTCACCGCGGCCCTGACCGCGGTCTGCCGCGACCTCACCCTGCAGCTGCAGGCCGACGCGGAGGGCGCCGCCCACGACGTCGCGATCCGCGTGCTGAACGCCGCGACCGAGGACGAGGCCGTGGTCGTCGCCCGCGCCGTCTCCCGCAGCAACCTGTTCAAGGCCGCGATCTTCGGCAAGGATCCCAACTGGGGCCGCGTCCTCGCCGCCGTGGGCACGACCGATGCGCAGTTCGACCCGTACGGCATCGACGTCGCGATGAACGGGGTGCAGGTCTGCCTCGCGGGCGAGCCGCACGAGAGCCGCGACCTCGTCGACCTCGCCCCTCGGGAGGTCGCCGTCGACATCGACCTGCACGCCGGCGACGCGACGGCCACGATCTGGACCAACGACCTCACGCACGACTACGTGCACGAGAACTCCGCGTACTCGAGCTGAGGCGGCCATGAGTGACGACACCACCCTCTCGGCCGAGAGCCGCGCCGAGCGCGACGCCGCGCCCGGGAAGGCCGCGACGCTCATCGAGTCGCTGCCCTGGCTGCAGAGCTTCCACGGGCGCACGATGGTGATCAAGTTCGGCGGCAACGCGATGGTGTCGGAGGAGCTGCAGCGCTCCTTCGCCCAGGACATGGTCTACCTGCGCTACGCCGGGATCCGCCCCGTGGTCGTCCACGGCGGCGGGCCCCAGATCTCGCGGATGCTCGACCGGCTCGGGATCGAGAGCGAGTTCCGGGGCGGCTACCGGGTCACGAGCCCCGAGGCGATGGAGGTGGTGCGGATGGTGCTCACCGGCAGCATCAGCCGCGACATCGTCCGCCGGATCAACGAGCACGGCCCCCTCGCCGCCGGCATCTCCGGTGAGGACGCGGGCCTCTTCGTCGGCCGCCGCCGCGGTGTCGTGATCGACGGCGAGGAGCACGACCTCGGACTCGTCGGAGACGTGATCGCCGTGGACCCCGCCGCCGTCCTCGCTCAGCTCGAGGCCGGCCGGATCCCGGTCGTGTCCTCGATCGCCCCCGACTCGGACGACCCCACGCAGTCGCTGAACGTCAACGCCGACGCCGCCGCCGCCGCGCTGGCCGTCGCGCTCGGCGCCGAGAAGCTCGTCGTCCTCACCGACGTGGCCGGCCTCTACTCCGACTGGCCCGACCGCGAGTCGCTCGTCTCGCACATCCGCTCGGACGACCTCGCGGCTCTGCTGCCCTCGCTCGAATCGGGCATGATCCCCAAGATGACCGCCTGCCTCGACGCCGTGCGCGGGGGAGTGCCCAAGGCCGCCATCATCGACGGCCGCATCCCGCACTCGATCCTGCTCGAGGTGTTCACCTCGGAGGGCATCGGCACCGAGGTCGTCGCCTCGCTCGACCCCCGCGACCGGGAGCGAATGTCGGGCCGCTGATCCTCAGCGGCCCCGGCTCCGAGCGCCCGTCCCGTCCGGGACGCGCGCACCGTCGGCCCTCGCGGCCGGACCGCTCCGATCGAAAGGCCACCATGTCCATCCCCACGACCGCGTCCCGCACCGGCTCGGCGCGCGACCGCTACTCCGCCGCGATGATGCAGACCTTCGCGCCGCCGCTCGCCGTGCTCGAGCGCGGCGAGGGCTGCCGGGTCTGGGACGTCGACGGGCGGGAGTACCTCGACTTCCTCGGCGGCATCGCCGTCAACTCGCTCGGCCATGCGCATCCCGTGTTCGTCGAGGCCGTGACGCGCCAGGCCGGTGCGCTCGCCCACGTCTCCAACTACTTCGCGACCGCCCCGCAGATCGAGCTCGCCGAGACCCTGCGCCGCCTCACCGGGGCCGGGGAGACGGGCCGCGTCTACTTCGCCAACTCGGGCACCGAGGCCAACGAGGCGGCCTTCAAGCTGGCGCGGCTGAACGCGGCCGGCGGCCGGCACCGCGTCCTGGCGCTGCAGAACGCGTTCCACGGGCGGACGATGGGCGCGCTCGCTCTGACCGGCAAGGCGGCCATGCGCGCGCCGTTCGAGCCGATGCCGGGAGGGGTCGAGCACCTCGAGGCGAGAATCGAGGCCCTCGAGGCGGCTCTCGACGAGTCCGTCGCCGCGCTGATCGTCGAGCCCATCCAGGGGGAGGCGGGCGTCATCCCGCTGCCGGCCGGCTACCTCGAGCGCGCGCGGGAGCTCACCCGCGAGCACGGCGCGCTGCTCATCGTCGACGAGATCCAGACCGGGGTCGGGCGGACCGGACGCTGGTTCGCCTACCAGGAGGCGGGGATCCTGCCCGACGCCGTCACCCTGGCCAAGGGGCTCGGCGGAGGCTTCCCCGTCGGAGCGCTGGTGACCTTCGGCGAGGCGTCCGACCTCCTGCAGAAGGGCCACCACGGCAGCACCTTCGGCGGCAATCCGCTCGCGACCGCCGTGGCCGGAGCCGTGCTCGCCGAGATCGAGCGCGCCGACCTTCTCGGCAACGCGCGGGAGCGCGGGGCGCAGATCGTCGACGCGCTGACCGCTCTCGACTCGCCCCTGATCGGAGGGGTCCGCGGCGCGGGCCTCCTCCTGGGCATCGCCCTGACCCGGCCGGTCGCCGCCGAGCTCGCCGCCGCCTGCCTCGACGCCGGCCTGATCGTGAACGCGGCGAACGACTCGAGCATCCGGCTCGCGCCTCCGCTCGTGGTGACCGCCGCCGACGTCGCCGAGTTCGCCGAGCGCTTCGGCCGCGCACTGCAGACCCTCTGACCCCGTACCTCCACCGAAAGCGACCAGCACCGTGACCCGCCACTTCCTCCGCGACGACGACATCACTCCCGCCGAGCAGGCCGAGATCCTCGACCTCGCCCTCGATCTCAAGCGCGACCGCTTCTCCCGGAAGCCCCTCGCCGGGCCGCAGACCGTCGCCGTGATCTTCGACAAGTCCTCCACGCGCACCCGTGTCTCCTTCGCGGTCGGCATCGCCGATCTCGGCGGCAGCCCCCTGATCATCTCGACCGCGAGCAGCCAGCTCGGCGGCAAGGAGACCGCCTCCGACACGGCGCGGGTGCTGGAGCGCCAGGTCGCCGCCATCGTGTGGCGCACCTACGCGCAGTCGGGCCTGGAGGAGATGGCACGCAGCACTCGCGTGCCGGTCGTCAACGCGCTCTCGGACGAGTTCCACCCGTGCCAGCTCCTCGCCGACCTGCTGACCATCCGCGAGCACCGCGGTCACCTCGCCGGCCTCACGCTCACGTTCTTCGGCGACGGAGCGAGCAACATGGCGCACTCGTACCTCCTGGCGGGGGCCACGGCCGGCATGCACGTCCGCATCGTCTCTCCGGAGTCGTACTCGCCGGACGCGGCGGTCCTGGCCGATGCGCAGCGCATCGCCGCGACCACCGGCGGATCGGCGATCACCACAACCGACCCCGACGAGGGCGCGGCCGGCTCCGACATCGTGATCACGGACACGTGGGTGTCGATGGGCAAGGAGGACGAGAAGGCGGCGCGCGTCGCGACCTTCGGCGCCTACCGGGTCGACGCGGCCACGATGACCGCCGCCGCTCCCGATGCGCTGTTCCTGCACTGCCTGCCCGCGGATCGCGGCTACGAGGTGACCGCCGACGTGATCGACGGCCCGCAGAGCGTGATCTGGGACGAGGCGGAGAACCGCCTGCACGCGCAGAAGGCCCTGCTCGTGTGGCTCCTGGAGCGCGCCGGCACCGCCGACGCCGCTCAGTAGACTCGACAGCCGAACCCGAGGAGAACCATGACGGAACGACCCTCCGCCCGCGCGGGCGAGGCCGGAGCCCTCTGGGGCGGCCGCTTCGCCGGCGGCCCCTCGCCCGAGCTCGCCGCGCTCTCGAGGTCGACCCACTTCGACTGGCAGCTCGCCCCCTACGACCTCGCCGGCTCCCGCGCCCACGCCCGGGCGCTCGCCGGAGCGGGCTACCTCGACGACGCCGAGCTCACCGCGATGCTCGCGGCGCTCGACCGGCTCGAGGCTGCCGTCGCCGACGGGAGCTTCGCCGCCGACGAGTCGGACGAGGACGTGCACGGCGCCCTCGAGCGCGGCCTGATGCTCGAAGCCGGTCCCGAGCTCGGCGGCAAGCTCCGCGCGGGGCGCTCGCGCAACGACCAGATCGCCACCTTCGTCCGGATGTACCTCCGCGACCACGCGGCGCTCGTCTCGGAGCTGGTGGTGCAGCTCATCGACGCCCTCGCCGCGCAGGCGTCGGCGCACCCGACGGCGATCATGCCCGGGCGCACCCACCTCCAGCACGCTCAGCCCGTGCTCCTCGCGCACCATCTGCTCGCCCACGGCTGGGCGCTGCTGCGCGATCTGGAGCGCCTGCGGGACTGGGCCGTCCGGGCGGACGTCTCGCCCTACGGCTCGGGCGCTCTCGCCGGCTCGACCCTCGGCCTCGACGCCGAGGCGGTCGCCCGCGATCTCGGCTTCGCGTCGAGCGTGCCGAACTCGATCGACGGGACGGCCAGCCGCGACCTCGTCGCCGAGTTCGCCTTCGTCACCGCCATGATCGGGATCGACGTCTCGCGCATCGCGGAGGAGGTCATCCTCTGGAACACGCGGGAGTTCGCCTTCGTCACGCTCGACGACGGCTACTCGACCGGGTCCTCGATCATGCCGCAGAAGAAGAACCCCGACATCGCCGAGCTCGCCCGGGGGAAGTCCGGCCGCTTGATCGGCAACCTCACCGGGCTGCTCGCGACCCTCAAGGCGCTGCCGCTCGCCTACAACCGCGACCTGCAGGAGGACAAGGAGCCGGTCTTCGACTCGGTGACGACCCTCGAGGTGCTGCTGCCCGCGTTCAGCGGCATGATCGCGACCCTCACCTTCCACACCGACCGGATGGCGGAGCTCGCGCCCCAGGGCTTCTCCCTCGCGACCGACGTGGCCGAGTGGCTCGTGAAGAAGCACGTGCCCTTCCGGGACGCCCACGAGATCACCGGTGAGCTGGTCAAGCTGGCGGAGTCGCAGGGGAGGGGGCTCGAGGATCTCGACGACGCCGCGCTCGCCTCGGTGTCGCCGCTGCTCACTCCAGACGTGCGGTCCGTCCTCAGCATCGAGGGATCGGTGGCGAGCCGGGACGGTGTCGGCGGCACGGCTCCCGACCGCGTCGCGGAGCAGCTCGCCCGGCTGACCGAGCGCGTCCGGGTCGTGCGCGGATCCCTCCGAGGGGAACGCCCGTGACTCTTCGAGGAGCGCCGGGCGACGACGGCCGTCCGCCGCTGCGCCCCTGGCAGCAGCGGACTCTGGTGCTCGTCGCCGCAGTCGTCATCGTCGCGGTGATCGTGATCACCCTCGTGTCGGGCCAGAGCTTCTTCTGAGCGCCGACCTCCCCGACCTCGCGCGCTCGGCCCTCGAGGTGGCACCGGAGCTGCTCGGCCGCGTCCTCCTGCACCGCACGCCGGAGGGCGTGGTCGGCGTCCGGCTGACCGAGGTCGAGGCGTACCTCGGAACCGGTGAGGATCCGGGCTCGCATGCGCACCGCGGACCGACACCCCGGACGGCTCCCATGTTCGGTCCGCCCGGGTCCGTGTACGCGTACTTCACCTACGGGATGCACACCTGCGTGAACATCGTCTGCTCCCCGGCGGGCACGGCGTCGGCGGTGCTGCTGCGCGCCGGCGAGGTCGTATCGGGGGAGGATCTCGCGATGATCCGGCGCGGACCCGTTCGCAGCCGGGATCTGGCCCGCGGACCCGCACGGCTGGCGAAGGCCCTCGGAGTCCGTCTCACCGAGTCGGGCGACCCGCTCGAGGCGGCGTTCGAGCTGCTGCCGGGGAAGAGGCCGTCCTCCGTGGCGGCGGGCCCGCGCACCGGCGTCTCGGGCCCGGGTGGCGGGGACGACTTCCCGTGGCGCTTCAGCATCCCGGGCGACCCCACCGTCTCGCCCTACCGGAGAGCAGTGCCCCGGCGGCGGCCCGGAGCTCAGCCCGCGAGGTAGAGCCGGGCGAGCACGCCGAGAGCCGCCGACCAGGCGAGGCTCGCCAGCGTGCCGATGATGAACCGCTCGCGCGCCTCCGGGGAGGCGAGCTCGCTGAAGCGGCCGACGCCCTTGATCGCCACCACGACCGCGATCCCCTCGGGGAGACCGCTCATCAGTGCGCCGGCCGTCGCGATCCGCTCGAGGACCCCTATCGTCGTCCCGCCGCGGAGCACCTCGATCGGCTGGCCGATCGCCGAGGGCGCGCTCCCGGCGGCGGGGCGGGAGGATCCGGCGACCATGATGCCGCCGTGGCTGCCGCTGCGGGAATCGGCCGTCGCGAGCCGGAGGGTGAGCAGCACGATCGGCCCGCCGCCCGCGACCGCCAGCGCGAAGGCCAGCACCGCCACCAGGACGGAGTGGATCGGGGGCGCGGACGGTCCGGCGACCGCCGTGAGGAGGAAGGCGGCGGCCGCCGCCGCGAGGGGGATCCAGGCGAGCTGCGGACGGCGCAGGCGCACGGCCAGCATCGCACCGGCGAGTCCGGCGAGCAGCACGAGCACCACGCCCGTCCACGAGGCGGACTGCAGCGCGGAGGCGAGGAGCAGGGCGGGGGATCCGGGGGGTGCCGTCATCGGGGAGTCCTCTCGTCGGTGGGGTCGAGCGTACGGTCGACCACCGTCAGCAGGCGCGCGAGCGCATCACGGGCGGGAGCGTCGACTCGAGCACTCGCCGCGCGGACCCGGAGGCTGACCGCCTGCGGGCTGACGGCGAGGCGCTCGGCCGCATCCTTCTGGGAGAGGCCGCTCTCGAGCAGGTCGACGATCTGCCAGCCGGCCTCGGAGCGCGCGTCGCGCAGCAGGAGGAGCGGATCGATCAGCGCCTGGACGTCCGCCGGTGCCGGCGCCGCCGTTCCCGGTGCGTCCGGATCGAGGGAGAAGCGCGTCGGCCGGCCCTTCGCCGCCTCGACCGCCCGGCGCGCCGCGAAGTACGCCTCCCCGGTCGCCGCTCTCGTGGTCGCGGGGAGTGGCCGGTCGACGGGGCCGATCCCGAGGCCGATGCTCCAGTGGCCGGTCCGGTGCAGCTCGAGCACGAGCGCGACGACGGCATCGGCCCGGTCGAGCACGCACTGGAACTCGTCGCCCGCCGTCCGCTCCGGGGGCAGGACGAACGACGCCCGACCGTCGTCGATCAGGCGCGCGATCGCCTGGTCCACGCGGTCGTGGTCGTGCCTGCTGTCGCGCTGATCCGCGGTGATGACGAACATCGGACCTCCTCGATCAAGTATCGGCACTTGATCGCCCGGGATCAAGCCTGTGCGCTTGACTCCCGGAGACCGGCTCCTTCCTGCCGCGGTAGCCTGGTCGGGTGATCGACCAGCACCTCCCCGGGTCCGCGACGAGCCCGCAGCTCGACCCCGCCTTCGACTCCGTGTGGGACGAGCTGGTCTGGCGAGGCTCGGTGCACGTGTCGACCGATGCGGGAGCGTTGCGCGAGCTGCTGTCGGGGGAGCCGATCACCTACTACTGCGGTTTCGACCCGACCGCGCCCAGCCTCCACCTCGGGAACCTGGTGCAGCTGATCGTCATGCGCCGGCTCCAGCTGGCCGGGCATCGGCCGCTCGGGCTCGTCGGCGGCTCGACCGGGCTGATCGGGGATCCGCGTCCAACGGCCGAGCGGACGCTGAACTCGCGCGAGACGGTGACGGCGTGGGTCGAGCGCCTCCAGGCGCAGGTGTCCCGGTTCGTTCCCGCGGGCGGCGACAACGGGCTGCGCCTGGTCAACAACCTCGACTGGACCGCTCCGCTGTCGGCGATCGACTTCCTGCGGGAGATCGGGAAGCACTTCCGTGTGGGGACGATGCTCAAGAAGGACGCGGTCAGCGCCCGTCTCAACTCCGACGCGGGGATCAGCTACACCGAGTTCAGCTACCAGATCCTGCAGGGACTCGACTACCTGGAGCTCTACCGGCAGTACGGGTGCGTCCTGCAGACCGGCGGCAGCGACCAGTGGGGCAACCTGACGAGCGGGACCGACCTGATCCACCGCACGGAGGGCGTGTCGGTCCACGCGATCGGCACACCCCTGGTGATGAACTCCGACGGCACCAAGTTCGGCAAGAGCGAGGGCAACGCCGTCTGGCTCGACTCCGAGCTCACCAGCCCGTACGCGTTCTACCAGTTCTGGGTCAACACGGACGACCGTGACGTCGCCGACCGCCTGCGGATCTTCACCTTCCTGCCGCGCACGGAGATCGAGCGCCTGGAGAAGGCCGCCGCCGACGAGCCGTTCCGCCGGGAGGCGCAGCGCGCGCTCGCCTGGGAGGTTACGTCGCTGGTGCACGGAGCGGAGGCGACGCGGTCGGTGATCGACGCCTCGGCCGCGCTCTTCGGCAAGGGCTCGCTCGAGGGGATCGACCCGGTCATCCTCCGCGGCGCGCTCGAGGCGGTGCCCTCGATGGAGGCGACCCCGGAGACGCCGGCGCTGCAGGCGTTCGTCGAGACCGGACTCGTCGCCAGCACGGGGGAGGCGCGGCGGGCTCTCGCCCAGGGCGGGCTCTCGGTGAACAACACCGCCCTCCCGTCCGAGACCGTCACGCTCGGCGAGCTCCCGTTGATCGACGGGATCGCCGTCCTCCGTCGCGGCAAGAAGAGCTTCGCCGGGGCCTTCGTCCGCTGACCGCGTGCCCGCTCTCCTCGAGCGGACGCGGACGATGACGGCGTCGGCGGTCTCATCAACACGGTGTCCCGTGTCCCGTAGCCGGTAGCCGGTAGCCGGTAGCCGGTGGCCGGTGGCCGGTAGCCGGTGGCCGGTGGCCGGTGGCCGGTAGCAGGTAGCCGGTGTCGGGTACCGAGTCGGACACTCAGCGACGCACGGCCCCTGAATCGCGACACGCCCGGGACGCAGGCGATTTGCCGCTCGGCCGAGGCCCGACGTAATGTAACTCCTCGTCACCCCAAAGGAGCGGCAAGCGGGAGTCAGGCGCAGAGCGTCGAGACCAGCTGGCCCACCTCAAGCGGGGACCATCCCCTCGCTCCCAGGCCTGTTAGAGATTCGTCTCTTGAAGACTGCGGGATCGCGAGCGTAAGATGCAAAGCCTCCACGGGACACGGTCCCGGCTTCGTTGCAAGGCCTCACGGCCGAGCCCGGTGCAGCGGTGCGGTCCTCGATCGTGCAGCGAACACCACGAAGAAGCCGGACTTGACACGGCCTGCGGATGTGCTAAGTTAGTCGAGTTGCCACGGAGGCGATCGGGACTTCGGTTCTGACAAGCCTAACCGGTCTCGGCAAGCAAGACAAATCGAGTGGCTCACGCCCTCGTACAGCAAACTTCGATCACTTTCGTTGTGAAGCACCGTTCTGGTGTGGAGGCGGGATGTGTCCGATTCTTGAGAACTCAACAGCGTGCACTATGTTCAATGCCAATTTTATACCCCGGCCT
>NZ_PSTM01000053.1:0-592 GCF_002930875.1 Rathayibacter sp. AY1A5 | reverse complement strand
TCGCTCTCCCCGATCGACTGGGAGCCGCTGCTCGCGTCGGTCCGCAGGACCGGCCGGCTCGTCGTCGCGCAGGAGGCGTCCGCGAACGTGAGCCTCGGCTCCGAGATCGCGGCGACCGTCACCGAGCGCGCCTTCTTCTCGCTGGAGGCGCCGGTCCTCCGGGTCGCCGGCTTCGACACCCCCTTCCCGCCCGCCAAGGTCGAGAAGCTCTTCCTCCCCGACGTCGACCGCGTGCTCGAGGCCGTCGACCGCTCGCTCGCGTACTGACGCGCGCGACATCCGCCCGCACGAGCCCACAGGAGTCCCCCCGATGACAGAGCAGTTCCTCCTCCCCGACGTCGGCGAGGGCCTCACCGAGGCCGAGATCGTGGCCTGGAAGGTCAAGGTCGGCGACGAGGTGGCCGTCAACCAGGTCCTCGTCGAGATCGAGACCGCCAAGTCGCTCGTCGAGCTCCCCTCGCCGTTCAGCGGCACCGTGGTCGACGTGCTCGTCGACGAGGGCCAGACGGTCGACGTCGGCACCGCGATCATCACCGTCCAGGCCGGAGCCGGCTCGATCGGCTCCGAGGTGCCCGCGATCCCGGCCCACCCC
>NZ_PSTM01000052.1:0-1302 GCF_002930875.1 Rathayibacter sp. AY1A5 | reverse complement strand
CCCCCCGCCCCCTCGCCTCCGGGCTGATCGCGCTCGTCGCGACCGGTGCCCTGCTCTTCGGCGCGACCCCGGCCCTCGCCGCGGAGAACCCGCAGAAGCCCCTCTCCTCCTCCGAGGAGGCGCCGACCGGCCTCGCTCCCGCGAGCGAGTCGCCCGAGGCCGCCCAGCAGACCGCCCGCGCGGCCGTCAGCTACTACAACGCCCTCGTCGGCGGCGAGGAGCTGGCCGCCGGACAGCGGATCGTCTCGGGCACGAACGGCTACTCGTTCCGGATGCAGACCGACGGCAACGCGGTGGTCTACGACCCGCAGGGCCGCCCCACCTTCGCGACGAACACCCAGGGCCGCGGCGACCACCTGGTCATGCAGACCGACGGCAACATGGTCGTCTACTCCGCCAAGGGCGGCCCCGTGTGGAGCACGAACACGATCAACGAGGCGGGCGCCTCGGTGATCATGCAGCCCGACGGCAACCTCGTCGTCTACCGCGAGAACGGCTCGCCCGCCTGGGCGAGCAGCGTCCGCCGCGTCATCGCCGAGCCGGTGACCGACACGCTGTTCACGGAGCAGACCCTCCGCCCCGTCCACCAGCTCACCTCCGCCGACGGCCGCTTCAGCGCCGTCATGCAGAACGACGGCAACTTCGTCGGCTACGGCCCCCAGGGCGCCGTCTGGGGCACCGGCACCGGCGGCTCCGGCAACCGCATCACCATGCAGAAGGACGGCAACGCCGTCATCTACGGCTTCGACGGCTCCGTCAAGTGGTTCTCGGGCACGCGCGGCAAGGACCTCCGCCTGGGCATCAACAACGCCGGCTCGCTGATCATCGTGAACCCGTCCGACGACGTGATCTGGACCAGCCAGGCCGCCTTCCCCTCGACCACCCTCTACGCGGCGAACTCGCTCGAGGCGGGCAGCTTCCTCCGCTCCGCGAACGGCGTCTACCGAGCGGTGATGCAGGCGGACGGGAACTTCGTCGTCTACGGCAAGAACGGCCCGATCTGGGCGTCGAAGACCACCCGCGCAGGCGGCTTCTTCGCCCTCGACACCAGCGGCCAGATCGCCGTGGGCACCGAGACGACGAGCGGATGGTCGGTCGTCCCGCCCGCCGCGTCGGTCGGCCCCTACAAGCTCGTCATGCAGGACGACGGCAACCTCGTCGAGTACGACAGCCGCCGCGCGGTCTGGGCCAGCCGCGGCTGACGCCCCTCCGCCACGACGCCCCCTGGTCCCCGGACCGGGGGGCGTCGTGGCGGAGGGGCGTCAGCCGCGGCTGGCCCAGACCGCGCGGCGGCTGTCGTAC
>NZ_PSTM01000051.1:0-1556 GCF_002930875.1 Rathayibacter sp. AY1A5 | reverse complement strand
AGCGACCTGTGGTGGCGCACCGCCGTCTTCTACAACCTCGATGTGAAGACGTTCATGGACTGGGACGACGACGGCGTCGGCGACCTCGAGGGCCTCGTCCACCGGATCGACTACCTGGCCGAGCTCGGCGTCAGCTGCCTCTGGCTCGCGCCGTTCTACCGGTCACCCGGCCGCGACAACGGCTACGACATCAGCGACTTCTACGGAGTGGACGAGCGCTTCGGGCACCACGGCGACGTCGTCGAGGTGATCCGGACCGCCCACGACCGCGGGATGCGGGTGATCGTCGACCTCGTCGTCAACCACACCTCGGACCAGCACCCCTGGTTCCAGGCCGCCCGCTCCTCTCCCGACAGCCCGTACCGCGACTACTACGTCTGGCGCGACGAGCCGCCCGCCGATCAGCCCGCGAACGTGTTCCCGGACGCGGAGGACGGCGTCTGGTTCCGCGACGAGGAGGCGGGCCAGTACTACCTGCACCACTTCTACCGGCACCAGCCCGACCTCAACACCGAGAACCCGGCCGTGCGCGACGAGATCGCGAAGCTCATCGGATTCTGGCTGCAGCTGGGCGTCGACGGCTTCCGGGTCGACGCGGTGCCGTACCTGATCGAGCCCGGCGCCCGCGACGAGCACGAGTGGCTGCGCCTGCTGCGCCGCTTCGTCTCGCGGCGCTCCGGCGAGGCGATGCTGCTGGGCGAGGTCAACGTGACCCGCGAGGAGCAGCTCGGCTTCTTCGGCGGCGAGGACGCGGACGAGCTGTCGATGCAGTTCGACTTCATCGGCAACCAGCGCCTCTACCTCGCGCTGGCCCGGGAGGAGGCGGCGCCGCTCGTCGAGGCGCTCGCGAGCCGCCCCGAGATCTCCGTCGGCAGCCAGTGGGCGAACTTCGCGCGCAACCACGACGAGCTCACCCTCGACCAGCTGAGCGACGACGAGCGCGACGAGGTCTTCGCGGCGTTCGCTCCGGAGCAGTCGCAGCGGATCCACGGGCGCGGCATCGTCCGCCGCCTCCCGCCGATGGTCGACGGCGACCCGCGCCGCGTCCGCCTGGTCCACAGCCTGGTGTTCTCGATGCCCGGGACCCCGGTGCTCTACTACGGCGAGGAGATCGGGATGGGCGAGAACGCCGACATCCCGGGCCGGAGCGCCGTGCGGACCCCGATGCAGTGGAGCAGCGCCGCCAACGGCGGTTTCTCGCGCGCCGACGCCTCCGACCTGATCGCTGCCCCTCCCGGCGGCGGCTTCGGACCCGAGCACGTGAACGCGGCCGCGCAGCTCCAGGATCCGGACTCCCTCCTGGCCCACGTGAAGGGCCTCGCCTGGCTGTACCGGCGGTCGCCGGAGATCGGCTGGGGCGAGTACACGCACCTCCCCTGCGACGAGCCGAGCGTGCTCGCGCACCGGATGTCCGCGTCGACCGGCACGACCGTCGCGGTGCACAATCTGGCGTCGAACCCGCGCACGGCGGACCTGACGCTCCCCGACACCCCCGCCGGGGCGCGGCTGGTCGACTCCCTCGGCGGCGAGTCGCTCCCGCTAGACGAGGACGGCGC
>NZ_PSTM01000050.1:0-1871 GCF_002930875.1 Rathayibacter sp. AY1A5 | reverse complement strand
GATCACCAGCCCCACCCCCCTGCACCACCCCGCCACTCGGGAGCCGGGACGCTCCTGAGGCGTCCCGGCTCCCGAGTGGCGGGGTGGTGCAGGGGGGTGGGGCTGGTGATCCGGGATCAGGAGGCGGCGATCGCCTCGGTGACCGCGGAGCGGGCGTCGGCGGCGCTGTCGGCGGCGAGAGCGAGCTCCGCGTACCGCTTGGCGTCCTCGAGGGTGTGCTCGGCCAGCTCGGCGCGGACGTCGGCGAGAGCCGACGGCGACATCGAGAGGGTGGTGGCGCCGAGGCCGACGAGGACCACGGCGAGCAGCGGGTCGGCGGCGGCTTCTCCGCAGATCCCGACGGGCTTGCCCAGCGCCGCTCCCGCGCGGCCGACCTCGCCGACGAGGCGGAGCACGGCCGGGTGCCACGGGTCCTGGAACGCCGAGACCGTGCCGAGCATGCGGTCGGCGGCGAGCGTGTACTGGGTCAGGTCGTTGGTGCCGATCGAGGCGAAGTCCGCGACTCCGAGGATGCGGTCGGCGAGCAGGGCGGAGGAGGGGACCTCCACCATCACTCCGGCGGTGCGGATGCCGAGCTCCCGCGCCATCGAGGTGAAGTAGCGGGTCTCGTCCACGGTCGCGACCATCGGCGCCATGACCCAGAGGTCGGCGTCGGTCGCGGCATCGGCCTGGGCGAGGGCGGTGAGCTGGTCGCGGAGAATCTGCTCGCTGGCACGGAGGGCGCGCAGTCCGCGGAGACCGAGGGCCGGGTTCTCCTCGTGGTCGTCGTTGAGGAAGCTCAGCGGCTTGTCGGCGCCGGCGTCGAGCGCGCGGACGACGACCTTGCGGCCGGGGAACGCAGCGAGCAGGCGCGTGTACTGCTCCGCCTGCTCGGCGACCGAGGGCGCCTCCTTCGCGTCGAGGAAGAGGAATTCGGTGCGGAACAGCCCCACTCCCTCGGCGCCGAGCTCGACCGCGTTCGCAGCGCCGTCGGCCGAGCCGAGGTTCGCGAGCAGCGGCACGGCGTGGCCGTCTGCCAGCGCGCCGGGAACGACCGGTGCGGCGAGCATCTCGGCGCGCTCGGCGATCGAGGACTTCGCGGCGCCGATCTCGGCGTCCGAGGGGTTCACCGTCACGACGCCGGAGGTGGCGTCGAGGATGACGAGCTGGCCGTCCCGCAGGTCGAGGGCGCCGGTGGTGCCGACGATGGCGGTGATCGACTTCTCCCGGGCGAGGATCGCCGTGTGCGAGGTCGGTCCTCCGTCGCTGGTGATCAGGCCGAGGACCTTCTCGAGGTCGAGCAGCGCCGTGTCGGCCGGAGCGAGGTCACGGGCGACGAGCACGAACGGCTCGTCCGACTCGGGGACGCCGGGAGCGGCGACGCCGCGCAGGTGCGCCACGACGCGCTGCGAGACGTCGTCGAGGTCGGTCGCGCGCTCGGCCATGTAGCCGCCCATCGCCACGAGCAGGTCGCGGAAGCCGGCGAAGGCCTCGTGCACGGCGCGCTCCGCGGTCTTGCCCCCGGCGATCCGCGCCTTGACGTCGTCCGCGAGGGACGGGTCCTCGGCCATCAGGGCCTGGGCGTCGAGGACGTCCTTCGCCGAGCCGCCGGCCCGCTCGCCTCGGTGGCGGATCGTCGCGGCGGTGGCGGACAGCGACGAGACGGCGCGCTCCTCCTCCTGGGCGACGCTGCGGGTGCTGGCGGTGTCCTCGGGTTCGGGCAGCGGCTCCGGCATGCGCAGGACCGGCCCGAGGGCCAGCCCGCGTCCCACTCCGGTGCCCTGGAGCTTGGCGGAGGCGTAGGCGGTCTGAGGAGTGGACAGCGTCATGGGTGCTCGTTCCTGTCGTCGGAGCGCACGGTGCCGATGCCGTGCTCGAGACCCTGCCCGTCC
>NZ_PSTM01000005.1:0-208626 GCF_002930875.1 Rathayibacter sp. AY1A5 | reverse complement strand
CTAGGAGCCCTTCTGGGTCGTGTCGGAGCCGCCGACGGCGGCCCCGACACGACCCAGAAGGGCTCCTAGTCCGTGCCAACGACACGCCTCAGCACCGAACCCACCGCCGTCCTCGTCCTCGAGGACGGACGACGATTCCGGGGACAGGCCTACGGCGCCCGAGGCCGCACCCTGGGCGAGATCGTCTTCGCCACCGGCATGACCGGCTACCAGGAGACGCTGACCGACCCGAGCTACGCCGGCCAGATCGTCGTGCAGACCGCGCCCCACATCGGCAACACCGGGACCAACGACGAGGACATGGAGTCGCGCCGCATCTGGGTCGCCGGCTACGTCGTCCGCGACCCCTCCCGCGTCGTCTCCAACTTCCGCGCGCAGCGCTCCCTCGGCGACGACCTGGAGACCGACGGCATCGTCGGGATCTCCGGCGTCGACACCCGGGCGATCACCCGCCACATCCGCTCGGCCGGCTCGATGCGCGCCGGCGTGTTCTCCGGCGAGGACCTCGCCCTCCCCGAGGAGGAGCAGCTCGCGCTGGTCCTCGGCGGCCGGCAGATGCAGGGGCTCAACCTCTCCTCCTCGGTCTCGACCGACGAGCAGTACACGGTGCCTGCCCGCGGCGAGCGCGTCGGCTCGGTCGCGGTCATCGACCTGGGGGTGAAGACCTCGACGGTCAACTACCTCGCGGAGCGCGGCTTCGACGTCCACGTGCTGCCCGAGTCGGTGACCGCCGAGCAGGTGCTCGCGCTCGACCCGTCCGCGCTCTTCTTCTCCAACGGCCCCGGCGACCCCGAGGCCTCGGACCGCCACGTCGAGCTGCTGCGCACCACCCTGCGCGCCGACCTGCCGTTCTTCGGCATCTGCTTCGGCAACCAGCTGCTGGGGCGCGCTCTCGGCTTCGGCACCTACAAGCTCCCGTTCGGCCACCGCGGGATCAACCAGCCCGTGCTCGACAAGCTCACCGGCCGCGTGGAGATCACCTCGCAGAACCACGGGTTCGCCGTGGACGCGCCGATCGAGGGCGAGCTGGACTCGCCCGAGGGCTTCGGCCGCGTCGAGGTCAGCCACTACTCCCTCAACGACTCGGTCGTGGAGGGCCTGCGCTGCCTCGACATCCCCGCCTTCTCGGTGCAGTACCACCCGGAGGCGGCGGCCGGCCCGCACGACTCCAACCACCTCTTCGACCGCTTCCGCGAGATGGTCGTGCAGCGCACGGCCGGGCGCGGGGCCTCGGAGCCCACCGACATCCCCACGACCAGCAGCATCGGAGAGCAGAAGTAATGCCGCGCAGGGAAGACATCCAGAGCGTCCTGGTCATCGGCTCCGGCCCGATCGTCATCGGACAGGCCGTCGAGTTCGACTACTCCGGCACCCAGGCCTGCCGCGTGCTGCGCGCCGAGGGGGTGCGCGTGATCCTCGTCAACTCCAACCCGGCGACGATCATGACCGACCCCGACTTCGCCGACGCCACCTACGTGGAGCCGATCACGCCCAAGGCGATCGAGGCGATCATCGCCAAGGAGAAGCCGGACGCGATCCTGCCGACCCTCGGCGGGCAGACGGCCCTGAACGCGGCCATCCAGCTGCACGACCTCGGGATCCTCGAGAAGTACGGCGTCGAGCTCATCGGCGCGAGCTTCGAGGCGATCAACCGCGGCGAGGACCGCCAGATCTTCAAGCAGCTGGTGCTGGACGCGGGCGCCGACGTCGCGAAGTCCTACATCGCGCACACCGTCGACGAGGCGATCGAGTACGCCGAGGACCTGGGCTACCCCCTCGTCATCCGCCCGTCGTTCACCATGGGCGGCCTGGGCTCCGGCTTCGCCTACACCCGCGAGGAGCTGGTGCGGATGGTCGGCGACGGCCTGCACCAGAGCCCCACCACCGAGGTGCTCCTGGAGGAGTCGATCCTCGGCTGGAAGGAGTACGAGCTCGAGCTCATGCGCGACACGGCCGACAACACGGTCGTCGTCTGCTCGATCGAGAACGTCGACCCCGTCGGCGTGCACACGGGCGACTCGATCACCGTCGCACCGGCGCTGACCCTCACCGACCGCGAGTACCAGAAGCTGCGCGACATCGGCATCCGGATCATCCGCGACGTGGGCGTGGACACCGGCGGCTGCAACATCCAGTTCGCGATCGACCCGGCGGACGGCCGGATCATCGTGATCGAGATGAACCCGCGCGTCTCCCGCTCCTCCGCCCTCGCCTCCAAGGCGACCGGCTTCCCGATCGCCAAGATCGCCGCGAAGCTCGCCATCGGCTACCGCCTGGACGAGATCCCGAACGACATCACCAAGGTGACGCCGGCGAGCTTCGAGCCGACGCTGGACTACGTGGTCGTGAAGGTCCCGCGGTTCGCGTTCGAGAAGTTCCCGGCCGCCGACAAGACGCTGACCACGACCATGAAGTCGGTGGGCGAGGCGATGGCGATCGGCCGCAACTACGCGCAGGCGCTGCAGAAGGCGCTCCGCTCGCTCGAGAAGCGCGGCTCGTCGTTCCACTGGGGCGCGCAGGAGCGCTCGGTCGAGGAGCTCCTCGAGATCGCGAGGACCCCGACCGACGGCCGCATCGTCACCGTGCAGCAGGCGCTGCGCCTGGGAGCCACGGTCGAGCAGGCGTTCGAGTCCACGAAGATCGACCCCTGGTTCCTCGACCAGATCGTGCTGATCAACGAGATCGCCGACCTGGTGCGCGAGCACGACGGCCTCGACGCCGGACTCCTCCGCCTGGCGAAGGACCACGGCTTCTCGGACGCGCAGATCGCCGAGCTCCGCGGGCTCGACGAGGCGGAGGTCCGCCGCACCCGCTACGCGCTGGACGTGCGCCCGGTCTACAAGACCGTCGACACCTGCGCGGGCGAGTTCCCGGCGCTCACGCCGTACCACTACTCCTCGTACGACGAGGAGACGGAGGTCGTCGCCGCCGACCGCCGCAAGGTCGTCATCCTGGGCTCCGGCCCCAACCGCATCGGCCAGGGGGTCGAGTTCGACTACTCCTGCGTGCACGCCTCGTTCGCGCTCTCGGACGCGGGCTTCGAGACGATCATGATCAACTGCAACCCCGAGACGGTCTCGACCGACTACGACACCTCGGACCGCCTCTACTTCGAGCCGCTGACTCTCGAGGACGTGCTCGAGGTCATCCACGCGGAGTCGCAGTCCGGCGAGCTCGTCGGCGTCGTCGTGCAGCTGGGCGGCCAGACGGCGCTCGGGCTCGCCGCGGGCCTCGAGGCGGCCGGCGTGCCCATCCTCGGCACCACCCCCGCGAACATCGACCTCGCGGAGGAGCGCGGCGCGTTCTCGCGGATCCTCGACGAGGCGGGGCTTCTCGCTCCGCGCAACGGCACCGCGACCGACCTCGACGGCGCCCGCGAGGTCGCGGTGGAGATCGGCTACCCGGTCCTCGTCCGTCCGTCGTTCGTCCTCGGCGGGCGCGGCATGGAGATCGTCTACGGCACGCCCCAGCTCGAGGACTACTTCGAGCGGATGGCCGGCGAGGGGATCATCGACGAGGCGCACCCGCTGCTGGTGGACCGCTTCCTCGACGACGCGATCGAGATCGACGTCGACGCGCTCTTCGACGGCGAGCAGCTCTACATCGGAGGAGTGATGGAGCACATCGAGGAGGCCGGCATCCACTCCGGCGACTCGGCGTGCACGCTCCCGCCGGTGACGCTCGGCCGCCGGCAGATCGACCAGGTGCGGGAGGCGACCCTCGCGATCGCGCAGGGCGTCGGCGTCCGGGGACTGCTGAACGTCCAGTTCGCGATCGGCCAGGGCGTGCTCTACGTGCTCGAGGCGAACCCCCGGGCCTCGCGCACCGTGCCGTTCGTGTCGAAGGCGCTGGGCATCCCGCTCGCGAAGGCCGCGTCGCGCCTGATGGTGGGTGAGACCATCGCCGCGCTGAAGGCCGAGGGCCTGCTGCCCGAGCGCGACGGCTCCGACGTCCCGATGGACTCTCCCATCGCGGTGAAGGAGGCGGTCCTGCCGTTCAAGCGCTTCCGTACCAAGGAGGGCCAGATCGTCGACTCGCTGCTCGGGCCCGAGATGCGCTCCACCGGCGAGGTCATGGGGATCGACCGCGACTTCCCGCGCGCCTTCGCGAAGAGCCAGGACGCCGCTTACGGCGGCATGCCGGCGAGCGGGACCGTCTTCATCTCGGTCGCCGACCGCGACAAGCGCTCGATCGTCCTGCCCGCGCTGCGCCTGCGCCAGCTCGGCTTCGACATCCTCGCGACCGAGGGCACGGCCGAGGTGCTGAACCGCAACGGGATCCAGGCCCGCGTGGTCCGCAAGTACAGCGAGACCGCCGAGGGCGACGCGCCCTCCATCGTCGAGCTGATCGCCCGCGACGAGGTCGACGTGGTGATCAACACGCCCAGCGGAGGAGCGACCCGCGCCGACGGCTACGAGATCCGCGCCGCCGCGGTCGCCGCGGACAAGCCGCTGTTCACCACGATCGCCCAGCTCGCGGCCGCGGTCGCCTCGCTCGACGCGGCGAACGAGCCCTTCGAGGTGACGAGCCTGCAGGACTACGCCCTGCGCCGCGCGGAGCGCACCGCGTGAGCGGCGGCGCGGCGGGCACCGCCTCCTTCGGCTCGCGCCTCGAGGCGGCGTTCGCCGCGCACGGCCGGCTCTGCGTCGGGATCGACCCGCACGCGTACCTGCTCGACGCGTGGGGCCTCGCCGACGACGCGGCCGGGCTCGAGAGCTTCGGCCGAACGGTCGTCGAGGCGGCGGCCGGCCGTGTGGGCGTCGTCAAGCCGCAGATCGCCTTCTTCGAGCGGCACGGCTCGGCGGGCTACGCCGCGCTCGAGCGCGTGCTCGCCGACGCCCGCGAGGCCGGACTGCTGGTGATCGCCGACGTCAAGCGCGGCGACATCGGCACGAGCGTCACCGCCTACGCCGAGGCGTGGCTCCGGCCGGGCTCGCCGCTCGAGGCGGACGCCATGACCGCCGCGGCCTACCAGGGGCTCGGCTCCCTCGAGGGGATGCTGACCCTCGCCGAGGAGGCGGGCAAGGGCGTGTTCGTCCTCGCAGCCACCTCCAACCCCGAGGCCCGTCCCGTGCAGCGCGCCCTCGTGCAGGACGGCGGCCGGGCGGGATCCACCGTGGCACGCGCGGTCATGGCGGACGTGGCATCCTGGAACGACGCTCACGCTCGCGCGTCGATCGGCTCGGTCGGCGTGGTGCTCGGCGCCACGGTCGCCCTGGGCGACTTCGGCATCGGCATCGACGAGCCGCTGCACCCCGCACTTCCGGTGCTCGCGCCCGGCTTCGGCCACCAGGGCGCAGCCGTCGCGGACGCGCAGCGGCTGTTCGGCGCGCTGAGCGCCGCCACCATCGTCAGCGAGTCGCGCAGCGTGCTCGGCGCCGGCCCCTCGGGGATCGCGGCCGAGATCACCCGCCGCGCGACCGACATCCAGGAGACCCTTGTCCGCTGAAACCGTCAGCCCCGATCCCGGCGCCTCCTCGCGCCCGGAGGCCGTGCGCCGTCCCTCGCCGCCCGAGGTCGACCGGCGCGCCGCCTCCGAGGCCGCGATCGCGGCGCGCCGTGCCCGCGCCGCCGTCAAGAAGGCCGTCGCCGCCGGACGCCGCCCCGCGACCGCCGTGCTCGCGGCGGCCCAGGCCGAGCCGCTCGGAGTCGAGGGGCGGATGCGCGTCAGCGAGCTGCTCCGCGCCGTGCCCGCACTCGGCGTGGTGAAGACGCCCCGGGTGATGGACCAGCTGCGGATCGCCGAGTCGAAGCGCCTCGGCGGGCTCGGCCGGCGCCAGGTCGAGGGCCTGGCGTCGTTCCTCGAGGAGCGGGAGTCGCGGCAGCGCCGCCCCGGCCGCAACCGCCTGCTCGTCCTCGCCGGTCCGACCGCGGTCGGCAAGGGCACCGTGTCGACCTACATCCGCGAGAACTACCCGGACGTCCTGCTCTCGGTCTCGGCCACCACCCGGGCCCCGCGTCCGGGCGAGGTGGACGGCGTCAGCTACTACTTCGTCGACGACGCCGAGTTCGACCGGATGGTCGCGGCGGGCGAGTTCCTCGAGTACGCCGTCGTCCACAACGCTCACCGCTACGGCACGCCCCGCGGCCCCATCGACGCCGCGCTGGAGCAGGGCCGGCAGGTGATGCTCGAGATCGACATCCAGGGTGCCCGCCAGGTGCGCGAGCGGATGCCGGACGCGCGGCTGGTCTTCCTCCTGCCGCCGAGCTGGGACGAGCTGGTCCGCCGGCTGGTCGGCCGCGGCACCGAGAGCGCGGAGGAGCAGGAGCGCCGTCTGGCCACCGCGAAGGTGGAGCTGGCCGCGCAGGACGAGTTCGATTTCGCCGTCGTCAACAGCACCGTGCCCGAAGCGGCCCGCGAGGTCGTAGAATTGATGTCGCCTCGTGCCGACGGCGCGCCCGCTGACCCGGGCCGCTGAGACCGGGCCACCGACCACCTCCGGGCCGACGCCCCGGGTCCCACCGGGCACACGCCCCTCGGAGCCCGCGTGCCGTGTTGCTCCGGAGCCGCAGATCGGCGCTGATGCGCCTGCAAGGAGACACCCATGGCCAACAACCTCGGCATCATCGACCCGCCCATCGACGAGCTCCTCTCGAAGGTCGACTCCAAGTACGCGCTGGTGATCTTCGCCTCCAAGCGCGCCCGCCAGATCAACGACTACTACGCCGACCTCCACGAGGGCAGCCTGTTCGACAACGTCGGCCCGCTGGTCGACTCCACCATCGACGACAAGCCCCTCTCGGTCGCACTGCACGAGATCAACGAGGACAAGCTCGTCGCCAAGCCCCTCGCCGAGTAGTCCCCTCCGGGTGGGCTCCTCTCTCGAGGCCGGCCGACGGCTCAACGTCGTCGTCGGCATCACCGGCGGCATCGCCGCGTACAAGGCCGTCGGAGTCGTCCGCGCGCTGGTCCTCGCGGAGCACGACGTGCACGTCGTCGCGACCGAGGCCGCGCTGCGCTTCGTCGGCAAGCCCACCCTCGAGGCCATCTCGCGGAACCCGGTGCACACCGAGCTCTACGAGGGCGTCGCCGAGGTCCGGCACGTGGCCATCGGCCAGGCCGCCGACCTCATCGTGATCGCGCCCGCGACGGCGCACACGCTCGCCAAGCTCGCCGCCGGCCTCGCCGACGACCTGCTCGGCAACACGGTGCTCGCGAGCACCGCCCCGCTCGTGGTCGCCCCCGCGATGCACACCGAGATGTGGGCGAACGCCGCCACCGTCGCGAACACGGCGGTGCTCCGCTCCCGCGGCGTGCACGTCGTCGGCCCCGCGGTCGGCCGCCTCACCGGCGCCGACTCGGGCCCCGGCCGCATGGAGGAGCCCGAGACGATCGTGGCGGAGGCCCTCGCCGTCCACGCCCGCTCCGCCTCCGCCCGCCGCGACCTCGCGGGCGTGCGCGTCCTCGTGACCGCCGGCGGCACCCGCGAGCCCCTCGACCCGGTGCGCTTCGTCGGCAACCGCTCCAGCGGCAGGCAGGGCGTCGCGCTCGCGCTGGCCGCTGCGGCCCGGGGCGCGGAGGTCACCCTCCTCGCCGCGAACCTCGACGTGCCGGCGCCGGAGGGCGTCACGGTCCTCCCGGTGGGCACCGCGCTCGAGCTGCGCGAGGCCGCCCTCGCCGCGGCCCCCGGCGCGGACGTCGTGATCATGGCCGCGGCCGTCGCCGACTACCGGCCCGCCGCGGTCGCCGACGCGAAGATCAAGAAGGAGCAGCAGGGCGACCGTCTCGTCCTCGAGCTCGTCAAGAACCCGGACGTCCTCGCCGAGATCTCCGCCTCCCGGCGGGAGGGGCAGATCGTCGTCGGCTTCGCCGCGGAGACCGAGCCGGACCGGGACGCGATGCTCGCCCTCGGCCGCGCCAAGATCGCCCGCAAGGGCTGCGACCTGCTCGTCCTCAACAGGGTGGGCTGGGCCGAGGGTTTCCAGAGCGACAGCAACGCCGTCGTGGTCCTCGATCGGGCCGGCGATATAGTTGGCGAGGCCTCGGGCAGCAAGGCGGAGGTGGCCGATCGCGTCCTCGACGCGGTCGTGCGCTAGCCCCGCCGGTCCGCCCGCCCAGGCGCCGATCGCCTGCCGCCCGGCATCGCGCCCGCCAGGCCACTCCCGGTACGAACGACCCCGGTCCGCACGAGCCGGGACGAGAAGAGAAGCATGACCTCCGGTCCCCTCCGCCTGTTCACCTCCGAGTCCGTCACCGAGGGCCACCCGGACAAGATCTGCGACCAGATCTCGGACCGCATCCTCGACGCCCTGCTCCGCGAGGACCCGCACAGCCGGGTCGCCGTCGAGACGCTGGTCACGACGGGGCTCGTGCACGTCGCGGGCGAGGTCTCCACGAGCGGCTACGTCGAGATCCCCAAGATCGTGCGCGACACGATCGTCGAGATCGGCTACGACTCCTCGGAGAAGGGCTTCGACGGCCGCTCCTGCGGCGTCTCGGTCTCGATCGGCCAGCAGTCGCCCGAGATCGCAGCGGGCGTCGACACGGCGCTCGAGGTCCGCTCCTCCGAGGCGGGCGAGGACGCCTTCGACCGCCAGGGCGCGGGCGACCAGGGCCTGATGTTCGGCTTCGCGACCGACGAGACCCCCGAGTACATGCCGCTGCCGAGCTGGCTCTCGCACCGCCTCGCCGAGCGCCTGGCCGCCGTCCGCAAGTCGGGCGAGCTCGACTACCTCCGGCCCGACGGCAAGACCCAGGTCACCATCGGCTACGACGGCACGACGCCGTCCACCATCGACACCGTCGTCCTGTCCACCCAGCACGCCGAGCACGTCAGCACCGAGACGATCCACGCGGACATCGCGGCGCACGTCATCCGCCCCGTCCTCGAGACGGTCGACCTCGACTCCTCCGCCGTGCGCCTGCTGATCAACCCGACGGGCCGCTTCGAGATCGGCGGCCCTCAGGGCGACGCCGGGCTCACCGGCCGCAAGATCATCGTCGACACCTACGGCGGAGCGTCCCGCCACGGCGGCGGCGCGTTCTCGGGCAAGGACCCGTCGAAGGTGGACCGCTCGGCCGCCTACGCCATGCGGTGGGTCGCCAAGAACGCGGTCGCCGCGGGGCTCGCCTCGCGGCTGGAGGTGCAGGTCGCCTACGCCATCGGCAAGGCGGCCCCGGTCGGCCTCTACGTCGAGACCTTCGGCACCGGCACCGTCTCCGACGAGACGATCACCGAGGCGATCCGCTCGGTCTTCGACCTGCGCCCGGCCGCGATCATCCACGCACTCGACCTGCTCCGCCCGATCTACGCGCAGACCGCGGCCTACGGCCACTTCGGCCGGGAGCTGCCCGACTTCACCTGGGAGCGCCTCGACCGGGTCGACGACCTGCGCTCCGCCGCGGGCCTCTCGTAGCGGGCGCGGCGGCGATGGCGACGAGCGGAGCCGTCGCGCGCGTGCTCCTGGACTCGCCCCTCCCGCAGCTCGACCGGCTCCTGGACTACGCGGTGCCGGAGGCGCTGCGCGGCGAGGTGGTCCCCGGCGTGCGCGTGCGGGTGCCGTTGCGGACCGGAGGCCGGATCGCCGACGCGTTCGTCGTCGAGACGGGGGAGGGGACCGAGCACGCCGGAGCGCTCAGCGGCATCGAGGAGCTGGTCTCGCCGCTCGTCGTGCTGACCCCGGAGGTCTGGGCCCTCGCCCGCCGGGTGGCCGACCGCGCCTCCGGGGGCGCGAGCGACGTGCTGCGCCTGGCCGTGCCGCGCCGCCACGTCCGCGTCGAGAAGGCGCGACTCGCCGCGGGTCCCGCTCCTGCGGCGCCCGCGGTCGAGGCGGGCGGCGTGACGGGCTACCCCGACGCCTCCTTCGTTGGACTCGCCGAGGGGGCCCGGCTGGCGGTCGGCGCCGTGCCGGCTCCGGTGAGGCTCGACTCGGGCGCGTGGGTCGGCGGCTGGGCCGTCACGCTCGCCGAGCTCGCCCGGGACACGCTCGCCGCGGGCCGCGACGCGATCCTGGCCGTCCCCGACTACCGCGACCAGGAGCAGCTGGAGCTCGCTCTCGCCGCCCTCGTCCCCGCGGAGGCGGTGGTGCGCCTCGATGCGCGGCAGAAGGGCGCCGAGCGCTACTCCGCCTTCGTCCGCTGCCTCGATCCCGGGCCGCGGGTCGTCGTCGGCAACCGCTCCGTCCTCTATGCGCCCTCCTCCGCCCTCGGCCTGATCGCGCTCTGGGACGACGGCGATCCGCTCTTCGCCGAGCCGCTCGCGCCCTACGCGCACGCGCGCGACGTCGCCCTGGTGCGGCAGGAGCAGAGCGGCGCCGGCCTCGTCCTGCTCGGCAACACGCGCACGGTCGAGGTCGAGCGGCTCGTCGAGATCGGCTTCGCGACCGAGGTGGAGCCGCGGCCGAGCCGCCGCCCGCACGTCGTGCCGACCGCCCAGCAGTGGGCGGCCGACGAGCACGACGCGGCAGCGCGCATCCCCTCCTCCGCCTGGCGGGAGGCGCGGAAGGCCCTCGACTCCGGTCCCGTGCTGGTCCAGGTCGCGCGCCCCGGCTACGCGCCGGTGGTCGCCTGCGCCCGCTGCCGGACCGTCGCACGCTGCAACCGCTGCCAGGGTCCGCTCGGCGTGCACTCCGAGGGCGGGCGGCCGAGCTGCGGCTGGTGCGGCCTGATCGCGGCCGACTGGACCTGCTCCGTCTGCGAGGCGACGGCTCTGCGCCTCGTCTCCCTCGGCGCGGGCCGCACCGCGGAGGAGCTCGGACGCGCCTTCCCGGGTGCCAAGGTGATCGTCGCCGACGGGCAGCGCCCCGTGCTCACCCTCCCCGACGAGCCCGCGCTCGTCGTGGCCACGCGCGGGGCGGAGCCGCGGGCCGACGGCGGCTACCACGCCGTCCTGCTGCTGGACGGCGAGCGGATGCTGGCCCGCGAGAGCCTGCGGGTCGCCGACGACGCGCTCCGCACCTGGTCGAACGCCGCGGCGCTGGCCCGCCCGGGCGCGCCGGTCCTCCTGGTCGGGGTCGGCGGTCGGCTCGCGACCGCCCTGGCGACCTGGCGGCAGGCCGAGTACCTCCGGGCCGAGCTCCAGGAGCGGCGCGCTCTGCGCTTCCCGCCCGCGGTGCGCCTGGCCACGGTGAGCGGCGACGCGCACGCGGTGGAGGAGGCGCTCGACGCGCTCGACGAGGACGACCGGCACGAGGTCCTCGGTCCTGTCGGGCTCGAGGACGGCTCCGTCCGGGCGATCGTCCGGTTCGACTACGCTCGCGGTGCGGATGTGGCCGCGCGCCTCCGCTCCGCCGTGATCCGCAACGCCACGCGCCGTCGTCGCCCGCCGACCACGCCCGGCCGCTTCCGGCCGGCCCCCCGGCTCCGGGTCCGTCTCGACGACCCCGACATCCTCTGACTCCCCAGGAGACCCCCGTGCGCCTCGTCTTCGCCGGCACGCCCGCCGCCGCCGTTCCGACCCTCCGCGACCTCGCCGCCTCCGCGCACGAGGTCGTGGCCGTGGTCACCCGGGAGGACGCCCCGGTTGGCCGCAAGCGCGTGCTCACCCCCTCGCCGGTCGCCGTCGCGGCCGAGGAGCTGGGGATCCCGGTGATCAGGGCGAACCGCCTCGACGAGGACGTGACCGACCGGATCGCGGAGCTCGCCCCCGACCTCGGCGTGATCGTGGCCTACGGCGGCCTCGTCCGGCAGCGCCTGCTGGCGGTGCCGCGCCTGGGCTGGATCAACCTGCACTTCTCCCTGCTGCCGCGCTGGCGCGGGGCGGCTCCCGTCCAGCGGGCGCTGATGGCGGGCGACACGCGGATCGGCGCGAGCGTCTTCCAGCTGGTCGCCGAGCTCGACGCCGGTGACGTGTACGCCGAGCTCGCCGTCGACGCGGGGGAGCGCACCGCGGGCGAGCTGCTGACGGAGCTGGCCGGGAGCGGCGCCGGCCTCACCCTCGGCGTGGTCGACGCGCTGGAGGAGGGCACGGCCGTCGCGACTCCGCAGACCGGAGAGGCGACCCCCGCTCCCAAGCTCGACGCCGCCGACGGCCGGATCGACTGGAGCCTCCCGACCGCGCGGGTCCTCGCGCTCGTGCGCGGAACGACTCCCGAGCCCGGAGCCTCGACCGCGGTGGGGGACGCGCGCCTCAAGGTGCTCGCGGTCCGCGCGGCCGAGGGGGACCTCGCTCCCGGCGTCGTCCGCCTCGACTCGGGGCGCGCCCTCGTCGGCACCGCGGACGGAGCGGTGGAGCTGGTCACCGTCCAGCCCGCCGGCAGGACCCCGATGGCCGGCGCCGCCTGGGCCCGCGGCCTGCGCGAGAGCACGGTGCTCGCGTGAGCGCCCGGCGCGAGGCCGCTCCCGCCCGCCGGGTCGCCTACGACGTCCTGCTCGCGGTGAGCGGGTCGGACGCCTACGCCAACCTGGTCCTGCCCGCGCGGATCAGCGCCGCCGGCCTCTCGCCCGCCGACGCGGGACTGGCCACCGAGCTCTGCTACGGCACTCTGCGGATGTCCGGCTACTACGACCGCGTGATCGCCCTCGCGGCCGGCCGGTCCGTCGAGAGCATCGATGCGCCCGTGCTCGACGCGCTGCGCCTGGGCGTGCACCAGCTGCTCGCGACCCGCGTGGCCCCGCACGCCGCGGTGAACGAGAGCGTCGCGCTCGTCGCGGCCGGCTCCTCGCGGGGAGCGGTGGCCTTCGCCAACGCCGTGCTGCGCGCGGTCTCGCGCTCGAGCGCCGGCGAGTGGCGCGAGCGGGTCTCCGCGGCCGCGGTCTCCGGGGACGACCGGATCGCCGCGCTGAGCTCCCACCCCGTGTGGATCGTGCGCGCCCTGCGACGGGCGCTGGCGGCGGAGGGGGCGGCCGACGAGCTCGACGCGCTGCTCGCCGCCGACAATGCGGCTCCGCGGGTGAACCTGGTGGCTCTGCCGGGCCTGGCGTCTCCCGGCGAGATCGCCGACGCCGAATCCGACCGGTTCTCGCCGGTCGGCATGACCAGCACCGGCGGCGACCCGGAGGCGTTCCCCGCGGTGCACGAGGGCCGCGTGCGCGTGCAGGACGAGGGCTCCCAGCTCGCCGCTCTGGCGCTCTCCCGGGCACGGCCGGTCCGCCCGGGCGAGCGCTGGCTCGACCTGTGCGCGGGACCCGGCGGCAAGGCGGCGCTGCTCGCGGCGGAGGCGCGCGCAGGAGGGGCGGCGCTGCTCGCCAACGAGGTGGTCCCGGGCCGCGCGGGCCTGGTGCGGCAGGCGCTGGCCGCCGTCGATCCGTCGGTCGAGGTGCGCACCGGCGACGGGCGCGACCTGGGCGACGAGCAGCCGGGATCGTTCGACCGCATCCTCCTCGACGCGCCGTGCACCGGTCTCGGTGCGCTGCGGCGTCGGCCCGAGGCGCGCTGGCGCAAGTCCGCGGCCGACGTGGAGCCGCTGGCCGCCCTCCAGGGCGAGCTGCTCGACTCCGCGGTGAGGGCTCTCGCTCCCGACGGGCTGCTGGCCTACGTGACCTGCTCGCCGCACCTCGGCGAGACCCGGCGCGTGCTCGCCCTCGCGCAGGAGCGGCACGAGCTCGAGCTCGTCGACACGCCGGCCGTGCTGCGCGCGGTGACGGCGGACCCGCTCCCGCTGCCGGACGGCCCCCTCCACGTGCAGCTCTGGCCGCACCGGCACGGCACCGACGCCATGTTCGTGCAGCTCCTCCGCCGCCGGCCCCTCGAGGCGGCGTCCGGGAACGCCTGACCCCTCCGGAGCGGGAGCGTGCTCGGCCGGGCGGACGCGGAGGACGCTCCGATCTAGGCTGGACGCATGCCCGCACGGATCAACCCCAGCATCCTCTCCGCCGACTTCGTGAACTTCGAGGCCGAGCTGCAGCGCATCGCCGGAGCCGACCTGGTGCACGTCGACGTGATGGACAACCACTTCGTGCCGAACCTCACGTTCGGGCTGACCATGGTCCAGCGCCTCCAGGACGTCTCGCCCCGGCCGCTCGACCTGCACCTGATGATCGACGACCCCGACCGGTGGGCCCCCGACTACGCCGAGACCGGCGCCTACTCCGTGACCTTCCACGCCGAGGCCGCGCGCGACGCCGTGGCACTCGCGCGGCGCCTGCGCGAGATCGGCTCGCGGGCGGGGATCGCGCTCAAGCCGGGCACGATGGTGGACGACTACCTCGACCTCCTGCCCGAGTTCGACCAGGTCCTCGTGATGACGGTCGAGCCCGGCTTCGGGGGCCAGTCCTTCATGGAGGAGACGATGCCCAAGCTGCGCACCCTCCGGAACGTGGTGGACCGCACCGGGCTCGACGTCTGGCTCCAGGTCGACGGCGGGATCGCTCCCGGCACGATCGAGATCGCAGCGGAGGCGGGAGCCGACACCTTCGTCGCGGGCTCCGCGGTCTTCGGCGCGGACGACCCGGAGGCCGCGATCGCGTCGCTGCGCGAGACGGCGACCGCGCACCTGCACCGGCACTGAGGCGGCCCGCGCCCGGCCGCCGTATAGACTTCCCCGGTGAAAACTTTCGACGACCTCTTCGCTGAGCTGGGCGAGAAGGCCGCCGCCCGTCCCGAGGGTTCGGGCACCGTCCGCGAGCTCGACGCCGGCGTGCACTTCATCGGCAAGAAGATCGTCGAGGAGGCCGCCGAGGTGTGGATGGCCGCCGAGTACGAGGGCGACGAGCGCACCGCCGAGGAGATCTCGCAGCTGCTCTACCACCTGCAGGTGCTCATGCTCGCCAAGGGACTGACGACGGCCGACGTCTACCGGCATCTGTGAGCCCCGCCCCGCTCGCCGGGGTGCGCCTCCGCTCCGCGCCGTCGCGCCCGCACGCTCCCCGAGGAGCCGTGCCGCCCCCTGAACAGCCGTCGAGTCATGAAGGACGTCCCGTGACCACCACCCCCGCCCCGGCGCTCCTGCGCGTCGCCGTCCCCAACAAGGGCTCCCTCTCGGAGACCGCCGGTCAGATGCTCGCGGAGGCCGGCTACACCGGCCGCCGCGACCCGAAGGAGCTGCACGTCGTCGACGAGCGCAACGGGGTGGAGTTCTTCTACCTGCGCCCGCGCGACATCGCCACCTACGTCGGCTCCGGCGCTCTCGACGTCGGGGTCACCGGCCGCGACCTCCTGATCGACTCCGGCTCCGAGGCGCGCGAGATCGCGAGCCTCGGCTTCGCCAACTCCACCTTCCGCTTCGCCGGGCCCGCAGGCCGCTACGACGAGCTCGCGCAGATCGACGGCCTCCGCGTGGCGACCAGCTACCCGGGCCTCGTGGGCCGCTTCCTCCGGGAGCACGGCGTCGAGGTGACGCTGATCCGCCTCGACGGCGCGGTCGAGTCCGCGATCCAGCTCGGCGTCGCCGACGTCATCGCCGATGTCGTCGAGACCGGCACCACGCTCCGCAAGGCCGGCCTCGAGATCTTCGGCCCGGTCATCCTGGACTCGACCGCCGTCCTGGTCTCCGCCGCGGGGGAGCCCGAGGGCATCCCGGTGCTGCTGCGCCGCCTGCAGGGCGTGCTGGTCGCCCGCGAGTACGTGCTGCTCGACTACGACTGCCCCGTCGCGCTCCTGGAGAGCGCCACAGCGATCGCCCCGGGCTTCGAGTCGCCGACGGTCTCGCCGCTGCACGACGCCGAGTGGGTGGCCGTCCGCGTGATGGTGCCGCGCTCGGACATGAACCAGGTGATGGACCGCCTGTACGACCTGGGCGCCCGCGCGATCCTGGTCACCTCCATCCACGCCGCGCGCCTGTAGAGGGGGAGCCGATGAGTCTCGCCGTCCGCGTCATCCCCTGCCTCGACGTCGCCGCCGGCCGCGTCGTGAAGGGCGTCAACTTCCAGAACCTGCGCGATGCGGGCGACCCCGTCGAGCTCGCCCGCCTCTACTTCGAGCAGGGCGCCGACGAGCTGACCTTCCTCGACGTCACCGCCACGGTCGACGACCGCTCGACCACCTACGACGTGGTGCGGGCGACCGCCGAGCAGGTCTTCATCCCGCTCACGGTCGGCGGAGGCGTGCGCAGCGCCGAGGACGTCTCGCGACTGCTCGCGCACGGCGCCGACAAGGTGGGCGTCAACTCCGCCGCGATCGCCCGGCCCGAGCTCCTCGGCGAGATCGCCGACGTCTTCGGCGCGCAGGTGCTCGTGCTCTCGCTCGACGTCAAGCGGAGCGACGCCACGGCGTCCGGCTTCGTCGTCACCACTCACGGCGGACGCCGCGAGACCGAGCTCGACGCCCTGGCCTGGGCGGCCGAGGCCGTCGAGCGCGGCGCCGGGGAGCTGCTGGTCAACTCCATCGACGCCGACGGCACCAAGCAGGGCTTCGACCTCGAGCTGATCGCCGCGATGCGCGAGCTGAGCTCCGTGCCGGTCATCGCCTCCGGAGGCGCCGGCGCCGTCGAGCACTTCGCTCCGGCCGTCGACGCGGGAGCCGACGCCGTGCTCGCCGCCTCCGTCTTCCACAACCGCGAGCTGACGATCGGCGACGTCAAGCGCGCGCTCGCCGCCTCCGGGATCGAGATCCGATGACCCCCGCCGAGCTCGACGCCGTCCTGGACCGCGCCGCCTTCGATCCGACCGGGCTCCTGCCCGCGATCATCCAGCAGCACGACACCCGCGAGGTGCTCATGATGGGCTGGATGGACCGCGAGGCGCTCCGGCGGACCCTCACCGAGGGCCGCGTCACCTTCTGGTCGCGCTCGCGCCAGGAGTACTGGCGCAAGGGCGACACGTCCGGGCACGCGCAGTACGTGCGGGGTGCCGCCCTCGACTGCGACGCCGACACCCTGCTGGTCCAGGTCGAGCAGATCGGCGCAGCCTGCCACACGGGCGAGCACGCCTGCTTCGACGTCGACCCCCTCGTGCCGTTCACCGGCCTCGGTCGGGCGGAGTGAGCATGAGCGGACGGCGGCTGAAGTACACGGCGATCCTCGGGGTCGTGCTGCTCGCCGCGCTCGAGCTGACCTCCTCCACCCAGACCTGGTCCACGCTGACCCTGGCCGCGATCGAGGGGGAGGGCCAGCGGATCGACGTGGCCGGGACCGTCGCCGCGCCCGCGCTCTCCGCCCTGGCGCTCGCGGGCCTCGCCCTCGCCGCGGCCCTCGCCATCGCCGGCCCCGTCTTCCGGATCGTGCTCGGTGTGCTCCAGGCCGTCCTCGGCGCCTCGGTGGTGCTCGCGGCCGCGACGGCACTGGGCGACCCCGTGCGCGCCGGCGCTTCGCTCGTCACCGAGGCGACCGCCATCGCGGGGGAGCAGTCCGTCGCGGCGCTCGTGGCCTCGTCCTCCGCGACGGCCTGGCCCGTCGTCGCCCTGGTCTGCGGCGTGCTCACCGCGCTGCTCGGGATCGGCGTCCTCGCGACCTCGCGCCGCTGGCCGGGAGCGGCGCGGAAGCGCGCGTCCCGCTTCGAGCCCGCCGACGGCTACGGCCACGGCGCGTCGACCGTGCAGACGGACGACGGCGACATCGACCCGGTCGTCTCGTGGGACGAGCTCTCGCGCGGCGACGACCCCACCTCGGGCCGCTGACACCGGCTGGGGTCGTGTCCGGCGGTCCGGCATCCCCGCCTCCTGCAGGCGGCTGCGCAGGCGAGTCCGGGGCCGGGCGCTCAGGCGCCTCACGCTAGACTGCTCTGGTCCCGATGCACCCCCAGGAGGAGACCCATGAGCACCGAGCACGACGACGACAACCACGGCCACTCGCCCGCAGCGTGGACGGCCGTCGTCATCATGCTGGTCGGATTCACGATCGGCACGATCGCGTTCTGGTTCGACGTGCCCCTGGTGGTCTGGCTCTCGGCCGGCCTGGTGGTGGTGGGTCTGCTCGTGGGCATGGGCATGGCCAAGGCGGGCTACGGCGTCAACGGCGCGAAGGCGAACCCGAAGGCGCGCGCCTAGGTGCTCGCCGACCTCACCGCCGGCGCCCTGGCCGACGCGGCCCGGCGCCGCGAGAGCGCCCCGCTCGAAGCCGTCGAGCGCCGCGCGCTCGCCCAGGCGCCCGCCCTCGACGCCCTGGCCGCTCTGGCCCCCGCCGAGCGCGTCAGGATCATCGCCGAGGTGAAGCGCGCCAGCCCCTCGCGCGGAGCCCTCGCCGACATCCCCGTCCCCGCCGAGCTGGCCGGACAGTACGAGCTCGGGGGAGCGAGCGCGATCAGCGTCCTCACCGAGGAGCGCCGCTTCAAGGGGTCCCTCGCGGACCTCGAGGCGGTCCGCGAGCGCGTGTCGATTCCCGTCCTGCGCAAGGACTTCGTCGCCGAGCCGTACCAGGTCCTCGAGGCCCGCGCGGCCGGAGCCGACCTGGTCCTCCTCATCGTCGCCGCGCTCGAGCAGCCCCTGCTCGCCGAGCTGCACGCCCTCGTCCTCGAGCTGGGGATGACCCCGCTCGTCGAGACGCACTCGGCCGACGAGCTCGAGCGGGCCGCCGACCTCGGCGCGCGGCTCATCGGCGTGAACGCCCGCGACCTCTCCACCTTCCAGCTCGACCGCGACCTCTTCGGCCGCCTCTCCGAGCGCTTCCCCGACGACGCGGTGAAGGTGGCCGAATCGGCCGTCCTCACCGCCGACGACGTCGCGCACTACCGCGGCTCCGGAGCCGACGTCGTCCTCGTGGGCGAGGCTCTCGTCACCGGCGGCGACCCCGTCTCCACCCTCGCCGGCTTCCTGGCGCACTGACCACACCGATAGGCGGTACCCCCATGGCACTCCGGGATGAACTCGGCCCCTACTTCGGCGAGTTCGGCGGACGCTACGTCCCCGAGTCCCTCGTCGAGGCCCTCGACGAGCTGAGCGCCGAGTACGAGCGCACGAAGGTCGACCCCGCGTTCGCGGCCGAGCTGATGGAGCTGCACCGCAGCTACACCGGCCGTCCGTCGATCATCACCGAGGTGCCGCGGTTCGCCGAGCACGCCGGCGGTGCGCGGATCATCCTCAAGCGCGAGGACCTCAACCACACCGGCTCGCACAAGATCAACAACGTGCTGGGCCAGGCGCTGCTCACCAAGCGGATCGGCAAGACCCGCGTCATCGCCGAGACGGGAGCGGGCCAGCACGGCGTCGCGACCGCCACGGCCGCCGCCCTGTTCGGCCTCGACTGCGTGGTCTACATGGGCGAGGTCGACACCGAGCGCCAGGCCCTCAACGTCGCCCGCATGCGCCTGCTCGGCGCCGAGGTGATCCCCGTGACGACCGGCTCGCGCACCCTCAAGGACGCGATCAACGACGCGATGCGCGACTGGGTGACGAACGTGGGCACCACGAACTACATCTTCGGCACCGTCGCGGGCCCGCACCCGTTCCCGGCCCTCGTCCGCGATTTCCAGAAGATCATCGGCGAGGAGGCGCGCGAGCAGGTCCTCGAGCTGACCGGCTCGCTGCCCACCGCGGTCACCGCCTGCGTCGGCGGCGGCTCCAACGCGATGGGGATCTTCCACGCCTTCCTCGACGACCCCGAGGTCCGCCTCGTCGGCTTCGAGGCCGGCGGCGACGGGATCGAGACCCCCCGCCACGCGGCGACCATCAGCAAGGGCCGCCCCGGCGTCCTGCACGGCGCCCGCAGCTTCCTCCTCCAGGACGAGGACGGCCAGACCGTCGAGTCGCACTCGATCTCGGCCGGCCTCGACTACCCGGGCATCGGCCCGGAGCACGCGTGGCTCTCGAGCATCGGCCGCGCCGACTACCGCGCGGTCACCGACTCGGCCGCGATGGACGCGCTCATGCTGCTCAGCCGCACCGAGGGGATCATCCCGGCGATCGAGTCCGCGCACGCGCTGGCCGGCACGCTGGAGCTCGGGCGCGAGCTCGGCCCCGAGGCCACCATCCTGGTCAACCTCTCGGGCCGCGGCGACAAGGACATGACGACCGCTGCGCACTACTTCGGCCTCATGGACCAGGGCGCGGTGCAGTCGTGAGCGGCCGCGGACCGAGCGTCGCCGAGACCGTCCGGCGCCGGAACGAGGAGGCGGCGGGCGCCCTGATCGGCTACCTCCCCGTCGGCTTCCCCGACCTGCCGACCAGCATCGACGCCGCCGTGGCCATGGCGGAGAACGGCGTCGACGCGATCGAGCTCGGTCTGCCCTACTCCGATCCGGTGATGGACGGACCCGTCATCCAGGAGGCGACCCAGGCCGCCATCGCGGGCGGCTTCCGCCTCCGCCACAGCTTCGAGGCCGTCCGCGAGATCCGGGCGCGCGTCGACGTGCCGGTCCTGGTGATGACCTACTACAACCCCGTCCTGCAGTACGGGGTCGAGCGCTTCGCCACCGATCTGGCCGAGGCCGGCGGGTCCGGCCTCATCACGCCCGACCTGATCCCGGACGAGGGCGCCGAGTGGCTCGCCGTCTCCGAGCGGCTCGGACTCGACCGCGTGTTCCTCGCGGCACCGTCCTCGACGGACACGCGCCTGCGCCAGGCCGTCGACTCGAGCCGTGGATTCGTCTACGCGGTCTCGACGATGGGCATCACCGGCGCGCGCACCGATGTCGACTCCGCGGCCCGCACCCTGGTCGACCGCCTCCGCGCCGCCGGCTCCGAGAGCGCGTGCGTCGGCCTGGGCATCTCGACCGGCGAGCAGGTCGCCGAGATCCTCGCCTACGCGGACGGCGCCATCGTCGGATCCGCCCTGGTGCGGGCGCTGGCGTCCGGCGGGGTCGACGCGGTCGCCGAGACCTCCCGCGGCCTCGCCGAGGGCACCCGCCTGCGCTCCGCGCGCTGACACCCTCCCGCTACAATCGGGATGCCCACCGGGGCGCGGCCGAGCCGCGCCCGGGGGACCCCCTCCTTCGAAAGGTCGAGTACCGGTGTCCGTACCGCTGAGCATTCCGAGCCCCCCCGACGCGTGGAGTCAGTACGACCTCACGATCGGCACCTTCACGCTCGCGATCCACACCTACGCGCTCTGCATCCTCGCGGGGATCATCGTGGCGACGATCATGACGAACCAGCGCCTCAAGCGCCGCGGCGCGGAGCCGTGGGTCGTGCTCGACATCATCATCTGGGCGGTGCCGCTCGGCATCGTCGGCGCCCGCGCCTACCACGTGCTCACCCACCCCGGCGACTACTTCTACGACGGCGCCGACCCGTGGGAGGTCGTCCGCATCTGGAACGGCGGCAACGCCATCTTCGGCGGGCTGATCGGAGGCGCGGTCGGCGCGTTCATCGGCTGCCGCTGGACAGGAGTGCGCTTCTGGACCTTCGCCGACGCCCTCGCCCCCGGCATGCTCGCCGCTCAGGCGCTCGGGCGCCTGGGCAACTGGTTCAACCACGAGCTCTTCGGCCTGCCCACGACCCTGCCCTGGGGCCTCGAGATCGAGACCACCAACCCGGCCTTCCCCGTCGGCCTCCCGGCGGGCACGCTCTTCCACCCGACCTTCCTCTACGAGATCCTCTGGAACGTCGTCGGCATCGCGGTCATCCTCCTGCTCGAGCGCCGTCTCAAGCTGCAGTGGGGCACCGTCTTCGCCGCCTACCTGATCTGGTACGGGATCGGCCGCGTCTGGTTCGAGTCCATCCGGATCGACCCGAGCGAGTTCTTCTGGGGCATCCGCACCAACGTCTGGGCCGCGCTCATCGCCGTGGTCATCGGCCTGGTCCTCGTGGTGATCCAGAAGCGCGAGCACCCGGGCGCCGAGCCCTCGGCCTACCGGCCGAGTCGCGAGTGGACGCCCGCCCCGGCTGCGGTAGAATTCGAGGACGTCGAGTCCGACTCCGACGACACCACCACCCCTGCTTCCGGCACCGACGCCGAGAAGCCGACGGTCTCCCGCACCTGACGGAGGTCGCGGAGCCTCCGCGACCGCCTCCCGGGTGCCCGACACCTCCACGACCGCCCCATCGCGGCGCAGCCACGAGCGCTGCCGCGGGCGGGTCGTCGTGCAGGCACCGCCGGCGGCGCGCGACGCTCGCGCCACGGCAGAACCCTGCGGCCCTCCCGATCGGGGAGCCGCTCCTCCTCCACCACCGCGGGCCAGCGACGTCCCGATCAGCCATCACCCCCGTGAGGACGGTTCCCATGGCCTCCGCCCAGCCCTCGACCCCGGCCCGCGCCGTGCCCTTCCTGGGCATGCCGCCGGCGCAGGGGATGTACGACCCGGCCGCCGAGAAGGACGCGTGCGGTCTCGCGATGGTCGCCACCATGCGCGGCACCGCCGGCCACGACATCATCGACGCCGCGCTGAACGCGCTGCGCAACCTCGAGCACCGCGGCGCCGTCGGCTCCGACGCGGGAACGGGCGACGGCGCGGGGATCATCACGCAGATCCCGGACGAGTTCCTTCGCGCGGTCGCTCCCTTCGAGCTCCCGCCGCTGGGCCAGTACGCGGTGGGCAACGCCTTCCTCCCGGTGGACGTTTTCGAGCGCGAGCGGGTCAAGTCGACGATCGCCGACATCGCCCGCGAGGAGAACCTCGCCGTGGTCGGCTGGCGGTCCGTGCCCGTGCAGCCCGACGAGATCGGCACGCTCGCCCGGGCCGCCATGCCGGCGATCGAGCAGCTGTTCATCCGGAGCGAGCTGACCGACGAGAGCGGCACGCCCCTCTCCTCCGTGCGCCTCGACCGCCTGACCTTCCGCCTGCGCAAGCGCGTCGAGCGCGAGCTCGAGGTCTACTTCATGTCGCTCTCGAGCCGCACGCTCGTCTACAAGGGGATGGTGACGACGCTCCAGCTGGAGCCGTTCTACCCGGACCTGTCCGACGAGCGCTTCGCGTCGAAGCTCGCGCTGGTGCACTCCCGGTACTCCACCAACACCTTCCCCTCGTGGCCGCTCGCTCAGCCGTTCCGGATGATCGCGCACAACGGCGAGATCAACACGGTGCAGGGCAACCGCAACTGGATGCGCGCGCGCCAGTCGCAGCTGAAGAGCCGCGAGCTGGGCGACCTGGCCCCGCTGTTCCCGATCGTCTCGCCCGGCCGCAGCGACTCCGCCTCGTTCGACGAGACCGTCGAGCTGCTCAATCTGGCCGGCCGGTCGCTCCCGCACGCGATCATGATGATGGTGCCGGAGGCCTGGGAGAACCAGGACGGCGCGCTCGACCCGAAGCGCCGCGCGTTCTACGAGTACCACTCGATGCTCATGGAGCCGTGGGACGGCCCGGCCGCGATCGTCTTCACCGACGGCGAGCTCGTCGGCGCCACCCTCGACCGCAACGGGCTCCGACCCGGCCGCTACGTCGTCACCGACGACGGGCTCGTGGTGCTCGCCAGCGAGATCGGCGTGCTCGACATCGACCCCGCGAAGGTGGTCCGCAAGGGACGCCTGCAGCCCGGCCGCATGTTCCTGGTCGACACCGAGCAGGGCCGCATCGTCGAGGACGAGGAGATCAAGGGGCAGCTCGCCGCCTCCGGTCCGTTCGAGGAGTGGCTCGAGAAGGGCCGCATCAACCTCAAGGACCTCCCCGAGCGCGAGCACATCGTGCACACGCCCGCCTCGGTCAACCGCCGCCAGCGCACCTTCGGCTACACCGAGGAGGAGGTCCGCCTCCTCCTGCTGCCGATGGCGCGCGCCGGTGCGGAGCCGCTCGGAGCGATGGGCTCGGACACCCCCGTGGCCGTCCTGTCCAAGCGCCCCCGCCTGCTCTTCGACTACTTCACGCAGGCCTTCGCGCAGGTGACGAACCCGCCGCTGGACTCGATCCGCGAGGAGGTCGTGACCTCGCTCCGTCTGGGCCTCGGCCCCGAGCGCAACCTGCTGACCGCCGGTGCCGAGCACGCGCGCCAGGTCGTCCTCGACTTCCCGGTCATCGACAACGACGAGCTCGCGAAGATCCAGCACATCGCGCCGCGCCCGCTGAGCCACATCACCACGACGATCCGCGGCCTCTACCGCGTCGACGCGGGACCCCGCGCGATGCAGGACCGCATCGACGAGATGTGCGATGAGGCCGACGAGGCCATCGCCGCGGGAGCGCAGTTCCTGGTGCTCTCGGACCGCGACTCCACCAAGGACCTCGCGCCGATCCCCTCGCTGCTGATGCTCGCCGCCGTGCACCACCACCTCATCCGCACCGAGAACCGGATGCGAGTGGGGCTCGTGGTCGAGGCGGGCGACGTCCGCGAGGTGCACCATGTGGCGACGCTCATCGGCTACGGCGCCTCCGCGGTCAACCCGTACCTGGCGATGGAGACCTGCGAGGACCTCGTCCGCAGCGGCATGCTGTCGGACGTCTCGCCGGAGAAGGCCGTGAAGAACGTGATCAAGGCGCTCGGCAAGGGCGTGCTGAAGATCATGTCCAAGATGGGCATCTCCACCGTGTCGAGCTACGCCGGGGCGCAGACCTTCGAGGCCGTCGGCCTCAGCCAGGCGTTCGTCGACCAGTACTTCACCGGCACCGTCTCGAAGCTCGGCGGCATCGGCATCGACGTCGTCGCCGAGGAGAACGCCGCGCGTCACCGCGCCGCGTACCCCGAGGACGGCGCGATCGTCGCGCATGAGCGCCTGGCGGTCGGCGGCGAGTACCAGTGGCGCCGCGACGGCGCCCCGCACCTGTTCAACCCGGACACGGTGTTCCGCCTGCAGCACTCGACGCGCAACCGCCGCTACGACGTCTTCCGCGAGTACACGAAGATGGTCGACGACCAGGCGAGCTCGCTGATGACCCTCCGCGGCATGTTCAAGCTCGACACCGCGGGGCGCACGCCGATCCCGATCGACGAGGTCGAGCCGGTCGAGGCGATCGTGAAGCGCTTCTCGACGGGCGCGATGAGCTACGGCTCCATCTCGCCGGAGGCGCACGAGACGCTCGCCATCGCGATGAACCGCCTCGGCGCCAAGTCGAACACGGGCGAGGGCGGCGAGGACACCGAGCGGCTGCTCGACCCGGAGCGCCGCTCCGCGATCAAGCAGGTCGCCTCGGGCCGCTTCGGCGTCACGAGCATGTACCTCACCCACGCCGACGACATCCAGATCAAGCTCGCCCAGGGCGCCAAGCCCGGCGAGGGCGGTCAGCTGCCGCCGACGAAGGTGTACCCGTGGATCGCGCGCACCCGGCACGCGACCGCCGGTGTCGGCCTGATCTCGCCGCCGCCGCACCACGACATCTACTCGATCGAGGACCTCAAGCAGCTGATCTTCGACCTCAAGCGGGCGAACCCGTCGGCGCGCATCCACGCGAAGCTGGTCAGCCAGTCGGGCATCGGAGCGGTCGCCGCCGGCACCGCGAAGGCCCTCGCCGACGTGATCCTCGTCTCGGGTCACGACGGCGGCACCGGCGCGAGCCCGGTGAACTCGCTCAAGCACGCGGGCACGCCCTGGGAGCTCGGCCTGGCCGAGACCCAGCAGACGCTGATGCTCAACGGCATGCGCGACCGCGTGGTCGTGCAGGTCGACGGCCAGATGAAGACCGGTCGCGACGTCGTCATCGGCGCGCTGCTCGGAGCCGAGGAGTTCGGCTTCGCGACGGCTCCGCTGATCGTCGAGGGCTGCATCATGATGCGCGTCTGCCACCTCGACACCTGCCCGGTGGGCGTCGCGACGCAGAACCCGGAGCTGCGCCAGCGGTTCTCCGGCAAGCCCGAGTTCGTCGTCAACTTCTTCGAGTTCATCGCCCAGGAGGTGCGCGAATACCTCGCGCAGCTCGGCTTCCGGAGCGTCGACGAGATCGTCGGCCACCGCGAGCTGCTCGACGTCGACCAGGCGATCGAGCACTGGAAGGCGAGCGGGCTCGACCTGACGCCGATCCTCGTCGGACCGGTCTTCACGGCGGAGGAGCCGCGCCGCCACGGCCGCGCGCAGGAGCACGAGCTCGAGCACCACTTCGACAACGAGCTGATCCGCCTCGCGGCGAACGTGCTCGACCACCGCGGCACCGTGCGGATCGAGCGCGAGATCAAGAACACCGAGCGCGCCGTCGGCACCATGCTGGGCCACGAGGTCACCGTCCGATTCGGCGAGAACGGCCTGCCGGCCGACTCCATCGTCGTGTCGCTCCGCGGCTCGGCCGGGCAGTCGCTCGGAGCGTTCCTCCCCGCCGGCATCACTCTGCGGCTCGAGGGCGACTCCAACGACTACGTCGGCAAGGGCCTCTCGGGCGGCCAGATCGTGGTGCGGCCGGACCGCCGCAGCACCTTCGACGCCTCGACGAACGTGATCGCGGGCAATGTGATCGGCTACGGGGCGACCCAGGGCACGATGTTCATCCGCGGGATGGTCGGCGAGCGCTTCCTGGTCCGCAACTCCGGCGCCACCGCGGTGGTCGAGGGAGTGGGCGACCACGCGCTCGAGTACATGACCGGCGGCCTGGCGGTGATCCTCGGCGAGACCGGGCGGAACCTCGGCGCCGGCATGTCGGGCGGCACGGCCTACATCCACGGCCTGCGCCGCGAGCTCGTGAACCGCGACGCGATCGCCTCCGGCGAGCTGACCCTCTCCGAGCTCGGCAGCGCCGACGTGGAGATCCTGCGCGATCTGCTCGAGCGGCACGTCGCGGAGACCGAGTCGACCCTGGCCCAGGGGATGCTCGACGATTTCGACGGAACGGTCTCGCGTTTCGTCAAGGTACTGCCCCGCGACTTCGCCGCGGTGCTCGCGACGCGCGCATCCGCTGTGGAGGAGGGGCTCGACCCCGACGGCGACGTCGTCTGGGGACGGATTCTGGAGGTGACCGGTGGCTGATCCCAAGGGGTTCCTGAAGGTGCAGGACCGGGAGCTGCCCAAGCGGCGTCCCGTGTCCGTCCGCCTGATGGACTGGAAAGAGGTCTACGAGCAGGGCGACTCCGCCGTGCTGCGCCGGCAGGCGGGCCGCTGCATGGACTGCGGCATCCCGTTCTGCCACAAGGGCTGCCCGCTGGGGAACCTGATCCCCGAGTGGAACGACCTGATGTGGCGCGGCGAGGGCCGCCAGGCGATCGAGCGCCTGCACGCGACGAACAACTTCCCGGAGTTCACGGGCCGGCTCTGCCCGGCGCCGTGCGAGTCGTCCTGCGTGCTCGGCATCAATCAGCCCGCCGTCACGATCAAGCAGATCGAGGTCTCGATCATCGATCAGGCCTTCGGCAACGACTGGGTGCAGCCGCACCCGCCGGAGCGCCTGACCGGCAAGACCGTCGCGGTCGTCGGCTCCGGCCCGGCGGGGCTCGCCGCCGCTCAGCAGCTCACCCGCGCCGGGCACACCGTCGCGGTCTACGAGCGCGACGACCGCATCGGCGGCCTCCTGCGCTACGGGATCCCGGACTTCAAGATGGAGAAGAAGCACCTCGAGCTCCGCCTGAACCAGATGAAGGCCGAGGGCACCCGGTTCCGCGCGGGCGTCGACATCGGCTCCGACATCACCTGGGACGACCTGCGGGCGCGCTACGACGCGGTCGTGGTCGCCACCGGTGCTCTCGTGCCGCGCGACCTGCCGATCCCGGGTCGCGACCTCGACGGCGTGCACTTCGCCATGGAGTACCTCGTGCAGTCGAACCGCGCGATCGCGGGCGACCGCGTCTTCGAGCAGATCTCGGCCGAGGGCAAGCACGTCGTCGTCCTGGGCGGAGGCGACACCGGAGCGGACTGCATCGGCACCGCCCACCGCCAGAAGGCCGCGTCGGTCACGAACCTGGCGATCGGGCAGCAGCCGCCGTCGCAGCGCCCGGACAGCCAGCCCTGGCCGATGGACCCGACCGTGTTCGAGGTCTCGAGCGCCCACGAGGAGGGCGGGGAGCGGATGTTCCTCGCGTCGACCGTGGAGTTCCTCGCGAACGAGGGCGGCGAGGTCCGCGCGGTGCGCGTGGCCGAGACCGAGTACCTCGACGGGCGCCGCGTCCCCAAGGCGGGCACCGAGCGCGAGATCCCGGCCGACCTGGTCCTGCTCGCCCTCGGCTTCACCGGCCCGGAGGCGGACCATCTCGGCCGTCAGCTCGACGTCCCCTTCACCGAGCGCGGCAACGTCGCGCGCGGCGACGCCTTCGAGACCTCCGTCCCCGGCGTCTTCGTGGCCGGCGACGCCGGGCGCGGCCAGTCCCTGATCGTCTGGGCGATCGCGGAGGGCCGCTCCGTCGCGGCCGAGGTCGACCGCTACCTCGAGGGCACGACCCAGCTGCCGGCGCCGGTCGGCCCCAACGACCGGGGCTTCACGCTCTAGTCCCCGGGACGCGATAGTCTCGGCCCGCCAGCAATCAGCTCACCCTCCCCGCTAACGACGCGCCTCCGGGCGCAGAACAACGGAGCACCCCCTCAATGAGACGAGCGAAAATCGTCGCCACCCTCGGCCCGGCAACGTCGTCGTACGAGACCATTCGTGCGATCATCGACGCCGGCGTGGACGTGGCCCGCATGAACCTCAGTCACGGAAGCTACGACGTCCACGAAGGCATCTACCGCATCGTGCGGAAGGCCGCGGACGACGCCGGGCGCGCGGTCGCGATCCTCGTCGACCTGCAGGGTCCGAAGATCCGCCTCGGCAAGTTCGAGGGCGGCCCGTACGCCCTCGCCGAGGGCGACGTCTTCACCATCACCACCGAGGACGTCCTCGGCACGCGCGAGCTCTCGGGCACCACGTTCAAGGGCCTCCCGGACGACGTGAACCCGGGCGACATGCTCCTCATCGACGACGGCAAGGTCGCTGTCCGCGTCACCGCCGTCGAGGGCCCCCGGGTCGTCACCGAGGTCGTCGTCCCCGGCAACGTCTCGAACAACAAGGGCATCAACCTGCCCGGTGTCGCGGTCAACGTCCCCGCCCTCTCCCAGAAGGACGAGGACGACCTCCGCTGGGCGATCCGCCTCGGCGCCGACATCATCGCCCTCTCCTTCGTGCGCAACGCCAGCGACATCGAGCGCGTGCACGAGATCATGGCGGAGGAGGGCCGCAAGGCTCCCGTCATCGCCAAGATCGAGAAGCCGCAGGCGGTCGACAACCTGCAGGAGATCATCGACGTCTTCGACGGCATCATGGTCGCCCGCGGCGACCTCGGCGTCGAGCTGCCCCTCGAGGCGGTGCCGATCGTGCAGAAGCACGCCGTCGAGCTCGCCCGCCGCTGGGCGAAGCCGGTCATCGTCGCGACCCAGATGCTCGAGTCGATGATCGAGAGCCCCCGCCCCACGCGGGCCGAGGCCTCGGACGTCGCGAACGCCATCCTCGACGGCGCGGACGCGGTCATGCTCTCGGGCGAGACCAGCGTCGGAGCCTGGCCCGTCGTCACCGTGCAGACCATGGCCCGCATCGTCGAGTCCACCGAGGAGCACGGCCTGGAGCGCATCCCCCCGCTGGGCAGCAAGCCCCGCACCCAGGGCGGATCGGTCACGCTGGCCGCCGCCGAGGTCGCGGAGTTCGTCGAGGCGAAGTTCCTCTGCGTGTTCACGGAGTCGGGCGACTCGGTCCGCCGCATGACGCGCCTGCGCCACGGCATCCCGATCATCGGCTTCACCCCCGAGCCGGCCGTCCGCCGCCGCATGGCGCTGAACTGGGGCGTCCAGTCCTTCGTCACGCCGCGCGTCAACCACACCGACGCGATGTTCGCGCAGGTGGACGCGGTGCTGCTCCGCGAGGGCCTCGCCCAGGCGGGCGAGACCGTGGTCGTCGTCTCCGGATCGCCCCCCGGGCGCGCCGGCACGACGAACGACATGCGGGTGCACATCGTCGGCTCGTCCAGCTCGGCCGACAGGGCCGAGAACTGGGACCACTGAGTCCAGCACCCCCGGAGGGCCCGGTCGCGAGAGCGGCCGGGCCCTCCGGCGTTCCCCGGCGGTCCGCGTGGCGGGACGCGCCTCCGCGGGCGGATACCGTGGACCCATGCGACTCGGCGTGCTCGACATCGGCTCCAACACGGTCCACCTGCTCCTCGTCGACGCGCACCCCGGCGCCCGCCCGGTGCCCTACCGCTCGCACAAGCGGAGCCTCGCTCTCGTGGCGCACCTCGACGAGGCGGGGGAGATCACCGAGCGGGGCCAGCGCGAGCTGATCGCGTTCGTGACCGAGGCCGCCGAGGTCGCCCGCGAGCACCGCGCGGAGGACCTGCTGGCGTTCGCGACCTCGGCGATCCGCGAGGCCGGCAACGGCGCGGCGGTCCTCGACCGGGTCCGCGCCGAGACGGGAGTGCACCTCCAGGAGCTCGGCGGCGAGGCGGAGGCGTCGGCCACCTTCCTCGCCGTGCGCCGCTGGTTCGGCTGGGGCGCGGGCTCGATCCTGGACCTCGACATCGGCGGCGGCTCGTTCGAGCTCTCGATGGGCGTGGACGAGGTGCCCGAGCTCGCCGTGTCGGTCCCGCTCGGAGCGGGGCGGGTGACGCGGGACCTGCTGGTCGGCGATCCCGCCTCGGCCACGAGCGTGAAGGCCGCCCGGCGTCACGCCCGCGAGGTGCTCGCGGAGCCCGTCCGCGGCTTCCTCGCCCTGGCGCGCCCCGACCTGGTCGCAGGCACGTCGAAGACCTTCCGCTCGCTGGCGCGGATCACCGGCGCCGCTCCGAGCGCCGCCGGTCCGCTGGTGCGCCGCGAGCTGCACCTGGTCGATCTCCGGCTGTGGTCCGCCCGCCTCGCCGCGATCAGCGCGGCCGACCGCTCAGCGCTGCCCGGCGTCTCCGCTCTGCGGGCTCCGCAGCTGCTCGCGGGCGCTCTCGTCGCGGAGGCGGCCATGGACGCCCTCGGCATCGAGACCCTGGTGATCTGCCCCTGGGCCACCCGCGAGGGGCTGATCATCCGCCGCTTCGAGCTGCTCGACGCGCAGATCCAGCGCGAGGACGTTCAGCTCAGCGCGATGCTGTAGGACAGCGACCGCCGGCCGCCCGGCTCGAGGACGATCTGGCGCGGCTTGTCGACGATGTCGCCGTCCCAGCCCTCGGGGGTCGGGACGCTCCGCCACGGCTCGAGGCAGACGAACGGGGCCCCGACGGGCTTCCACACGCCGACCACGTCGAAGTCCCCGGTGTCGACGACGATCGCGCGGGCGGCGCCGTCGGCCTCGAGCCGGAGGGTCCGCCGGCGCGGCTCGTCGAAGATCATCACGCCCTCCTCGAAGTGCGCGTCGTCCACTGTCAGGACCCCGTCCTCGAGCGGCGCCGGGTGGCGCGCCTCGAGCAGCAGGTTCTCCGGAGCGCGGCGGTACCCTTCCGGCTCGGGCTGCGCGAAGCGGATGCGGTGCTCGCCGCGGCCCTCGGGCAGCGGCAGCGCGAAGGCCGGGTGGTTCCCGAGCGAGAAGCCCAGCGGAGAGGGACCCCTGTTCTCGACGGTCTGGGTGATCCGGAGCGAGGCGCCGGTCACGGCGTAGGCGATGAGGAGCGTCCAGTCGAAGGGGAACACCGCGCGCGTGGCGTCGTCGCTCCGGAGCCGGAACACCGCCTCGTCCGCCGAGACGCCCGCGAGCTCGAAGACCCGGTCCCGCGCGAAGCCGTGCTGCCCCATCCGGTGGTCCGCGCCGTCGTGGTGCAGCGTGTCGCCGGGGAGGCGCCCGATGATCGGGAACAGGACGGGAGCGTGCCGGCGCCACTCCGGGCCTGCCTGCCACAGGTACTCGCGGCCCTCGTCGTCGCGGAGGGACGTCATCTCGGCCCCGGCGGTCGTCAGGGCGAGGCGCAGGCTCTCGCTGCCGAGGGTGAGGACGGTGGGCGCGGGGGAGTCGCTGCTGGTCATCCTCCGATTCTGCCCGTCACGCGGTGCGGGCGGGGGTGTCGGCGGCGCGTGGCAGCATGGGGCGGTGCCTCCCGAGTCGACCCCCTCCTCCTGGCGCGCCCGCGTCGGCGAGCTCAGCGGACCCCCCGAGGCCGAGTCGCCGACCGTCCTCACTCCGATCGGGCTGCAGTTCGAGCTGCGCCGGCTGGTGCGCCGGGCCGACGATCCGTGGCGGGCGCCGGCGAGCGAGCGCGTCACGGCGAAGACCTACGATCCCGACGAGCGCCGCGACCACCGTCTGGCCACCCGCCCCGCCGTCCGTGGGCGCGGGGGCGCCTGGAACCGCACCACCCTCACCTGGAAGTCGCTGAACTTCCAGACCCACCGGCTCTCGCTCGACCCCGCTCACCAGCGCTGGTTCGCCGAGTTCGCGGCTCTGCACCGCGCCACGCGCACCGTCCACCTCGGGCAGGACCCCGACTGGATCCACCTCGACGACTACGAGAGCCCACTGCTCTGGCGGCTGCTCGAGCAGGCGCAGGCCGCCGGGATCCCGCTGCTCGCCCCGGAGAAGGGCGCGGTCCGTCTCGCCGGTCCCGCGCATGTGGCGGTGACGGTCTCGGCGGAGGAGGGAGCGCTCCGGCTGCGGCCCGTCCTGCGGATCGACGGCGCGGAGCACGCGCCCGAGTCGGCGCGTCCGGTCGCCCGGCACGGCGTCTACGCGGTCGAGGGCGGCGATCCGTCCTCGCTCCTGCTCGCGCCCGCGTCCCTGCCCTTCGACGACGAGGAGCTGCGGCTCCTCGACCACCCCGAGGAGACGGAGGTCCCGGCGGAGGACGTGCCCGAGTTCGTCGGCGAGCACCTCCCCGCCCTCCGCGGCCGCGTCGCGGTGCGCGAGGAGGGCGTCGACCTCGTCCTGGACGATCCGGAGCCCCCGCGCCTGGTCTGCACGGTCTCGTTCGAGCCGCGGCGCGCCGTCAGGGTGGGCTGGCACTGGCGCCGCTCGCCCGATCGCGCGGGCGAGCTCGACGGCACGGCCGACGCGGCTCTCGAGCGCGCGGTGCTCCGCCGGGTGCGCTCGGTGCTCGGCGAGGCCGGGTCCGCTCTCGTGCCGGAGCCGGGGACGAGCGCGGTCCTGCGCGGGGCCGAGGCGGCGGTGTTCGTGGTGGAGCAGCTCCCGCAGCTGGAGGGGATCGGCGGGGTCCGGATCGAGCGCGAGGGCGCGGCCCCGGACTACCGCCTGCTGACCGGACCGCTCACGCTCACCATCACCGCGGTCGACACCGAGAGCGCCGACTGGTTCGACCTCGGCGTCGTCGTGACCATCGGCGACGCGACCGTGCCGTTCCTGCCCCTCTTCCGCGCTCTGGCCGCGGGCGGCGACCGCATCCGCCTGGTCGACCACTCCTACCTCTCGCTCGCGCACCCCGGCCTCGACCGGCTCCGGGAGCTGCTGACCCGGGCGGACGAGCTCGAGGAGTGGGAGACGGGACCGCGGCTCGGCCGGCACCAGGCCGGGCTGTGGAACGAGCTGGAGGAGCTCGCCGACGAGAGCGTCCCCTCCGACGCGTGGCGCGCCGTGCTCGACTCCGCGCTGGCCGCCGGGTCGCCGGAGGACGTGGAGCCGCCGGAGGGCCTGACCGCCCGGCTGCGTCCGTACCAGCGGGCGGGCTACGCCTGGCTCGTGCACCGCCTCCGTCACGGGCTCGGCGGGATCCTGGCCGACGACATGGGCCTCGGCAAGACCCTGCAGGCGCTGGCCATGATGCTCGACGCGGTCGAGGAGGCGGGCCGCGCCGGGATCCGCCGCGCGCCGTTCCTCGTGGTCGCCCCCACCTCGGTCGTGCCGGGCTGGCGCTCGGAGGCCGAGCGCTTCGCGCCCGCCCTGCGCGTCCACGTCGTCGCGAGCTCGCGGGAGGGCGCGCTCGACGCGATCCCGGCCGACGCGGACGTGGTCCTCACCAGCTACGCGGTCCTGCGCCTCGGCGGCGAGCGCTGGGCGTCGAGGACGTGGTCGGCGCTGATCCTCGACGAGGCCCAGTTCGTCAAGAACCCCGCCTCGCAGACGCACCGGGCCGCCCGCGGGGTCGGCGCGCCCGTCACGCTCGCGCTCACCGGCACACCGCTGGAGAACTCGCTCGACGAGCTCTGGGCGGTCCTCGCCCTGGTGGCGCCCGGGCTCCTGCCGCCGCTGCGCCGCTTCCGCGAGGAGTACACCCGGCCGATCCTGCACGCGGAGGCGCCCGTCGGCATCGCCTCGCCCGATCTGTCCGAGGGACGGACCGTCAGCCACACCGAGGGCGCGCGCCGCCGCCTCGAGAGACTGCGCCGGCGACTGCGTCCGTTCCTGCTCCGCCGCACCAAGGAGGCGGTGGCGCCGGAGCTCCCCGAGAAGCAGGAGCAGACGATCGAGGTCGCGCTGACGCCCGCCCACCGGGTGCTCTACGACGGCTACCTCCAGCGCGAGCGGCGGAAGCTCCTGGGCCTGGTCGACGACCTCGACCGGCAGCGCTTCACGGTGTTCCGATCGCTCACCCTCCTGCGCCTGCTCGCGCTCGACGCGTCCCTGGTCGACCCGGCCTACCGGCACGTCCCGTCCGCGAAGCTCGACGTGCTCGTCGAGCAGCTCGACGACGTGATCGCGGAAGGCCGTCGGGCCCTCGTCTTCAGCACCTTCACCTCGTACCTGGAGCGGGCGGGGGAGCGGCTGCGTCGGCGCGGCATCCCGTTCGTGCAGCTCGACGGCTCCACGCGGGACCGCGCGGGAGTGATCGAGGAGTTCCGCTCGGGAGCCGCGCCCGTCTTCCTGATCAGCCTGAAGGCGGGCGGCACCGGGCTCACCCTCACCGAGGCCGACCACGTCTTCATCCTCGACCCGTGGTGGAACCCGGCGGCCGAGGCGCAGGCCGTCGACCGCGCGCACCGCATCGGCCAGGAGCGGCGGGTGAACGTGTACCGGCTGGTGGCGACGGACACGATCGAGGAGAAGATCGTGCGCCTCCAGGAGCGCAAGGGCCGCCTCAGCACGGCGGTGCTCGACGAGGGCGAGCTCTTCGCCCGGGCGCTGTCGGCCGACGACGTCCGCGAACTGCTGGCCGAGTGACCACGGCCCCACGAAGGGTGACAGAACGGCCAGCCGCGGCCCAGGATCCGAGCGCACACTGAGCGGATGAGACGCCGCCGCCCCCGCCCCCGCGCCGACTGGATCGTGGCCCTCGAGAAGGGCGACGACGCCGGGCTCTTCGGACCGGGCAGCGCGGTCTGGGCGGTCAACGGCGGCCTGCCCACGATGATCGCCGGAGTGCGGGCTCTGCTCATGCAGACCCTCCACGCCGGAGCGATGGCCGGTGTGCACGACCACTCCCGCTACCGCGAGGACCCGATGGGCCGGCTCGACAACACGGTCCGCTGGGTCCTGACCACCAGCTTCGGCGACACCGCCGCGGCGAGCGGAGCGGCGCGCTGGGTGACCGGCGTGCACGAGCGGATCGTCGGCTCCTACGAGGACGCCGGCGGGCGCGAGCGCTCCTACTCGGCGCAGGACCCCCGCCTGCTGCTCTGGGTGCACGACGCCTTCACCGACGCGTTCCTCGGCGCCCACGAGATCTGGGGCGGACGGATCCCCGGCGGCCCCGACGCCTACGTGCGCGAGTGGGCCGCCTCCGGCCGGCTGCTCGGAGTGCAGGATCCGCCCGAGAGCGTCGCGGAGCTCCGCGCGCAGCTCGCCGGATTCGCGGGCGAGCTCAAGCCCGACGCACGCGTGCACGAGGCGGTCGGCTTCCTCCGCGACATCCGGCTGCCGGGCGAGGCGGGCGTGGTCTACCCGCTGCTGTTCGCCGGCGCGGTCGCCTCACTCAGCCCCGAGGTGCGGAGGCTCCTGGGCCTCCGGCGCCCGTGGTGGCCCGCGATCACGGCGAACCGCCTGCTGTTCGTGTTCCTGGGCCGGTATCTCGGCCGGGTCTCGCCGAGCGAGCAGGCCGCGATCGACCGCATCGCCGGCCTCGACCAGGTTCGCACGGGCGCCTGACGCTCTTCCCGTACACCTGTCCGGGAAGTGGTAGACTGACGTCGATGACTCCCGCCCGCCTCGCCTCCGTGCCCGCGGCGGAGTCCCCCTCGGCGCTCGGCTCCGCCGATCCGCGAGCCCGGCGCACCCGCCGCCGCGTGTTCGACGCGGTCGAGCGGCTCGTCATGCAGAGCGACGGCGAGAGGGCCGAGGGCATCGCGGTGAGCGACATCGTGCGCGAGGCCGGGATCAGCCGCAGCTCGTTCTACGCCCACTTCGACGACGCGGCGGGAGTCGCCTCCGCGCTGCTCCGCCAGGACCTCGTGGTCGCCGACGTCGCCGAGGGCGATCCCGCCGACCGCTCCGGAGCCGACGCCCTGCAGCGCGGCTACTCGCGGCTCGTCGAGCGGCTGGTCGACCGCCACGCCTTCCATGCCCGGCTCCGCGCGCTGCCCTCCGCCCGGGTCGCCTCCGACGACGCCGTGCTCGACACGGCGCTCGCCCTGCACCGCGAGGTGCTCGCCCGGGTCGACGTCCCCGCAGCGGTCGACCCCGAGCTCACCGCGGTCTTCGCGGCCGGCGGCGTCCTCTCCGTGGTCGGCGCCTGGCTCGCCGGCTCCCTCGACGGCACCGACGAGGAGCTGGTCGAGCACCTCGTCGCGCTGCTCCCGGCCTGGCTCGCCGCGGCGCCGCTGCGCCCCCTGGACTCCTCACTCCCACCACGCCCCACGACGAAAGGCACGACATGATGACATTCGAGGTCGGCGAGACCCTGGTCTACCCGCACCACGGAGCGGTGACGATCACCGGGCTCGAGAAGCGCTCGGTCAAGGGCGTCGAGAAGACGTTCATGACGATGAACGTGCACACCAGCGAGCTCACCATCACCCTCCCCGTCGAGAACGCCGAGCTCGTCGGCGTCCGCGAGATCATCGACGACGCCGGAGTCCAGGCGGTCTACGACGTCCTGCGCAGCGACGTCGCGGAGGAGGCCAGCAACTGGTCCCGCCGCTTCAAGGCCAACCAGGAGAAGATGGCCAGCGGCAGCGTGTACCGCGTCAGCGAGGTCGTCCGCGACCTGTGGCGCCGCGAGCAGGCGGGCGGCGTCTCGGCCGGCGAGAAGCGGATGCTCCTCAAGGCGCGTCAGATCCTCGTGTCGGAGCTCTCGCTCGCCCTGAAGGGCACCGACGAGGAGGCCTCGGCCAAGCTCGACGAGGTCCTCGCCTCGGCGATCTGACCCCGCGTCGCGGCGGGTCGGCTCACTCGGGCCGGCACGCCGCGATGATCCTCGCGGCGACCTCGTCCTGCGAGGCGGAGCCGTCGATCCGCACCAGGAGCTCGCGCTCGTCGTAGACCTCCGCCAGAGGAGCCGTCTCGCGCTCGTAGACCTCGATCCGGTTCCGCACCACCTCGGGGTCGTCGTCGGCGCGGTCCTGCTCCTGCGCCCGCACGTGCAGCCGTTCGAGGACCACGTCTGCGTCGGCCGTCAGCAGCACGACGCACGAGAGCGGCGTGCCCCGCTCCTCGAGGAGCTCCGCCAGCGCGTCCACCTGGGCGAGCGTGCGCGGGTAGCCGTCGAGGATGAACCCGTCCCGGGCGTCCTCCTCGGCGATGCGCTCGGCGACCAGGGCGTTCGTCAGCTCGTCCGGCACGTACTCGCCGGCCTCCACGAGCGCCCGCAGACGCCGTCCGAGGTCGGTGCCGTCGGCGACGTGCGCGCGGAACAGATCGCCGGTGGAGATCGCCGGCACCCCCAGCTCGCGCGACAGCACGGCCGCCTGGGTGCCCTTGCCCACGCCGGGCGGGCCCATCATGATGACGCGCATCGCTCGTCCTCCTCGGTGTCGTCAGGCGATGCTAGCGGTGCGGAGCGGGGTGGCCGGTGCACACCGCGCCCGTAGGCTGGCGGGACGAGCCGAGGAGGAGCGATGCCCGCAGCACCCGGGGCCGAGCAGGCCGCCGCCGATCTGGCCGCGCTCCTGCGCGAGGTCTCCGCAGAGCTCGACGCCCGCGGCATCGCCGACCAGGCCGTCGCCGAGCTGCGGACGCCGCGCGCGATCCTCGGCTTCCACCGCAAGCCGGTGATGGCGCCGGTGACCCGCGCGTGGCGCCTCGGCGTGCTCCTCCTCGGACGCGAGGGAGAGCTCCTCGCGACGGGCTCTGTCACGCGTGCCGTCGCTCCGCTGCACGCCAACAACCAGTCCGAGTCGCAGGAGGCGCGCCGCGAGATCCGGCGCGCCGCCTTCGACGGTCCGTTCCAGGAGGGCGAGATCGTCAACTACGGCTGCCGGCGCCTCGCACTGGACGCCGCAGCGCTCGAGTCGGGCCAGGAGCCGCTGGCACTGCACGGCTCCGAGGTGCTCGTGCGCTGGGCGCCCGGTCTGGGAGAGCAGGGACTGATGCCGCTGCGCCGGTACCTGGCCGACCGCCTCGACCTCCTCGAGGCCGACTAGCGCCGGGTCACTCCTCCTCGGCCACCGGGTGGAACCACGGCGGGTAGACGGCGACGCGGGGAGAGGCGTCGATGCCCTCGAAGAGAGCCTTGACGCGGTTGCGGGCGGCGACCGACGCCACGCCGACCGTCGCGACGCCCTCGAGCGGGAAGCGCTCGGGCACGAGCGCCTCGGCGCTGCGCAGGGCCGGCTCGTCGACCAGGAGGCGCGCGAAGGTGCGCACGAGCGCGTCGCCCTCGGTGAAGCGCGTGAGGACGTGGGAGGCGTCGCCGTCGCTCAGGACCGGGGCGGAGGCGAGCGAGCCCACCAGGACGACGTACTGCGAAGCGGTGGTCTCGTGGGCGCTCGGCGACCAGTGCGGAGCGACCCGCTCGCCGCGCAGGTCGGCCCAGAGGGCGGCGTCGGGGGAGAGGAAGAAGGGCACGAAGCCGGCGACGCTGACGCCGTCCTTCACCTGCACGGCACGGCGGTGCTCGCGGGTGGTCTCGGCGCTGACGTCGATCGCGGGGCGCTCCTGGAGCTGCTGGTCCGCCAGGATCGCGCCGGCGGCGACGATCGCCTCGAGGTTGTCGAGGTGGGTGACGTGGTAGATCCGCTGCGCGGCGATGTCGACCTTCGGCAGGGGCTTCTCGCGCGCCGTGCCGCGGGCGGCGGCACGGGCGGTGGCCGCACGGGAGGTCCCGGGCACGCGCGCGGGGGCGCGGGTGGCACGGCCGACCTGCTCGGGGAGCTTCTTCGGGGTGCAGACGTCGCAGAGCGCGATGTCGAGGCCGTGGATGCATTCGGTGGGCACTCTGGATTCCTTCTGCGCGCGGGCTCGGGGTTCCGCCGCAGGGACGACGTTACGCGACCGGGGCCCCCGCGCGTCCCGGCGGCGGGGATCTGCGGAGCCGCGGCGTCCGCCCGGGCATCCTCTGGGAGGCGCCGGAGCACCGCTCCCCGCCGCGTAGCGTGAGCGGGATGAAGCGCGTGCCGCCCGCCGAGGGCCAGGAATCCGTCTGGGACTACCCGCGACCCCCGAGGGTCGAGACCACCACCGAGCACGTGGTCGTGCGGCTGGGCGGCGTCGTCGTCGCCGAGTCCCGCGACGCTCTCCGCGTCCTCGAGACGAGCCACCCTCCCGTCTACTACCTCCCCGTGTCCTCGTTCGCGCCCGGGGCGCTCGAGCCCGCGCCCGGCCGCAGCATCTGCGAGTTCAAGGGCGCGGCCTCCTACCTGACCGTGCGCGGGGGAGGAGGAGCGGTCGCGGAGGCGGCGGGCTGGACGTACCCCGAGCCGATGGCCGGCTTCGAGGCCCTCGTCGACACCGTCGCCCTCTACCCCGGCCGGATGGACTCCTGCACGGTCGACGGCGAGGCGGTCCAGCCGCAGCCGGGCGACTTCTACGGCGGCTGGATCACCTCGCGCGTGGTCGGTCCGTTCAAGGGCTCGCCGGGCACGATGTTCTGGTGAATCAGACGGGGGAGGGCGGACCGAGCGGATCCTGGACGAGGACCGCTCGTGCGGCGTCGATCCCCGAGGCCTCCAGCGTCCATTCCGGCCGCACCAGGGTCTCCGGTGTGACGCGGAACCGCAGCTCCTCGACCGGCGCACCGTCCGGACCGACGATCCGGTGCGTCCCGTTCGGCCGGTAGCCGAGGGCCTCCGAGACCCGGATCGAGCGGGTGTTCCAGGCGAGAGCGGCGCTCTCGGCGACCTCGGCTCCGAGGTGGTCGAAGGCGAGGAGGAGCACGGCGGCGCGCATCTCCCGCCCGAGGCCGCGGCCCTGCGCCGAGCGGGTGAGCCACGAGCCCGAGGTCAGGGTGCGGGTGGCGGCGAAGGACTCGGCGACCACGTCCTGGCAGCCGACGACCCGGCCGTCCTCGACCACGGCGAACGCGACGCGCCACGACTCCCGCGTCGTCTGCGCGCGCTGCGACCAGTGGAAGCGGGCGAGCTCGCCGGGCAGGCGCTCCGCCGGCGCCTCGGCCCAGGGGGAGGGGAACGGCGAGCGGCCGCTCTCGTGCACGCCCGCGAGGGCCGCGTCGGCGAGAGGGCCGAGGTCGGCGTCGCGGACCGGATGCAGCTCGAGCCGCGGCGTGCGCAGCTCCAGCGAGAACAGGGGCCAGGGGTCGGTGCTCATCCGACGACGCTAGCGAGCGGAGGCGCGCACCGCGCGACCAGGCGGGTACCGGTGGTGGGACTCGAACCCACAAGCCCTCTCGGACAGAGCATTTTGAGTGCCCCGCGTCTGCCATTCCGCCACACCGGCTCATCACCAGCCCGTCGAGAATACCGTAGGCTCATCGGCGTGACTGACCAGGAACCCTCGTCGACCGCACCCCGTCGGGTCGTCGTCGCCGAAGACGAATCCCTCATCCGCCTCGACATCGTGGAGATCCTCCGCGACAACGGCTTCGAGGTCGTCGGCGAGGCCGGCGACGGCGAGACCGCTGTGGCCCTCGCCACCGAGCTGCGCCCCGATCTCGTCATCATGGACGTCAAGATGCCCCAGCTCGACGGCATCTCGGCGGCCGAGCGCCTCTCGAAGGCGCACATCGCGCCCGTCGTCCTGCTCACCGCCTTCAGCCAGAAGGAGCTCGTCGAGCGCGCCAGCGAGGCCGGAGCGCTCGCCTACGTCGTGAAGCCCTTCACGCCCAACGACCTGCTGCCCGCGATCGAGATCGCCCTCTCGCGGTACGCCCAGATCCTCACCCTCGAGGCCGAGGTCGCCGACATGGTCGAGCGCTTCGAGACCCGCAAGCTCGTCGACCGCGCCAAGGGCCTGCTCAACGAGAAGATGGGACTCACCGAGCCCGAGGCGTTCCGCTGGATCCAGAAGGCCTCCATGGACCGCCGGCTCACCATGCACGACGTCGCGCAGGCGATCATCGAGCAGCTGAGCACGAAGAAGGCCTAGCGCGAGGCCGGGCCCGAGGGCCCACGGCCTCAGGGCCAGAGGCGGGTGCGCTCCCACGGGGAGCCGCCCGCCTCCGTCGTTCCCGGGCGGTACTCGAGACGGGTGTGATCCTGCTCCGGCGCGGTCGAGCCCTGCCAGAACTCGATGCGCTCGGGCACGACGCGGTAGACGGCCCACTCCCGGTCGAGCGTCGCGGGCGAGCAGCCCACGGCGACGCTGGTCTGGAGCGTGACGAGGCCGAAGTCCTGCGCGCTGCGCATCGGCTCGCTCTGGCGTCCGACGAGCAGGGCGGTGCGAGCGGCCTCGGAGCGGCGGCGGAAGTCGTCGGCCGACTCCTGCGCGGAGGCGCGCTCGACCCGGCCCTCGACCCGGACCTGACGGCCCTGGACCGGCCAGAAGAAGGTCAGCGCGGCGTGCGGGTTCTCCTCCATGGCGCGTCCCTTGGGGCTGGTGGCATGGGTGGAGAACGCCCAGCCCGCCTCGTCGATCTCGCGCAGCACGAGCACGCGCGCCGAGACGGTGCCGTCGTCGGAGGCGGTGGAGAGCGTGGCGCCGTGGGGGAGGAGCTGGCCCGCGTCCTTCGCCTCCTCGAGCCACTGCGCGAACAGCTCGAGAGGATCGGCCGGAGCCGCCTCCGCATCGAACGAGGGCAGGTCGGAGGGCATGGACGGGAGGCTCTTGAGGAGATGGCGAAGGCTCATCCGCTCAGTGTCGCCCTTCGGGCACCACCGGGCACAGTCGCGCGCCGTCGCTTGACAGTGCCGCTCGCCGCGGTGCCGGGCCTCCGAGCGGCGCGGCCGACCGGTCGATCCCCGGTCGCGCGCAGGCGCGGGCGGTCCTGACGGCGATCGCGGTCCTCGCCCTCCGCTCCCGCGAGGGGGACCCGTCCGCTCCCCGTCAGCGGGCGTCTCGGATGATGTTGGTGATCCGCACGGTGGAGAGGCGGCGCCCCTCCTGGTCGCGCACGACGATCTCGTGGGTGGTGAGGGTGGAGCCCAGGTGGATCGCGTCGCAGGTGGCGATCACGAAGCCCGAGTGGACCGACCGGCTGTGGCTCGCGTTCAGCTCGATGCCCATCGCCAGGCGGCCCGCGCCGGCGTGCACGTTCGCCGCGATCGAGCCCATCGACTCGGCGAGCACGACGTGCGCGCCGCCGTGCAGGATGCCGACCGGCTGCCGGTTGCCCTCGACGGGCATCGAGGCCACCGAGTGCTGCGGGGTGAGCTCGTGCCAGAGGATCCCCATCCGCTCGGCGAGCTCGCCCATGCCGCGGCCGATCCCGGCGACCAGGTCTAGCGCGGGCGGGCGGATCCAGGCGGTCGTGGTGGGGGTCGGCTCGGTCACGTCGCTCCTCGCGCTGGAGCCTCGGAGCGGCCCTGACCGGCGGGCGCGAGCGGGCCGATCCGGTGTCGGAGGCGCTGTGTAGTCTGGCCCTGTGTCAGATCCGGAACAGCCTACCCTCCTGCTCGTCGACGGCCATTCCCTGGCGTTCCGGGCGTTCTACGCGCTCCCGGTCGACAGCTTCCAGACCCGCGAGGGCCAGCACACCAACGCCATCCACGGCTTCCTCTCGATGCTGATCCTGCTGCTGAAGAACGAGAAGCCGACCCACCTCGGCGTCGCGTTCGACATCTCCCGCTACTCGTTCCGCACCCGCGAGTACCCGGAGTACAAGGGCACCCGCGGCGAGACGCCGCCCGAGTTCAAGGGCCAGGTCCCCCTCCTCGAGGAGGCGCTGCACGCCATGAACATCCGGACCGTCTCGAAGGAGGACTTCGAGGCCGACGACATCCTCGCGACGCTCGCGCGCCAGGGGGCCGAGGCCGGCTTCCGCGTGCTGGTCGTCTCGGGCGATCGCGACACCATACAGCTGGTGACCCCGGACGTCACCCTGCTCTACCCCTCCACCCAGGGCGTCTCGCAGCTCACCCGCTACGACCGCGACAAGGTGTTCGAGAAGTACGGCGTCGAGCCGCACCAGTACCCCGAGATCGCCGCCCTCGTCGGCGAGACGAGCGACAACCTGCCCGGCGTCGACAAGGTCGGCCCCAAGACGGCCGCGAAGTGGGTCAACCAGTACGGAACGGTCGCCGACATCATCGCCCACGCCGACGAGATCAAGGGCGTGGTCGGCGAGAAGCTGCGCGAGCAGAAGGAGAACGCGCTCCGCAACCGCCGCCTCAACCGGCTGGTGACGGACGTCGAGCTCCCCCTCGGCCCGCACGATCTGACGCGCCGCCCGATCGATCCCGACGCGGTCCGCGAGATCTTCAGCCGCCTCGAGTTCAAGACCCTGCAGGAGCGGGTCCTGACGATCGCCGCGGAGGAGGGCGTCGACGGCGCCGCCGCGGCCCTGGCGGGCGACGTGGTCACGACCTCCGCACCCGCCGTCCGCACCCTGGTCGACGAGGAGCTCGCGCACTGGCTCGACCGCGTGTCGGCGAAGGGCACCGCGCCCGTCGCCGTGCAGGTCCTGCTCGGAGCCGGCGGGCTCGAGGGTGTGGGTCTCGCGGTCGAGAAGGAGACGGCGTTCGTCCCGTGGGCCGCCGAGCGACCCGACTACACCGCGCTCGAGCAGTGGCTGGCCGGGCCCGCCCCCAAGTACTTCGCCGACGCGAAGCCCCAGATCAAGGCGCTGCGGAGGGCCGGACTCCCCGTCGCGGGGCTCGCGTTCGACACCCGCGTCGCCTCCTGGCTGGTGCAGCCCACCGGGCACCCGGCCACGCTCGCGGCGCAGGTCGCGCAGCACCTCGACGAGACCATGGCGCAGGGCGACCCGAACCAGCTGGTCCCCACCGTCGAGCCGATGGGGCCCGCCACCGAGGCCTGGTACGCGTACCGGCTCGTCGCTCCGCTGCGCGAGCGGCTGGGCGAGGGGATGCTCTCGGTGCTCGTCGACATCGAGCTGCCGATCGTCCAGGTCCTCGCGACGATGGAGCTCACCGGCGTCGCGATCGACGCCGACGTGCTGGCGCGCCTCCGCGCCGAGCTGACCGTCTCGGCCGCCGACCTCGCGAGCCGCGCGTTCGCGGAGATCGGCCACGAGATGAACCTCGGCTCGCCCAAGCAGCTGCAGCAGGTCCTCTTCGAGGAGCTCGACATGCCGCGCACCCGGGCCACGAAGACGGGCTACACCACCGACGCCTCCGCCCTCGCCGACCTGCAGGAGTCCCACCCGCACCCGTTCCTCGGGCTGCTCCTCGAGCACCGCGACGCGACCAAGCTCAAGCAGATCATCGAGACGCTCGAGAAGTCGGTCACCGCCGACGGCCGGATCCACACCAGCTACGACCAGACCGGCACGGCCACCGGCCGGATCTCCTCCAACGACCCGAACCTGCAGAACATCCCCGTCCGCAGCGAGGTGGGCCGCCGCATCCGCACCGCCTTCGTCCACGGAGCGGACGCGAGCACCCTCCTCACCGCCGACTACTCGCAGATCGAGATGCGGATCATGGCGCACCTCTCCGGGGACGCCGGGCTGATCGAGGCCTTCCACTCCGGCGAGGACCTGCACCGCTTCGTCGGATCGCGGATCTTCGGCGTCGATCCGGGCGACGTCACCTCGGCCATGCGCAACAAGGTCAAGGCGATGTCGTACGGCCTCGCCTACGGCCTGAGCGCCTTCGGCCTGTCGAAGCAGCTGCGCATCTCGAGCGCCGAGGCGAAGCAGCTGATGACCGACTACTTCGTCCGCTTCGGCGCGGTGCGCGACTACCTCCGCAGCGTCGTCGAGCAGGCCCGCGAGACCGGCTACACCGAGACGATCTTCGGTCGCCGGCGTCCCTTCCCCGACCTGCAGAGCGCGAACCGCGTCCTCCGCGACAACGCCGAGCGGGCGGCGCTCAACTCGCCGATCCAGGGCTCGGCCGCCGACATCATGAAGCGCGCGATGATCGGCGTGCAGGCCGACCTCGACGAGCAGGGGCTCGGCTCGCGGATGCTCCTCCAGGTGCACGACGAGCTGATCTTCGACGTCGCCCCCGGCGAGGAGGAGTCGCTCGAGGCGGTCGTCCGCGGCCGGATGGCGGGTGCCGCCGACCTGAGCGTCCCGCTCGAGGTGCAGGTGGGCCACGGATCCGACTGGGACGTCGCCGCGCACTGAGCCGGCCGCAGGGCCTGGCTAGGCTCGGAGGCATGAGCACCGACACCCCCCGCGAGCCCACCGCCGTCGACGCCGTCGCCGAGCGCTGGGTCGACACGCTCGTCGACCTCGACCCCACCCTCGGCACCGCGATCGGACGCAGCGGCGCGAACGGCCGTCTGGGCGACTACTCGCCGGCCGGTCTCGAGCAGGCCCGGGCGGCGACCGCCTCGGCCCTCGCCGAGCTCGAGGCCGCCGACCCCGTGGACGACGTCGACCGCGTCACGGCCGCCGACCTCGGCGCCGAGCTCCGGCTCTCCCTGGAGGGGCACGACGCCGGTCTGCCGCTGCGGGACCTCAACGTGATCGCGTCCCCGGCGCAGGAGCTGCGCGACGCCTTCGACCTGATGCCGACGGACGAGGTCGCCGACTGGGAGGCGGTCGCCGAGCGGCTGCTGGCCGTGCCGGCCGCCCTCGAGGGCTACGCGGAGACCCTGCGCGAGGGGATCCGCACCGGCGTGGTCCCCGCCCGCCGCCAGGTCGAGCTCGTCGCCGAGCAGGCGCGGAAGATCGCCGCTCCCCGCGGGTTCTTCGCCGAGCTGGCCGCGGAGGCCGCTCCCGCCGCCGGATCCCTGCCCGCGTCGCTCGCTCAGCGGCTGGAGGACGGCGCCCGCCGTGCCTCGGCCGCCTACGGGTCGCTCGCGCAGTTCCTCCGGGGCGAGCTCGCCCCCGCCGCGACCGAGCAGGACGCCGTCGGCCGGGAGCTGTACGCGCTGCACTCCCGCCGCTTCCTCGGCGCTGTCGTCGACCTCGACGAGACCTACGAGTGGGGGATCGAGGAGCTGGCCCGCATGACGTCCGAGCAGGAGGCGATCGCGCGCGAGATCCTGCCCGGCGCCTCCGTCGCCGAGGCGATCGCCCACCTCGAGGCGGACCCGGCCCGCACTCTGCACGGCGTCGACGCTCTGCAGGCGTGGATGCAGGAGACCAGCGACCGCTCCGTCCGCGAGCTCGCCGGCACCGCCTTCGACATCCCGGAGGAGGTGCGCCGCCTCGAGTGCAGGATCGCGCCGACCCAGGAGGGCGGCATCTACTACACCGGTCCGAGCGACGACTTCTCGCGCCCAGGGCGGATGTGGTGGTCGGTCCCGGCCGGAGTCACCGAGTTCGCCACCTGGCGGGAGCTGACCACGGTCTACCACGAGGGCGTCCCGGGCCATCACCTGCAGATCGGCCAGGCCGTCCACAACCGCGCCCGCCTCAACACCTGGCGCCGTCAGCTCGCCGGGACCTCCGGCCACGCCGAGGGCTGGGCGCTCTACGCGGAGCGGCTGATGGAGCGCTTCGGCTACCTCGACGACCCGGCCGACCGCCTGGGCATGCTCGACGGCCAGCGGATGCGCGCGGCGCGCGTCGTGCTGGACATCGGCGTGCACCTCCAGAAGCCGATGCCGGGCTCCGGCACCGTCTGGACCGCCGAGTCGGCCCTCGACTTCATGCGGGCCAACGTGAACATGGACGACGCGTTCGTGCGCTTCGAGGTGAACCGGTACCTCGGCTGGCCGGGGCAGGCTCCGTCCTACAAGATCGGGCAGCGGATCTGGGAGCAGCTGCGCGACGAGGCGGAGGCGCGCGAGGGCGCCGCGTTCTCGCTCGCGGCCTTCCACCGGAGGGCGCTCGACCTCGGCGGCGTCGGTCTCGACACCCTCCGCTCCTCCCTCGCCGGCTGACTCCGGAACCCGCGCCTGGACGGGCGCGGCGAGATTGCCGTGCGCCTCCCGGGGCGTCTAAGCTGGGGTGTCACATCTGTGGCGCCGCCGTGCCCGCGGCGCGCGAGGAAGGCCGGTCCTCCGGCCGGCCGAGCGCGGCTCCCGGGCCGGAGGCACATCCCTCACCACCGCAGTGGTCACCACTCCGCCGAGCCGCGAGGCCCGCAGGCGGCCGCCGCCCGAGACCCATCCATCCTGGAGCATCCCTTAATGACAACCGCAACGACCGACAAGGCAACCAAGCAGGTCGCGATCAACGACATCGGGTCTGCTGAAGACTTTCTTGCCGCGGTCGAAAAGACTCTGAAGTTCTTCAACGACGGAGACCTCATCGAAGGCACCGTCGTGAAGATCGACCGCGACGAGGTCCTCCTCGACGTCGGCTACAAGACCGAGGGCGTCATCCCCTCGCGCGAGCTCTCCATCAAGCACGACGTCGACCCCTCCGAGGTCGTCAACGTGGGCGACAGCGTCGAGGCCCTCGTCCTCCAGAAGGAGGACAAGGAGGGTCGCCTGATCCTGTCCAAGAAGCGTGCGCAGTACGAGCGTGCGTGGGGCGACGTCGAGAAGATCAAGGAGTCGGACGGCGTCGTCACCGGCTCGGTCATCGAGGTCGTCAAGGGCGGTCTCATCGTCGACATCGGCCTCCGCGGCTTCCTCCCGGCCTCGCTCATCGAGCTGCGCCGCGTCCGCGACCTCACGCCGTACCTCGGCCAGGAGATCGAGGCGAAGATCCTCGAGCTCGACAAGAACCGCAACAACGTGGTCCTGTCGCGTCGCGCGCTCCTCGAGCAGACCCAGTCCGAGAGCCGCACCACGTTCCTGAACAACCTGCACAAGGGTCAGGTCCGCAAGGGCGTCGTGTCGTCGATCGTCAACTTCGGTGCGTTCGTCGACCTCGGCGGGGTCGACGGTCTCGTCCACGTCTCCGAGCTCTCCTGGAAGCACATCGAGCACGCCTCCGAGGTCGTCGAGGTGGGCCAGGAGGTCACCGTCGAGATCCTCGAGGTCGACCTCGACCGCGAGCGCGTGTCGCTCTCGCTCAAGGCGACCCAGGAGGACCCGTGGCAGGTCTTCGCCCGCACCCACGCGATCGGACAGGTCGCGCCGGGCAAGGTCACGAAGCTGGTCCCGTTCGGTGCCTTCGTCCGCGTCGCGGACGGCATCGAGGGCCTCGTCCACATCTCCGAGCTGTCGGGCAAGCACGTCGAGCTCGCCGAGCAGGTCGTGTCGGTCGGCGAAGAGGTGTTCGTCAAGGTCATCGACATCGACCTCGACCGTCGCCGCATCTCCCTCTCGCTCAAGCAGGCGAACGAGAACGTCGACCCCGAGGGCACCGAGTTCGACCCGGCGCTCTACGGCATGGCCACGGAGTACGACGACCAGGGGAACTACAAGTACCCCGAGGGCTTCGACCCCGAGACCAACGAGTGGCGCGAGGGCTTCGAGTCGCAGCGCGAGGCCTGGGAGCAGGAGTACGCCGCTGCTCAGGCGCGCTGGGAGGCCCACAAGGCCCAGGTGGCCAAGTCGCAGGAGGAGGCGGCCACCGTCTCCGAGGGCGTCTCGGTCGGCGCCGGCTTCACCAGCGAGTCGACCACCGGCGGCACCCTCGCCGACGACGAGTCGCTCGCCGCGCTCCGCGAGAAGCTGTCCTCGAACAACTGATCGCGAGCACATCGCATTGAACGGCCGGTCCCCTCGGGGGCCGGCCGTTCGGCGTTCCGGGCGACGGCGCTGGGTAGGGTGGCCGGGTGCATCTCGTCGCCCTCACCGGAGGCATCGCCTCGGGCAAGTCCACCGTCGCCCGCCGTCTCGCCGAGCACGGAGCGGTGGTGGTCGACGCCGACGTCCTCGCGCGCGAGGTCGTCGAGCCGGGGGAGCCGGCGCTGGCGGCGATCGCCGAGCGCTTCGGCCCGTCCGTGATCCGCGCGGACGGCGCGCTCGACCGCCCGGCGCTCGGCGCGATCGTCTTCTCGGACGCGGCGGCCCGCGCCGACCTCAATGCGATCACCCATCCGGCGGTGACGCTCCGCTCGCAGCGGCTGTTCGCGGAGGCCGCCGAGGCGGACCCGGCCGCGGTGGTCGTCTACGACGTCCCCCTCCTCGCCGAGGGCCGTGGAGCGGGGGAGTTCGACGAGGTGGTCGTCGTGCACGCGCCGCAGCACCTCCGCATCGAGCGTCTCGTCGCCCTCCGGGGACTGACCGAGGAGGAGGCTCGTGCGCGGGTCTCGTCGCAGGCGAGCGACGAGGAGCGCCTCGCCCTCGCCGACGTCGTGATCGACTCCTCCGGCACGCTGGAGGAGACGCTCGCTCGGACCGACGCGCTGTGGGAGCGTCTCGCCCGCTGACGGTCCGTCCCGGCCACCCGCCCTCGTGGCCGAGCGGCCCGGCCGGAGAGCGCACCCCGTTCGCCGCCAGCGCACGCGCCGTCCGGTGTCGGTGGTCGCGGCTACGCTTCGAACCATGGAGCCAACCCGTGCCGTGCACCCGTTCGAGGTCATCAGCGAGTACAAGCCGAGCGGTGACCAGCCCGGCGCGATCGCCGATCTGAGCGCCCGCATCAACGCCGGCGAGACCGATGTCGTCCTGCTGGGCGCCACCGGGACCGGCAAGTCCGCGACCACGGCCTGGCTCGTCGAGGCCGTGCAGCGTCCCACGCTCGTGCTCGCGCACAACAAGACCCTCGCCGCGCAGCTCGCCAACGAGTTCCGCGAGCTGTTCCCCAACAACGCCGTCGAGTACTTCGTCTCGTACTACGACTACTACCAGCCCGAGGCCTACGTCCCGCAGACCGACACCTTCATCGAGAAGGACAGCTCGGTCAACGCCGAGGTCGAGCGGCTGCGCCACTCCACCACGAACTCGCTCCTGAGCCGCCGCGACGTGATCGTGGTGTCGACCGTCTCCTGCATCTACGGCCTCGGCCAGCCCGAGCAGTACCTCGAGGCGATGGTGGCGCTCCAGGTCGGCCAGCGGGTCGACCGGGACCGCCTCATCCGCAAGTTCGTGTCGATGCAGTACGCGCGCAACGACGTCGACTTCGCCCGCGGCACCTTCCGAGTGCGGGGCGACACGATCGAGATCATCCCGATGTACGAGGAGCTCGCGATCCGGATCGAGATGTTCGGCGACGAGATCGAGGCGCTCTACACGCTCCACCCGCTCACCGGCGACATCGTCCGGAAGCTCGACTCCGTGTCGGTCTTCCCCGGCTCGCACTACGTCGCCAGCCAGGACGTCATGCACCGTGCGATCGACACCATCCAGCAGGAGCTCGAGGTGCGCCTGGCCGACCTCGAGAAGCAGAACAAGCTCCTCGAGGCGCAGCGCCTGCGGATGCGCACGACCTTCGATCTCGAGATGATGCAGCAGATCGGATTCTGCTCCGGCATCGAGAACTACTCCCGCCACATCGACGGCCGCGAGTCGGGCGAGGCCCCGCACTGCCTGCTCGACTACTTCCCGGACGACTTCCTCGTCGTGATCGACGAGTCGCACGTGACGGTGCCGCAGATCGGTGCGATGTACGAGGGCGACGCGTCCCGCAAGCGCACGCTGGTCGAGCACGGCTTCCGCCTGCCCTCGGCGATGGACAACCGGCCCCTGAAGTGGGAGGAGTTCAAGTCGCGCGTCGGTCAGACCGTCTACCTCTCGGCGACCCCGGGCCGCTACGAGATGGGCATCGCCGACGGCATCGTCGAGCAGATCATCCGCCCGACCGGCCTGATCGACCCCGAGATCGTCGTCAAGCCGACGAAGGGCCAGATCGACGACCTGCTCGAGGAGATCAAGCGCCGCACCGAGCGCGACGAGCGCGTGCTCGTCACGACGCTGACGAAGCGCATGGCCGAGGAGCTCACCGACTTCCTCACGGAGGCCGGCGTCCGGGTCCGCTACCTGCACTCCGACGTCGACACCCTGAGGCGCGTCGAGCTCCTCTCGGAGCTGCGAGCGGGCGTGTACGACGTCCTGGTCGGCATCAACCTGCTGCGCGAGGGGCTCGACCTGCCCGAGGTCTCGCTCGTGGCGATCCTCGACGCCGACAAGGAGGGCTTCCTCCGCTCGTCCACGTCGCTCATCCAGACGATCGGCCGTGCGGCGCGCAACGTCTCGGGCGAGGTCCACATGTACGCCGACAAGGTGACGGACTCGATGCGGCTCGCGATCGACGAGACCGACCGCCGACGCGAGAAGCAGGTCGCCTACAACCTCGACCACGGCATCGACCCGACGCCGCTGCGGAAGAAGATCGCCGACATCACCGACGCCCTCGCCCGCGAGGGGGCCGACACCGCCAAGCTGCTCGCCGGGCGCGACGCCAAGAAGAAGAGCCCGACGCCGAACCTGCGCCGTCAGGGTCTCGCCGCGAACGGCGGCAACGACCTCGAGGCGATCATCTCCGACCTCAACGGGCAGATGCTCCAGGCGGCGGGCGAGCTCAAGTTCGAGCTCGCGGCCCGGCTGCGGGACGAGGTCCAGGAGCTCAAGCGCGAGCTCCGCCAGATGGAGAAGGCCGGGCACCTGTCCTGATCGGGGGCGCTGATCCGCAAGGGGAGGGGCCCGCGGATCAGCGCCCAGCGAACGCCACGGGCGATGTCGGTGGCTCCGCATACACTTTCGGAGTGTCGATCCTGAACGCCGTTACGGACCCCTCCTCCACCCCCTCTCCCTCCTTCCACCGCTTCGTCTCCTCGCTCGACGAGTCGTCCTCGAAGCTGGTGGTGAGCGGCGCGCGGGTGCACAACCTGCAGAACGTCGACCTCGAGATCCCGCGCGACTCGATGGTGGTGTTCACCGGTCTCTCGGGCTCGGGCAAGTCCTCCCTGGCCTTCGACACGATCTTCGCGGAGGGCCAGCGGCGCTACGTCGAGTCCCTCTCCGCGTACGCCCGCCAGTTCCTCGGGCAGGTGGACCGGCCGGACGTCGACTTCATCGAGGGCCTCAGCCCCGCGGTCTCGATCGACCAGAAGTCGACGAACCGCAACCCGCGCTCGACCGTCGGCACGATCACCGAGATCTTCGACTACATGCGTCTGCTGTGGGCGCGCATCGGCGTCCCGCACTGCCCCATCTGCAGCGAGCGGATCTCCGCGCAGACCGTGCAGCAGATCGCCGACCAGCTGATGGAGCTCGAGACCGGTACCCGCTACCAGATCCTCAGCCCCGTCGTCTCCCAGAAGAAGGGCGAGTTCGTCGACCTCTTCAAGGAGCTGACCGCGGGCGGCTACTCCCGCGCCATGGTGGACGGGAAGCTCGTCCAGCTGAGCGAGCCGCCGGTGCTCAAGAAGCAGTACAAGCACGACATCTCCGTCGTGGTCGACCGGCTCGTGGCCGGCCCCGACATCCTCGGGCGCCTCACCGACTCGCTCGAGACGGCCCTGCGGCTCACCGACGGCATCGTGCAGATCAACTACGTCGACGGCGAGGGCGACGGCGCCTGGACCACCTACTCCGAGAAGCTGTCCTGCCCCAACAACCACCCGATCTCGCTGACCGAGATCGAGCCGCGGACCTTCTCCTTCAACGCGCCGTTCGGCGCCTGCCCGGAGTGCTCGGGCCTCGGCACGCGCATGTCGGTCGACGACGAGCTGCTGCTCGGCGACCCCGACCTGAGCATCGCCGAGGGCGTCATCATCCCCTGGACCACCCAGGGCAAGGGCTTGTTCCAGTACTACGAGAAGCTGCTCGACGGCCTCTCCCGCGACCTCGGCTTCACGCTCACCACCCCGTGGAAGCGCCTCAGCACCGAGGTGCAGCAGGCCGTCCTCCACGGCGACAACTTCGAGGTCAAGGTCAAGTGGAAGAACCGCTACGGCCGCGAGATGAGCTACACCTCGGGCTTCGAGGGCGTCGTGCCCTACATCGAGCGCCAGTTCGTCCAGGCCGAGACCGACGTCCAGCGCACCCGCTGGTCCGAGTTCCTCCGCGAGGTGCCCTGCCCCGTGTGCAAGGGCTCCCGCCTCAAGCCCGAGGTGCTCGCCGTGCTCGTGCACGGGGCGAGCATCGCGGACGTGGCCGACCTCAGCCTCGGCGACGCCCAGGACTTCATGAGCCGGCTCGAGCTGACCGACCGCGAGGCGCACATCGCCGCGCAGGTGCTGCGCGAGATCCGCGCGCGCATCGACTTCCTCATCGAGGTCGGGCTCAACTACCTCAACCTCTCGCGCGCCGCCGCCTCCCTGTCGGGCGGCGAGGCGCAGCGCATCCGCCTGGCGACCCAGATCGGCTCCGGGCTGACCGGCGTGCTCTACGTGCTCGACGAGCCGAGCATCGGCCTCCACCAGCGCGACAACCGCCGCCTGATCGACACCCTCATCAAGCTGCGCGACCTGGGCAACACGCTGATCGTGGTCGAGCACGACGAGGACACCATCCGCACCGCCGACTGGATCGTCGACATCGGCCCGGGCGCCGGGGTCAACGGCGGCAAGGTCGTGCACTCCGGCTCCTACGAGTCGCTGCTCGAGAACACCCACTCGCTCACCGGCGACTACGTCTCGGGCCGCAAGGCGATCGAGGTCCCGAAGAAGCGGCGGAAGATCGACCGCAAGCGGATGATCAAGGTCGTCGGGGCGAACGCCAACAACCTCCGCAAGGTCGACGCGGAGTTCCCGCTCGGCACGTTCGTCGCGGTCACCGGGGTCTCCGGCTCCGGCAAGAGCACCCTCGTGAACGACATCCTCTACCGCGTGCTCGCCAACCAGCTCAACGGCGCCCGCAAGGTGCCGGGCAAGCACACGCGCGTCACCGGCCTCGAGAACCTCGACAAGGTCGTGCACGTCGACCAGAATCCGATCGGCCGCACGCCGCGCTCGAACCCCGCCACCTACACGGGCGTGTTCGACCGCATCCGCAACCTCTTCGCCGAGACCACCGAGGCGAAGGCGCGGGGGTACCTGCCCGGCCGCTTCAGCTTCAACGTCAAGGGCGGCCGCTGCGAGGCCTGCTCGGGCGACGGCACCATCAAGATCGAGATGAACTTCCTGCCCGACGTCTACGTCGCGTGCGAGGTCTGCGGGGGAGCGCGCTACAACCGCGACACCCTGACCGTGCACTACAAGGGCAAGAACATCGCCGAGGTGCTCGACATGCCGATCGCCGAGGCGGCCGACTTCTTCGAGCCGATCACGGCGATCCACCGCTTCCTCCGCACGCTGGTGGAGGTGGGCCTCGGCTACGTCCGCCTCGGGCAGAGCGCGACCACGCTCTCCGGCGGCGAGGCGCAGCGCGTCAAGCTGGCGACCGAGCTCCAGCGCCGCTCCAACGGCCGCAGCGTCTACGTGCTCGACGAGCCGACGACGGGCCTGCACTTCGAGGACGTCCGCAAGCTCCTCCTCGTCCTCAACGGCCTGGTCGACAAGGGCAACACGGTGATCACCATCGAGCACAACCTCGACGTCATCAAGTCGGCCGACTGGCTGATCGACATGGGTCCCGAGGGCGGCGCCGGCGGCGGACAGGTGGTCGCGGTGGGCACCCCCGAGCACGTGGCGAAGGTCGAGGGCAGCCACACCGGCATGTTCCTCGCCGAGATCCTCGGCTGACGCGAGCGAGAGGCATGGCGCAGACAGTCGACTTCCGGCCGAAGCCGGGGGAGATCCCGACCCTCCCGGGCGTGTACCGCTTCACGGACGCCCGGGGGCGGGTGCTCTACGTGGGCAAGGCCAAGAACCTCCGCGCGCGGCTGAGCAACTACTTCGCCCCGCTGCCGAGCCTGCACGAGCGCACCCGGCGGATGGTCACCTCGGCCTCCGGCGTCGAGTGGACCGTCGTCGGCACCGACGTCGAGGCCCTGCAGCTCGAGTTCACCTGGATCAACGAGTTCGATCCACCCTTCAACGTCAAGTTCCGCGACGACAAGTCCTACCCCTACATGGCGGTGACGCTCGGCGACGAGGCCCCGCGGGTGATGGTCACGCGGAACGCCAAGATCAGGAAGGCCCGCTACTTCGGGCCCTACCCCAAGATCTGGGCGATCCACGAGACGATCGACCTGATGATCAAGGCGTTCCCGATCAGGACCTGCAACGACTCCAACTACAAGCGCGCCATGCAGAGCGGCAAGCCCTGCTTCGCGTCGCAGATCGGCCGCTGCGGCGGGCCCTGCTCCCACCGCGTCACCTTCGCCGAGCACCGCGAGATGGTCGACCGCTTCATCGCCTTCATGGGCAGCCACGACCGCCGGATGATCGGCGAGCTCGAGAAGGAGATGCGCGAGGCCGCGGCGGCGATGGAGTACGAGCGCGCGGGGAAGCTGCGCGATCAGGCCGCCGCCCTCGACGCGGTCCTCGCCAAGAGCGCGGTCGTGCTCAAGGACAACGTGGACGTCGACCTCTACGCGATCGTCCACGACGAGCTCGCCGCCTCCGTGCAGCAGTTCCGGGTCCGCGGCGGGCGCATCCGCGGCGAGCGGGGCTGGGTCGTCGACAAGGAGCTCGACATGAGCACGGCGGAGCTCGTCGACACGGCGCTCCAGGCCGCCTACGAGACCGGCGACGTCCCGCCCCGGGAGGTCGTCGTGCCGGAGCTGCCCGAGGACACCGAGGCGCTCGAGGAGTGGCTGAGCGGACTGCGCGGCACGAACGTGCGCCTCCGAGCGGCCCAGCGCGGAGACAAGGCCGCCCTCCTCGAGACGGCGACGCAGAACGCGAAGCACTCGCTGATGCTCTACAAGACCCGCCGCTCCGCCGACTTCACCGCTCGGACGCAGGCTCTGGAGGACATCCGCGACGCCCTCGGCATGAGCGAGGCGCCGCTCCGGATGGAGTGCTACGACGTCTCCCACCTCAGCGGCACCAACATCGTCGCCTCGATGGTGGTCTTCGAGGACGGGCTCGCGCGGAAGGACCAGTACCGTCGGTTCTCCATCGCGGAGTCGACGGACGACACCGAGTCGCTGCACCAGGTGCTCACCCGCCGCCTCGCGTACCTCCGCGAGCCGGTCGAGCCCGCGGCGGTCGACCCCGAGACCGGCGAGGCCAAGCGGCGCAAGTTCTCGTACCCCCCGCAGCTGCTGATCGTCGACGGCGGCCAGCCGCAGGTCGCAGCCGCGCAGCGCGCGCTCGACGAGTCCGGGGTGACCGGCATCACCCTCTGCGGGATCGCCAAGCGCCTCGAGGAGATCTGGCTGCCGGACTCCGACTTCCCCGTCATCCTGCCGCGCAACAGCGATGCGCTCTTCCTCTTCCAGCGCATCCGCGACGAGGCGCACCGCTTCGCGATCACCCACCAGAGGACGCGTCGCAAGCGCGACATCTCGTCGCAGCTGGCCGAGGTGCCCGGGCTCGGAGGGACGCGAGTTCGCGACCTGCTGAAGCACTTCGGATCCGTCGCCCGGCTCCGCGAGGCGGGCGAGGCCGAGATCGCCGAGGTCAAGGGCATCGGCCCGACGCTGGCGGGCGCGATCCACGCGCACCTGCATCCGGACGGGTCCGCCGTCGGGGGCACGCCCTAGGCTGGAGGCCCGCGCTCCGGGGGAGAGCGGCCGGTGCCCGGCACCGAGGACACGAGCAGACACGAGCACGGAGAGCGCATGAGCACGGAGAGCGAGCAGCAGGACGTGCTGATCGTCACGGGGATGTCCGGAGCGGGCCGGTCCACGGCCGCGAACGCGCTGGAGGACCTCGGCTGGTACGTCGTCGACAACCTGCCGCCGCAGATGCTGCGCCCGCTGGTCGACCTGGCGCAGCGTGCGGGGGACACGCTGCCGAAGATCGCGGCGGTCGTCGACGTCCGCGGACGCGACTTCTTCGAGGACCTCGGCGACATCGTCCGCGAGCTGCGCGCCGGGGTCGACCTCCGAGTGGTGTTCCTCGAGGCCACCGACGCCGCGCTCGTCCGTCGCTTCGAGCAGGTGCGCCGTCCGCACCCGCTGCAGGGCCGGGGGACCCTCCTCGACGGCATCTCCGCCGAGCGGACGCGCCTCGCTCAGCTGCGGGAGTCGGCCGACATCGTCATCGACACCTCGGATCTCAACATCCACCAGCTGGCCACCAGCATCACCGAGCGCTTCGCCGAGGCCGGCCGCGCGGGCCTCCAGGTCACGGTGATGAGCTTCGGCTTCAAGTACGGGCTGCCGACGGACGCCGACATGGTGGCCGACGCGCGGTTCCTGCCGAACCCGTACTGGATCCCGGAGCTGCGTCCGCACACGGGTCTCGACGAAGAGGTGAGAGACTACGTGCTGGCCCAGCAGGGCGCCGAGGAGTTCATCGACTCCTACTCCCGGGCCCTGCGCCCCGTGCTCGACGGCTACCAGCGCGAGAACAAGCGCCACGCGACCATCGCGATCGGCTGCACGGGAGGCAAGCACCGCTCCGTCGCGGTCGCGGGCCGTGTCGCGGCCCGTCTGGCCGAGCTGCCGGGCGTCGCCGTCAACGTGGCGCACCGCGACCTCGGCCGAGAATGATCCCCGCGCGCTCAGCCGCGCACCCGACGTAAGGAAGACTCCGTGGCCCTCACCGCAGACGTCAAGGGCGAACTGGTCGCGATCGTCTCGCGCAAGAACACCGTCCGTGCCGCCGAACTGGCGACCATCCTCCGCTTCTCCGGAGGACTGCACATCATCTCCAACCGCCTCGCGGTCGAGGTCGAGCTCGACTCCGCCCCGCTCGCGACCCGCGTGCGCCGCGACCTCGCCGAGCTGTACGGCGTCCGCAGCGAGGGCAGCATCGTCTCGGCCGGCGGATCCCGGAGGACCACGAGCTGGCTGGTGCGCGTCGTCGAGGGCGGGGACACCCTCGCCCGGCAGACCGGCCTCCTCGACCAGCGGGGCCGGCCCGTCCGCGGCCTGCCCAACCGCCTCACGACCGGCTCCCGCGAGGAGCTCGCCGCCCTGTGGCGCGGCGCCTTTCTCGCCCAGGGCTCGCTGACCGACCCGGGCCGCTCCGCGGCGCTCGAGATCATCTGCCCCGGCAACGAGGCGGCCATGGCGATCGTCGGAGCCGCCGGACGCCTGGGAGTCCAGGCCAAGTCCCGCGAGGTGCGCGGCGTCCACCGGGTCGTCATCCGCGACGGCGAGAGCATCAGCGCGATGCTCACCCTGATGGGCGCGACCGCGACCGTCGCGAGCTGGGAGGAGCTGCGCCAGCGCCGCGAGGTGCGGGCGACCGCGAACCGCCTCGTCAACTTCGACGACGCGAACCTCCGCCGCTCCGCCCAGGCCGCCGTCGCGGCGTGCGCCCGCGTCGAGCGCGCGATGGAGATCCTGGGCGACGACATCCCCGAGCACCTCCGCTACGCCGGGCGCCTGCGCCTCGCGCACCGCGACGCGAGCCTCGACGAGCTCGGCCACCACGCCGATCCGCCGATGACGAAGGACGCCGTCGCCGGCCGCATCCGCCGCCTCCTCGCGATGGCCGACAAGCGCGCGTCCGACCTCGACATCCCGGGCACCGACGCGAACCTCCCGGCAGAGCTGCAGGACCTGTAGGCCCGGCCGCACGGCGCGCCCCGCCCGGCGAACGCTGAGTGTCTCCTGGTCGAACAACGCAAGCCCTCCGAACGCGGAGGGGCCCCCTCGCTAGACTGATCGGGTCGCTCAGGACACTCCCGGCCCTCCTCCTCCGCCTCGCGGAGGACGCCGAGACGCCGGCGGGTCGCACGGGAGCGACGACCACGAACAGGAGATCGCACATGGCTGACTACACGCTCGCCGAACTGCCCTACGACTACTCGGCCCTCGAGCCGAACATCAGTGGGCGGATCATGGAGCTCCACCACGACAAGCACCACGCGACGTACGTGGCCGGGGCGAACACCGCCCTCGCCTCGCTGCAGGAGGCTCGCGACAGCGAGAACCTCGCGAACGTGAACAAGCTCCAGAAGGACCTCGCCTTCAACCTCGCCGGTCACGTGAACCACACCGTGTTCTGGAACAACCTCTCGCCGGACGGCGGCGACAAGCCCGTCGGCGAGCTCGCCGCGGCCATCGACGACAACTTCGGGTCGTTCGACAAGTTCCGCGCCCACTTCACCGCCTCGGCCCTCGGCATCCAGGGCTCCGGCTGGTCGATCCTCGCCTGGGACTCGCTCGGCGAGAAGCTCATCATCGAGCAGCTCTACGACCACCAGGGCAACCTCGCCGCGGCGACCGTCCCGGTCCTCCTCCTCGACATGTGGGAGCACGCCTTCTACCTCGACTACGTCAACGTGAAGGCCGACTACGTCAAGGCGTTCTGGAACATCGTGAACTGGGCCGACGTCTCCGCGCGCTTCGAGAAGGCCCGCGAGAAGACTTCGGGCCTGCTGCTACTGTCGTAGCGATCTCGGCGTCCCGGGCCCCGCGTCCGGGACGCCCTGTCGTCGGCTTCCACCCCTCCACTGCACCGTCGAGGTGCCTTTCCTCACCAGGAGATATCTGTGTCCGTCAAGATCGGCATCAACGGCTTCGGCCGTATCGGCCGTAACTTCTTCCGTGCAGCCCTCGCCAAGGGCAGCGACCTCGAGATCGTCGCGGTCAACGACCTCACCGACAACAAGGCCCTCGCGCACCTCCTGAAGTACGACTCCATCACGGGCCGCCTCGACGCGACCGTCGAGCTCGACGGCGACCGCATCGTCGTCAACGGCAAGCCGATCATCGTCCTCGAGGAGCGCGACCCCGCGAACCTCCCCTGGGGCGAGCTGGGAGTCGACGTCGTCATCGAGTCGACCGGCCGCTTCACCAAGTCGGAGGACGCGCGCAAGCACATCACCGCGGGTGCCAAGAAGGTCATCGTCTCCGCTCCCGCCACCGGCAGCGACGTCGCGACCCTGGTCCTCGGCGTGAACGAGAACACCTACGACCCCGCGACGCACGACATCATCTCGAACGCGTCCTGCACCACGAACTGCCTCGCGCCGCTCGCCAAGGTGCTGCTCGACAACTTCGGCATCGAGCGCGGCCTGATGACCACGGTCCACGCGTACACCGCCGACCAGAACCTCCAGGACGGCCCGCACAGCGACCTGCGTCGCGCCCGTGCCGCCGCCGTCAACATCATCCCGACCTCGACCGGTGCCGCCAAGGCGCTCGGCCTGGTCATCCCGGAGCTCGTCGGCAAGCTCGACGGCTACGCCCTCCGCGTCCCGGTCCCGACCGGCTCGATCACCGACCTCACCGTCGAGCTGACCAAGCCCGCCACCGTCGAGGAGATCAACGCGGCGTACAAGGCCGCCTCCGAGGGAGACCTCAAGGGCATCCTCAAGTACACCGAGGACCCGATCGTCTCGAGCGACATCGTGACCGACCCGCACTCGTCGATCTTCGACGCGGGCCTCACGAAGGTCATCGGCAGCCAGGTCAAGGTCGCCTCCTGGTACGACAACGAGTGGGGCTACTCCAACCGCCTCGTCGACGTCACCGAGTTCGTCGCCGGCAAGCTCTAAGGGCTGCGCGCAGTGACGCTCCGCACTCTGGACTCACTGGGCTCCCTCGCAGGCAAGCGCGTCGTCGTCCGCTGCGATCTGAACGTCCCCCTGAAGGACGGAACGATCACGGACGACGGCCGCGTGCGCGCGTCGGTGCCCACGCTCCAGCGTCTGGTCTCCGAGGGCGCCCGAGTCGTGGTCGTGAGCCACCTCGGGCGCCCCGAGGGGAAGCCCGAGGCGAAGTACAGCCTCGCTCCCGTCGCCGCCCGCCTCGGCGAGCTGCTCGACGCTCCGGTGGCCTTCGCCGAGGACACCGTCGGGGAGGCGGCCTCGGCCGCCGTCGACGCCCTCGAGGACGGCCAGGTCGTCGTCCTCGAGAACCTCCGGTTCAACGCCGGCGAGACGAGCAAGGACGAGGCCGAGCGCCGCACCTTCGCCGAGAAGCTGGCCGCCTACGGCGACGCCTTCGTCTCCGACGGGTTCGGCGTCGTGCACCGCAAGCAGGCGAGCGTCTACGAGCTCGCCGAGCTTCTCCCCAGCGCCGCCGGCACGCTGATCGCGGCCGAGCTCGAGGTGCTGGAGCGGCTCACCGAGAAGCCCGAGCGCCCCTACGCGGTCGTCCTCGGCGGCTCGAAGGTCTCGGACAAGCTCGGCGTGATCGAGCACCTGCTCCCGAAGGTCGACTCGATCCTCATCGGCGGCGGAATGCTCTTCACCTTCCTCAAGGCCCAGGGCCACGAGGTCGGCGCCAGCCTGCTGGAGGCCGACCAGGTCGACACCGTGCTCGGCTACCTCGCGACGGCGAAGGAGCTGGGTGTGGAGATCGTCCTGCCGACGGACGTCGTCGTGGCGTCGGAGTTCGGCCCCGACGCCGAGCACCAGGTCGCCTCGGCCGACGCGATCGAGGGCACGCCCTTCGGTGAGAAGGGCCTCGGCCTGGACATCGGACCGGACACCGCCGCGCACTTCGCCGAGATCATCGCGGCGTCCAGGACGGTGTTCTGGAACGGCCCCATGGGCGTCTTCGAGCTCGAGCCGTTCGCGGCGGGCACCAAGACCGTCGCGCAGGCGCTCACCGAGGTCGACGGTCTCAGCGTCGTCGGCGGAGGCGACTCCGCCGCGGCTGTCCGCGCCCTCGGGTTCCGCGACGACCAGTTCGGCCACATCTCGACGGGAGGCGGAGCGAGCCTCGAATTCCTCGAGGGCAAGCGCCTCCCCGGACTGGAGGTCCTCGGATGGTAGACACCGCCGCCCGCACCCCGCTCATCGCCGGCAACTGGAAGATGAACCTGGACCACCTCCAGGCCATCGCCTTCGTGCAGAAGCTGGCGTGGAGCCTCAAGGACGCCGATCACGACTTCGACGGCGTCGAGGTCGCGGTGTTCCCGCCCTTCACGGACCTCCGGCCCGTGCAGATCCTCGTCGACTCGGACAAGCTGCCGCTCAAGTACGGCGCGCAGGACGTCTCGAAGTTCGACAGCGGCGCCTACACCGGTGAGATCTCGGGTCAGTTCCTGAAGCAGCTCGACTGCGACTACGTGATCGTCGGCCACTCGGAGCGTCGCACGCTCCACGGCGAGACGGACGCGGACATCGCCGCCAAGTCGGCCGCGGCCGTCAATCACGGCGTCGCTCCGATCATCTGCGTCGGCGAGACCGCGGAGGACCTCGAGAAGCACGGCCCGTCGGCCGTGCCGGTCGCCCAGCTGAAGGAGGCCCTCACCGGCCTCCCCGCGGACGCCGACCTCGTCGTCGCCTACGAGCCGGTCTGGGCCATCGGCTCCGGACAGGCCGCGACGCCCGAGCAGGCCCAGCAGGTCTGCAAGGCGCTCCGCGGAGTCGTCGCCGACGTCCTCGGCGCCGACACCGCCGCGAAGACCCGCATCCTCTACGGCGGCTCCGTGAAGTCCGGCAACATCGCCGGCTTCATGCGCGAGCCCGACGTCGACGGAGCACTCGTCGGAGGCGCCAGCCTCCAGGTCGACGAGTTCGCGGCGATCGCGCGATTCCGGAACCACGTCGGGGTCTGAGCTGCTGCGACGAGAGGGCGGGCCCATCGGGCCCGCCCTCTCGTCGTCCACGCCGCTCCCTGCGCGGCGTGGCGCGGTCGGCTTCGCGACGGGGCGCGGTTCCGGGAGCGGGATGCGTCCGGCTACGTCGATCCGCTCGGACGCGGATCGCCGGTTCGCCTCGGAGATCCCACACCGGCATCACGCGTTGGCCGGTCCGGTGCCGTCAGCTCCTCGCGGGGTGCCCTCCGAGAGCGTGGCGCGTTCGGCTCGATCGGTCCGCTGGTACGTGGATCACAGGCTCGCGGTCCGGCGACTGAAGAGGTTGTCGAGGGCACCGCGACGAGGCCACCCGCTCCGCCCCTCGACGGACACTCGTATACATCGCCCCGAACACGGGACGACGCATTCCTCGCGGATTCGCAGGCGCCGTTATACTCGTCGGGGCGCGCAACGCGCCAGAACTTCGAAAGGTACCGCGTGGACATCCTCCAGGTCGTGCTCCAGGTCATCCTGGGCATCACGAGCCTCCTGCTCACCATGCTGATCCTGCTCCACAAGGGGCGCGGCGGCGGACTGTCCGACATGTTCGGGGGCGGAGTCACCTCCAACCTCGGCGCGTCGGGCGTCGCCGAGCGCAACCTGAACCGCATCACCGTGATCCTGGGCGTCGTCTGGCTGGCCTGCATCGTGGTGCTCGGACTCATCACCAAGTTCACCACAGGAGCATAGGGGTACTCGCAATGGCATCAGGCGGCAGTGCAATCCGCGGTTCGCGCGTCGGCGCAGGACCTATGGGCGAGCAGGACCGGGGCTTCCACGCGGAGCGCGTCGCGGTCTCCTACTGGGACGCTCTCGGCAACGAGACGGTGCGCCACTTCTCGGCGGCCCTCCCCGAGGACGAGATCCCCGAGGTGATCGACTCGCCGCAGTCCGGTCTCCCCGCTGGCCGCGACCGGGCGAACCCGCCGCAGGTCGCGAAGACCGAGCCCTACAAGACGCACCTCGCCTACGTGAAGGAGCGCCGCACCGAGGCCGAGGCGGCTCAGCTCCTCGAGGAGGCGCTGCAGCAGCTGCGCGCCCGACGAGGCACCGCGACCCCGTCCTGATCCTCACCGGACGACGAACGACGGAAGGCCCGCCCCCTCGGGGGACGGGCCTTCCGTCGTTTCCGGACCGTGCTCAGTAGCTCGGAGCGATGAGCGACTCGGGGACCTCGGCCGCTGCCTCCTGGTCGACGAAGAACACCGTGCGCTTGCGGCCGAACGCGCCCGACGCGGGCACCTCGTTCGTGCTGGCACCCGCGAGCGCGAGGCCCAGGGCCGAGGCCTTGTCGGCGCCGGCGAGCACCATCCAGATGCGGTCCGACTGGTTGATCAGCGGCAGCGTGAGGGTGAGGCGCTCGGGCGGCGGCTTCGGCGAGTTGCGGACAGCGAGGACGCCGGGCGTCGTGGAGCGGATCGCGGAGCGCTCGGGGAACAGCGACGCGATGTGCCCGTCCGGCCCGACGCCGAGGAAGGTGATGTCGAAGCGCGGGTAGTCGCGCCCCTCGGAGGCGTGCTCGCGCAGCTCCGCGTCGTAGGCAGCGGCGGCGCCGTCGAGGTCCAGGCCCTCGTCCGAGGCCGGGTAGGAGTGCACGTTCGCCGCCGGCACATCGAGGACGCTGAAGAGGTCCCCGGCCTGGACGTCGTTGCGGTCCTCGTGGCCGCGGGGCACCCAGCGCTCGTCGCCCCACCAGAAGTGCACGCGCGACCAGTCCACGTTGCCGGCGGCGGAGGAGGAGCCGATCTCCTTGAGCGTGGCGGCTCCCATCGTCCCTCCGGTGAGCACGACGTTCGCCGAACCCAGGTCGTCGAGGACGTCGATCGTCTTGGTGAGGAACCGGGCGGCGACCGAGCCGGCGAGGGTCTGCTTGTCGCGGTGGACCAGCACGCGGCGTTCGGTGGTCATCTCAGGGGACTCCTTCGGGTTCGGGTGCCGATCGGCGGGGTTCGGCTCCGTGTCGGGAAGCTCTGAGGTGTGGGCGCCCTGGACGGGCGCCCACACCTCAGGAGGCGCTGCGGGCCTCGGCCTTCTCAGTGAGCATGTCGACCCCGCGCGAGATCACTTCACCGTACAGGTCATCCGGGTCGAGTCGGCGCAGCTCCTCCGCCAGGCAGTCCCGGAGGCTGCGGCGGGGGAGCGAGATGTCGTGGACCGGCTGATCGGGCTGAGTGAGCGTCGCGACGTTGGGCACCGAGCGCTCGAGCTCGATCACTCCGGAGTCGCGGATGAGCCGCACGCCGTGGATCCCGCTGGACCCGGTGGCGCTGATCGTGAGCTCATGGTCGACGGGGATGTCGAGCTCGAGCTGCAGCCAGGCGGCGAGCAGGATCGTCGAGGGCGAGTCGGCCGCGCCCGAGACCTCGACGGCCGTGATCGGCTCGTAGGGCGGCTGGTCGAGCACGGCGGCGAGCTGCGCGCGCCAGAGGGTGAGGCGGGTCCAGGCGAAGTCGGTGTCGCCGGGGGCGTAGGTGGAGGCGAGGTGGTGCAGCGCCTCCGCCGGGTTCGACTGGGCCGACGCGTCGGTGATCCGCCGGGTGGCGATCCGGCCGATCGGGGACGCGGAGGCGTTGTCCGGAGCGCTGTTCGGCCACCAGGCCACGACGGGGGCGTCGGGGAGGAGCAGGCCCGTGACCAGGCTCTCCTCGTCCTCGGCCGCGTCCCCGTAGGGACGGAGCACGACGACCTCGCTCGCGCCGGCGTCGCCTCCGACCCGGATCTGCGCGTCGACCCGCGCCGTCGCGTCGACCGGGACCGTGGTGGTGCCGTCGTCCTTCGAGACCACGATGACGCGCATCGGGTGCTCGCGGGACGCGTCGTTCGCGGCTTCGATGGCCTCCTCCTCGTGACCCCGGGAGGTCGCGATGATGAGGGTGAGGACGCGGCCGAGGGCGACGGCGCCGCCCTCCTCGCGGATCTTGACGAGGGTCTTCGAGACCTCGCTCGTCGTGGTGTCGGGCAGATCGACGATCATGGACGCCTCCAGGTGCGGCCGTCGCGGGCGAGGAGCTCGTCGGCGGAATCGGGGCCCCATGTTCCGGGGCGGTACTGCTCGGGCTGGCCCTGCGTGGCCCAGAACTCCTCGATCGGGTCGAGGATCTTCCAGGACAGCTCGACCTCCTCGTGCCGGGGGAAGAGCGGCGGCTCGCCCAGGAGGACGTCGAGGATGAGGCGCTCGTAGGCCTCGGGACTCGCCTCGGTGAACGCGTGGCCGTAGCCGAAGTCCATCGTCACGTCGCGCACCTGCATGCCGGCGCCGGGCACCTTCGAGCCGAATCGCATGGTGACGCCCTCGTCGGGCTGGACGCGGATGACGAGCGCGTTCTGGCCCAGCGACGTGGTCTGGCTCTCGGCGAAGAGTTGCTGCGGTGCCCGCTTGAACACGACCGCGATCTCGGTGACGCGGCGGCCGAGGCGCTTGCCGGCCCGCAGGTAGAACGGCACGCCGGCCCAGCGTCGAGTGCCGATGTCCAGGCGCATGGCGGCGTAGGTCTCGGTGGTCGAGGTGGGGCTCATGCCGTCCTCCTCGAGGAAGCCGAGCACCTTCTCGCCGCCCTGCCAGCCGCCGGCGTACTGCCCGCGGGCGGTCGCGGTGGAGAGGTCGGCGGGGAGGCGGACGGCCGCGAGGACCTTCTCCTTCTCCGCACGGAGGTCGGCCGCGTCGAACGAGATCGGCTCCTCCATGGCGGTCAGGGCGAGCAGCTGCAGCAGGTGGTTCTGGATGACGTCGCGCGCCGCTCCGATGCCGTCGTAGTAGCCCGCGCGCCCGCCCACGCCGATGTCCTCGGCCATGGTGATCTGCACGTGGTCGACGTAGTTCGAGTTCCAGAGCGGCTCGTACATCATGTTGGCGAAGCGGAGGGCCAGGATGTTCTGGACCGTCTCCTTGCCGAGGTAGTGGTCGATCCGGAAGACGGAGTCGGGCGGGAAGACCGACTCGACGACGTCGTTCAGCTCGCGGGCCGTCTTCAGGTCGCTGCCGAACGGCTTCTCGATGACGACGCGGCGCCACTGGCCGTCCTTCTGCTCGGCGAGGCCGGAGCTGCGCAGCTGCTCGGTGACCTGCGGGAAGGACTTCGGGGGGATCGAGAGGTAGAAGGCGAAGTTGCCGTTCGTGCCGCGCTCGCGGTCGAGGTCGTCGACGGTCGTCTTCAGGCGGGCGAACGCCTCGGGGTCGTCGAACTCGCCCTGCACGAACCGGATGCCCTGCGCGAGCTGCGCCCAGACCTCCTCGTGGAACTCGGTGCGGGCGTGCTTCTTCACGGAGTCGTGGACGACCTGCTCGAAGTCCTGGTCGTCCCAGTCGCGCCGGGCGAATCCGACGAGGGCGAAGCCGGGAGGCAGGAGGCCGCGGTTGGCGAGATCGTAGACCGCGGGCATGAGCTTCTTGCGGGAGAGGTCGCCGGTCACGCCGAAGATGACGAGGCCGCTGGGCCCGGCGATCCGGTTCAACCGGCGGTCGAAGCTCAACCTCAGCGGGTTGAACTCGGGGGTGATGTCCACAGACATGTGCAGTGTCCTTCTGTGTGCCGGTGGGACCGGCGCACTGCTATCGGTGAGGGAGGGGGAGGAGCGGGCGGGCCCGGCTGCTGCCCCGGGAAGTGGTCGCGGGACGACCGCGGGCACGCCGCCGCGCGCTCGAGAGCGCAACGGCGGCGTGCCCGTCGGATCAGGTGTTGAGGGCCTCGAAGAGCGCCTCGAGGTCGGCCTCGGGGTCGGTCAGCGTGAGGGTCAGCACCGGCCGGCCGTGCTCGGCGAGCACGCTCGCGTCGCCGGCGGCCTGCGCCAGGATGAGCTGGCCGAAGGTGAACGGGCTGTCCGGGATCTCGAGGTCCACGTCGGAGCGCTCGGTGATCTGGAGGAACACGCCGGTCGGCGCGCCGCCCTTGTGGTACTGCCCGGTCGAGTGCAGGAAGCGCGGGCCCCACCCGAAGGTGACGGGGCGCTGGGCCTGAGCGGCGAGGAGGTCGCGCACGCCCTCGAGCTGCGGGAGCGCGAGGCGGTCGACGTACGCCTGGATCGAGACGTAGCCGCCGTCGCCCAACTGAGCGAGGAGGCGGTCGACAGCAGCGGCGACGGTCGAGACGCCCTCGGTGACGCTGCTGCTGCCGGTGACCTCGATGCCCGCGTCGGTGAACGCGGGCGCCTCGGGCTCGGGGCGCTTCTCGAGCAGGGCCCGGGTCGCGACCTTCGCCGACTCGACGTCGGGCTGGTCGAACGGGTTGATGCCCAGGAGGCGACCCGCGACGGCGACGGCGTACTCCCACGTCAGCATCTGAGCGCCGAGCGAGCCGGAGAGGAGGATCTCGCCCTCGTGGCGGTCGCGCGGGAACAGGTGCAGCGCCGTGGCGTCCTCGACCAGGCGGACGACCTGCACGTCGGGCAGGTCCTCCGAGAGCTCGGGGGCCAGCGTGCCGAGGACGACGGGGAGGATGCCCGTGCCGTCCTTGCCGGTGGACTCGGCGATGAGCTGCTCCGCCCAGTCGGCGAAGCCGACGATGTCGGTCCCGTCGGCCACGATCGCGAGCTTGTCGCGGCGCGGGCTGGTCGCGGCGATCGCCGCTCCGAGGATCAGGCCCGGGTTCTCGGGGGAGTCCACGGCGAGCCCGAGGGAGGCCTCGGCCGCCTCGTCGAGGAGGGCCTCGATGTCGGCGCCGGCGAGCCCGGACGGCACGAGGCCGAACGCGGAGAGCGCCGAGAAGCGCCCGCCGATGTTCGGGTCGGCGTTGAACACGCGGTAGCCGGCCTCGCGGGAGGAGGTGTCCAGGGGCGAGCCCGGGTCGGTCACGATGACGATGCGGTCGAGCGGATCGATGCCCGCCTCCGTGAACGCCTTCTCGTAGGCCTTCTTCTGGCTCGCGGTCTCGACGGTCGAGCCGGACTTCGAGGAGATGACGACCGCGGTCGACGCGAGCCGGTCGTTCAGGGCCGCGAGCACCTGGCCGGGCGCCGTCGAGTCGAGCACGGTGAGCTCGACGCCGGCGGTGCGGGTGATGACCTCGGGCGCGAGCGAGGAGCCGCCCATGCCGCCGAGGACGATGTGGTCGACGCCCTTGGCCTGGAACTCCTCGCGCAGGGCGAGGATCTGGGGGATCAGGGGGCGGGAGACGGTGGTCGACTCGGTCCACCCGAGGCGCTTGGCCGCCTCCTCCTCCGCCGCGGCGCCCCACAGGGTGGGGACCTGGGCGGTGATGCCGGACGCGACCTCGTCGGCGACGAGCTCCGGGACGACGCGGTCGACGGCCTTCTCGGCGTCTCCGCTGACGTGGATCTGGATGGCCATGATCAGGCCTGCGCCTTCGCGCCCTCGAGCGCCGCGGTGACGGTGTCGAGCAGCTCGTTCCAGGAGACGATGAACTTCTCCACGCCCTCCTTCTCGAGCAGCTCGGTGACGTCGGCGTACGAGACGCCCTGCGCCGCGACGGCGTCGAGGACGGCGTTCGCGTCGGCGTACGAGCCGGTGACGGTATCGCCGGTGATGACGCCGTGGTCGAAGGTCGCCTCGAGGGTCTTCTCGGGCATCGTGTTGACCACGCCGGCCGCGACGAGCTCGGTCACGTAGAGGGTGTCGGGGAGGTCGGTCGACTTGACGCCGGTCGAGGCCCAGAGGGGGCGCTGGCGGTTGGCGCCGGACTCCTGGAGCAGCAGGGCGCGCTCGGTGGCGAACGCCTCGACGAAGACCTCGTAGGCCAGCTGCGCGTTGGCGACGCCGGACTTGCTCTTGAGGGCGCGGGCCTCGTCGGTGCCGACGGCCTCGAGGCGCTTGTCGATCTCGGTGTCGACGCGCGAGACGAAGAACGAGGCGACGGAGTGGATGGTCGACAGGTCGATGCCGGCGTCCTTGGCCTTCTCGAGGCCGGCCAGGTACGCGTTGATGACGGCGCGGTAGCGGGCGAGCGAGAAGATCAGGGTGACGTTCACCGAGATGCCGGAGCCGATGACCTCCGTGATGGCCTCGAGGCCCTCGACGGTCGCGGGGATCTTGATCATCGCGTTGGGGCGGTCGACCTTGGCCCAGAGGGCCTTGGCCTGCTCGATGGTGCCCTGGGCGTCGTGCGCCAGGCCGGGCTCGACCTCGATCGACACGCGGCCGTCGTAGCCGTTGGTCGCGTCGTAGATCGGGCGGAAGATGTCGGACGCCGCGGCGACGTCGTCGGTGGTGATCTCGAAGACGGCGTCGGTCACCGAGGTGCCGGCGGAGGCGAGCTCGCGCACCTGGGCGTCGTAGGACTCGCCGTTGGTCAGGGCCGCGGCGAAGATCGTGGGGTTCGTGGTGACTCCGACGACGTTCTTCTCCTCGATGAGCTTCTGCAGCCCTCCGGTGGAGATGCGCGAGCGGGAGAGGTCGTCGAGCCAGATGCTGACGCCGGCGGCGGAGAGCTCTGCGGTGGGGGTGTTCTCGGTCATGTCTCTTCTTCTTCTGCGTAGGTGGTGCGTGGTGTGAGGGGGAGCCGCTGCTCCGACGGCGAAGGCCGCGTCCGTGGTGGACGCGGCCTTCGGGTCAGGAGGCTGCGAGCGACTCCTTGGCGGCGGACAGTGCCGCCTCGGTGGTGATCCCGAACTCGCGGAACAGGGTCTTGTAGTCGGCCGATGCGCCGAAGTGCTCGATCGAGACGGAGCGGCCGGCGTCGCCGACGTACTTCTGCCAGCCCAGGCTCAGGCCGGCCTCGATCGAGACGCGCGCCTTCACCGAGGAGGGCAGGACCTTCTCGCGGTACTCGGCGTCCTGCTCCTCGAACCACTCGAGGGACGGAGCCGAGACGACGCGGGCGTTGACGCCCTCGCTCCTCAGGGCCTCGCGCGCCTCGACGGCGATCTGGACCTCGGAGCCGGTCGCGATGAAGATCACGTCCGGGGTGCCGCCCGGCGCCTCGGCCAGGATGTAGGCACCACGGGCGACGTTCGCGGCGGAGGCGAAGGTCTCGCCCTCCGCGTCGCCCTCGCCGCGCTCGAACACCGGGATGTTCTGACGGGTGAGCGCGAGGCCGGCGGGGCCCTCGCGGCGCTCGAGGATGGTCTTCCAGGCATAGGCGACCTCGTTCGCGTCACCGGGGCGAACGATGTCCAGGCCCGGGATCGCGCGGAGGGTCGACAGCTGCTCGACCGGCTGGTGCGTCGGGCCGTCCTCGCCGAGCGCCACGGAGTCGTGGGTCCAGACGTAGATGGCCGGCGCCTTCATGAGCGCGGCGAGACGGACCGCCGGGCGCATGTAGTCGGAGAAGATCAGGAAGGTGCCGCCGAAGGGACGGGTGTTGCCGTGCAGGACGATCCCGTTGAGGATCGCGCCCATGGCGTGCTCGCGGATGCCGAAGTGCAGCACGCGGCCGCCCTTCTTCCCGGTCCACTCGTGGGTCGAGAACTCCGTCGGGACGAAGGAGCCGGCTCCCTCGATCGTCGTGTTGTTCGACTCGGCGAGGTCGGCGGAGCCGCCCCACAGCTCGGGGATCACGCCGGCGAGGGCGTTGATGACCTTGCCGGACGCGGCGCGGGTCGAGACCTCCTTGCCGGGCTCGAAGACGGGGAGCGCCTCCTGGACGCCCTCGGGCAGCTCGCCCGAGAGGACCCGGTCGAGCAGCTCCTTCTTCTCGGGGTTCGCGGACGCCCAGGCGGCGAGCTGCTCGTCCCACTCGGCGTGCTGGGCCTGACCGCGCTCGACGGCCTTGCGGGTGTGCTCGATGACCTCGTCGGCGACGTCGAAGGTCTTCTCGGGGTCGAAGCCGAGCACCTCCTTGAGTCCGCGGAGCTCGTCGGCGCCCAGGGCGGAGCCGTGGATCTTGCCGGTGTTCTGCTTCTTCGGCGACGGCCAGCCGATGATGGTGCGCAGGATGATGAGCGACGGCTTGTCGGTCTCGCCCTTCGCAGCCTCGATCGCGGCGTGCAGCTCGGCGACGTCCTCGTGGTACTCGCCGGTCTTCTTCCAGTCGACGACCTGGACCTGCCAGTCGTAGGCCTCGTAGCGCGCCTTGACGTCCTCGGTGAAGGCGATGTTGGTGTCGTCCTCGATCGAGATCTGGTTGGAGTCGTAGATGACGACCAGGTTGCCGAGCTTCTGGTGGCCGGCCAGGGAGGAGGCCTCGCTGGTGACGCCCTCCTGCAGGTCGCCGTCGCCGGCGATCACGTAGACGAAGTGGTCGAACGGGGAGGTGCCCGCGGCGGCCTCCGGGTCGAACAGGTCGCGCTCGAAGCGCGAGGCGTAGGCGAAGCCCACGGCGGAGGCGAGGCCCTGGCCGAGCGGTCCGGTGGTGATCTCGACGCCGTCGGTGTGGCCGTACTCCGGGTGGCCCGGGGTCTTCGAGCCCCAGGTGCGCAGCGCCTTGAGGTCGTCGAGCTCGAGTCCGTAGCCGCCCAGGTAGAACTGGACGTACTGCGTCAGCGAGGAGTGGCCGACCGACAGGATGAACCGGTCGCGGCCGATCCAGGTCGCATCGGACGGATCGCGGCGCATGACCTTCTGGAACAGGAGGTAGGCGGCGGGCGCGAGGCTCATGGCGGTTCCGGGATGGCCGTTGCCGACCTTCTCGACCGCATCCGCGGCGAGAACCCTCGCCGTGTCGACTGCCTTCTCGTCAATGGATTCCCATTGCAGTTCTGACACTTGGTACTGACCCTTCTCGAGACGTGGGGCAGACGGGGACCGTCCGCCCTCTCGCATGGTGGAGCACGCCGCATGACGACTTCGACACGATGCTCCGGCGACGACCCTCTCGGCCCCGTGCCGACGATCGTCGGGCGGGCTCGGGTGCGTGCCGGGCGCTCTGGCGAGCAGTCCCGAGTATACGGAGGGGGGTGCGCCGCTGACCGGGGGTTGCGTGGTCGCATATGTCTGCGTCCGATTGGACAAGCGTGCACGCCGGGCCCGGCTCCCGGACGGGCGCATTACACTCGTTCGGGATCATCGAATCGTTAGAGGAGCAATGGACGCAGTCGTGGAGACCACCGCCGTCGAGCGGGACGGGGCGTCGCCGACGACCCTCTCGCGCAAGGTGAAGGCCTTCGTCGCTCTGACGAAGCCGCGCGTGATCGAGCTGCTCCTCGTGGTGACCGCTCCGACGATGATCCTGGCGCAGGGCGGGATCCCGAACCTGCTGCTGGTCCTCAACGTCCTGATCGGCGGCGCGCTGAGCGCCGGGTCGGCGGGCGCGTTCAACTGCTACTTCGACCGCGACATCGACCGGATCATGAACCGGACGAAGAACCGGCCGCTCGTGACCGGGGAGATCTCGGACCGGGCCGCGCTCGTCTTCGCGACCACGATCGGCGTCCTGTCGATCGTCTGGCTCGGCCTCACGGCCAACTGGCTCTCCGCGGGCCTCTCGCTCGCCGCGATCCTGATCTACGTCGTGTTCTACACGCTCTTCCTCAAGCGCCGGACGCCGCAGAACATCGTGTGGGGCGGCATCGCGGGCTGCATGCCGGTGCTGATCGGCTGGGCGGCGGTCACCGGCTCGCTCGACTGGGCCCCCGTCATCCTCTTCTCCGTCATCTTCCTCTGGACGCCGCCGCACTACTGGCCGTTGTCGATGAAGTACCGGGACGACTACCAGGCCGCCGGCGTGCCGATGCTGGCCGTCGTGCGCGGGCGCACGATCGTCGGGCTCCAGGTCATCCTCTACGCCTGGGCCACCGTCGCCTGCTCGCTCCTGCTGATCCCCGTCGCCGGAATGGGGGTGCTCTACACGGTGGTCGCGCTCGGCAGCGGAGTCTGGTTCATCGCCGAGACGCACCGCCTCTACAGCCTCGCGATCCGTCACGAGCACGTCTCGCCGATGCGGGTGTTCCACGGGTCCATCGGATACCTCACCCTGCTCTTCCTCGCCGTCGGCATCGACCCGCTGCTCCCCTTCTGATGGTGACGCCGTTCTCCTTGCTCGCCGAGCGGGTGATTCTGGGTCCGCGCGCACTGCGCTGGGGGACCACCGCGGCGCTCGTCGCGAGCATCCTGATCATCTTCTTCGGGGGCGTCGTCCGGCTGACCGGCTCTGGCCTCGGCTGCCCCACCTGGCCGGCGTGCGAGCCGGGCTCGCTCACCTCGACCCCCGAGCTCGGGATCCACGGCTTCATCGAGTTCACGAACCGCGCGTTCACCGGCGTCCTCGTGGTCGCGGTGGGCTGGGCGATCACGGCCGCGCGCCTGCAGAAGCCGCGCGACCGCACCATGACCCGGCTCGCTTGGTCGCAGTTCTGGCTCGTCGTCGCGAACGCCCTCGCGGGCGGCGCGACCGTCCACTCGGGCCTCAACCCGTACATCGTGGCCGGGCACTTCGTTCTCGCCATCGCCCTCCTCACCACCACCGCACTGACGTGGCACCGCGCCCACCGCTCGCAGTCCGTGGCCTTCGAGCCGGACCGCCCGACGCGGGCGCTCAGCATCGGGCTCGTCGGCCTGACGCTCCTCGTGATCCTCGTGGGGACCCTCGTGACGGGGACCGGCCCGCACGCCGGCGACTCCGCGGAGGTGCCCCGCATGCAGTTCCACTGGGAGAGCGTGACCGTCGTCCACGGCGTGCTCGGCACGGCGGTGCTCGTCGTGGGCGCCGCGCTGCTCCTGCGCCTGTCGCGGGCGGCGGGCTCGGAGCTCGCCCGGCGGCGCGTGGTCGCCTTCCTCGTGGTCGTCGTGCTGCAGGCGCTGGTCGGGGTCGCGCAGTCGCTCACCGCGCTGCCCGAGACGCTCGTCGCGGTGCACCTGCTCGGCTCGGCGCTCATCTGGGTCGGCGCGGTCCGCGTGCTGCTCGACGTCAACCCGAGGCTGTTCACCGTGCGCGCCCAGCGCCGGGACGCCGCCCAGGAGCTCCAGCCCGCCGCCTGACCGCGGGCTCCGGCTCGGCGGAGAGCAGGTGCCGCCGGAGGCGCAGGAGCACGCGGGGGAGCGCCCGCAGCGGGAGGTCGGCCGCGATCGCGCGGGCGAGAGGGCCGAACGCCCGTGCGGGTCCGGTCGGCAGGCCGGCGCCCACCAGTGCGGTCACGAGTCGTGCGGGGATCGGGGTCGATGCGTCGTTCGTCATGGCGGAACCGAATCACGGACCACCGACACCGGTATGGCCATGCGCGTCTGGAGGCACGTCACCGGTGCCCGGCCGACACCCAGGTGCGGAGGTTCCGCTGAACGGCGGACGCCGGTAGAATGAGAAGCTGGTCACGGTTCGACGCACCCTGCGCACGTGATCCGCACACGGCCCGATGGAGCGCCGACGCACACCTCCGGAATCCAGGGACGCACATCATCCGCTCCGCGCATCAGATCGATCGCGCGACCGGCCGGAGAGCACCCGCGGGCCACCCCCGGGGGAATGACTCCGGGACCCGACCGGTTAGCAGTGGGTAGGAAACGAGGTACACATGTCAGACATCCTGATCGACCGCCCCGAGCTCGAGAGCCTGGGCGTCTACGAGTTCGGCTGGTCCGACTCGGACTCCGCCGGAGCCTCCGCGCGACGCGGCATCTCGCCCGAGGTCGTCTCCGACATCTCCGCGCTCAAGAACGAGCCCGCCTGGATGCGCGACCGCCGCATGAAGGCCCTGAAGCTCTTCGAGCGCAAGCCCATGCCGACGTGGGGCGCCGACCTGTCGGACATCGACTTCGACAACATCAAGTACTTCGTCCGCTCCACCGAGAAGCAGGCGCAGACCTGGGACGACCTTCCGGACGACATCAAGAACACGTACGAGAAGCTCGGCATCCCGGAGGCGGAGCGCCAGCGCCTCGTCGGCGGCGTCGCGGCCCAGTACGAGTCCGAGGTCGTCTACCACCAGATCCGCGAGGACCTGGAGGAGCAGGGCGTCATCTTCATGGACACCGACACGGCGCTGCGCGAGCACCCCGAGATCTTCGAGGAGTACTTCGGCACCGTCATCCCCGCGGGCGACAACAAGTTCGCGGCGCTGAACACCGCGGTCTGGTCCGGCGGCTCCTTCGTGTACGTCCCCAAGGGCGTCCACGTGGACATCCCGCTGCAGGCCTACTTCCGGATCAACACCGAGAACATGGGCCAGTTCGAGCGGACCCTGATCATCGCGGACGAGGACAGCTACGTCCACTACATCGAGGGCTGCACGGCTCCGATCTACAAGTCGGACTCGCTGCACTCGGCCGTGGTCGAGATCATCGTGAAGAAGAACGCCCGCGTGCGCTACACGACGATCCAGAACTGGTCGAACAACGTCTACAACCTCGTCACCAAGCGCGCGATCGCGCACGAGGGCGCGACGATGGAGTGGATCGACGGCAACATCGGCTCCAAGGTCACGATGAAGTACCCGTCGATCTTCCTGGTCGGCGAGCACGCCAAGGGCGAGACCCTCTCCGTCGCGTTCGCGGGCCCCGGCCAGCACCAGGACGCCGGCGCGAAGATGGTCCACATGGCGCCGTACACGCAGTCGTCGATCGTCTCGAAGTCGATCGCCCGCGGCGGCGGTCGCGCCGGATACCGAGGCGAGGTCCGGGTGGACGCGAACGCGCACCACTCGGCGAACACCGTGCGCTGCGACGCCCTCCTGGTCGACACCATCTCGCGCTCCGACACCTACCCGGCGATCGACATCCGTGTCGACGACGTGCAGCTCGGCCACGAGGCGACGGTGTCGAAGGTCAGCGAGGAGCAGCTCTTCTACCTGATGTCGCGCGGCCTGCCGGAGGACGAGGCGATGGCCATGATCGTCCGCGGCTTCATCGAGCCGATCGCGCGCGAGCTGCCCATGGAGTACGCCCTCGAGCTGAACAAGCTCATCGAGATGGGGATGGAGGGCAGCGTCGGTTGACGCCCGCCTCCCCCCTCGAAGGGGCGCCCGGACGGGGCGCCCCGCACCCATCGAAAGGAACCACCGCCAGATGACGGTCCCCACGAGCGCCGCGACCCCCGAGATCGACGGCGCGGCCGCCGCTGAGCGCCTGGGCATCAGCGCCCACTCCGACGGGGCGTTCACGCCCGTGCAGACGCGCTCCGAGCGCTTCGCGTCGGCCGACGTCGAGGCCTTCGAGGCCGTCACCGGCCGCGAGATCGCCTGGAAGCTGACGCCCGTCGCCCGCCTCGGCGATCTGATCGACGGCGCGCTCGACGGCTCGCCCGCCCCCCTCGAGCACGCGGCGGTGGACGGTGTGGACGTCTCGTGGGTCGGCCGCGACGACCAGCGGATCGGCACCGCCGGCCTCCCCGAGGACCGCGCCGCCGCGAACGCCTGGTCGAGCTTCGAGAGGGCCCTCGCCGTCCGCGTGACGGGCGAGGACGAGAAGGTCGCCACCCTCGTCCGCTCGGGCCTCGGCTCCGCACCCCGCGCCGCGCACACGATCATCGAGGCGGCGCCCTACGCCCGCGCCGTCGTCGTGCTGCAGAACGAGGGGGAGGCCTCCCTCGCGGAGAACGTGGAGATCCTCGTCGGCGAGGGCGCGCAGCTCACCGTCGTCACCGTGCAGGAGTGGGCGGATGACGCCCGGCACCTGGCCAACCACTTCGTGCGGGTCGGACGCGACGCGAAGGTGAAGCACATCGTGGTCACCCTCGGCGGCTCCATCGTCCGGGTGAACCCCTCGGCGCACCTCGTCGAGCGCGGAGCGGACGGCGAGCTCTTCGGCCTGTACTTCGCCGACGGCGGCCAGCACCTCGAGCAGCAGGTGTACGTCGACCACGACGCCCCCGACACCCGCAGCCGCGTGACCTACAAGGGCGCGCTGCAGGGCGAGGGCGCGCGCACCGTCTGGATCGGCGACGTCCTGATCCGCAACAGCGCCACCGGCACCGACAGCTACGAGCAGAACCGCAACCTCGTCCTCTCGGACGGCACGCGCGCCGACTCCATTCCGAACCTCGAGATCGAGACCGGTGACATCGCCGGAGCGGGGCACGCCTCGGCGACCGGCCGCTTCGACGACGAGCAGCTCTTCTACCTGCAGTCCCGCGGGATCCGCGAGGACGAGGCGCGACGCCTGGTCGTGCGCGGGTTCCTCAGCGAGATCGTGCAGCAGATCAAGGTCGCCGAGCTCGAGGACCGCCTGCAGCTCGCGATCGAGGCGGAGCTCGCCGGCAGCGCCGGCCAGACCGGCTCCTCCCGCGGAGCGGCGGTCACCGCATGAGCAACGCCGCGATGATCTGCTCGGTCTCCGAGCTGATCCCCAACCAGGCCATGCGGGTCGAGGTCGACGGAGTCGCGATCGCGGTCGTGCAGGACTCCGCCGGCGAGATCCACGCCATCGGCGACACGTGCACGCACGGCGAGATCTCGCTCTCCGAGGGCTTCGTCGAGGGCGACAGCCTCGAGTGCTGGGCGCACGGCTCCCAGTTCTCCCTCCGCACCGGCACCCCCCTGAACCTCCCGGCCTACGAGCCGGTCCCCGTGTTCGTCGTCGAGATCATCGACGGCGACGTCTACATCGACCCGACCGTCACGAAGGAAGTCTGAATGTCCGTTCTCCAGATCAGCGATCTCCACGTCAGTGTCGAGACCGAGCAGGGGACCAAGCAGATCCTCCGCGGTGTCGATCTCACCATCAACCAGGGTGAGATCCACGCGATCATGGGCCCCAACGGGTCCGGCAAGTCCACCCTCGCGTACACGATCGCGGGACACCCCAAGTACCACGTCGACGGCGGCTCGATCACCCTCGACGGCGTCGAGGTCCTCGACATGTCCGTCGACGAGCGCGCCCGCGCGGGCCTCTTCCTCGCCATGCAGTACCCGGTCGAGATCCCCGGTGTGACCAACACCAACTTCCTCCGCACCGCCAAGACCGCGATCGCCGGCGAGGCGCCCGCCATCCGCACGTGGACGAAGGACGTCAAGTCGGCGATGGCGAACCTCCGCATGGACTCGTCCTTCGCGGCGCGCAACGTCAACGAGGGCTTCTCGGGCGGCGAGAAGAAGCGCAACGAGATCCTCCAGCTCGAGCTGCTCGCCCCGCAGTTCGCCGTCCTCGACGAGACCGACTCCGGCCTCGACGTCGACGCGCTCAAGATCGTGTCGGAGGGTGTCAACCGCGCCCACCAGAGCACCGGTCTCGGCGTGCTGCTGATCACGCACTACACGAGGATCCTCCGCTACATCCAGCCCGACTTCGTCCACGTCTTCGTCGCCGGCCGCGTCGCCGAGCAGGGCGGCAAGGAGCTCGCCACCCGGCTCGAGGACGAGGGCTACGACCGCTTCCTGACCTCGGCGACGGTCTGATCATGGCGGTCACCACTCTCGAGCCGAAGCTCTTCGACCAGGTCGAGGAGGCCCTCAAGGACGTCATGGACCCCGAGCTCGGGGTCAACGTGGTCGACCTGGGACTCATCTACGACCTGGGCTGGGACGACGAGAACGACGCCCTCGTCATCCACATGACCCTCACCTCGGCGGGCTGCCCGCTGACCGACGTGCTCGAGGAGCAGACCGCCGAGTCGCTCGACGGCATCGTCGAGGCGTTCCGGATCAACTGGGTCTGGATGCCGCCGTGGGGTCCCGACCGGATCACCGAGGACGGGCGCGACATGATGCGCGCACTCGGCTTCTCGATCTAGCCGCTGCACGCCGACGCCGAAGGGCCGGGAGGAGTCGTCCTCCCGGCCCTTCGGCGTTCCTGTCGTCTCCAGCCTGTCGCAGTCCGTCGCGGAGTCGGAACGGCGGGGCGGGCCGGCTCCGGCGTCGAGGGCTGTCGTCGCCCCTGCCGGTCGAGTCGGTGGAGGTGCCCACCGAGGTCGAGCAGGAGGACCGGGCGGCTCGACCTCTGCTGAACGCCGAAGGGCCGGGAGGAATCGTCCTCCCGGCCCTTCGGCGTCCGTGCGACCGCTCAGCGCGAGCGGCGCGAGAGCATCGCCCAGGTGGTGGGGAGCAGCGCGGCGGCGACCAGCGCCTTGAGCGCGTCGCCGACCAGGAAGGGCACGAGTCCCGCGGAGAGGACGGAGCCGAGGTCGGCGGGCAGCCCCAGCGAGGCGAGGGCGGCGGCCAGCCAGGGCAGGCCGACGAGGTAGATGGTGGCGGTGCCGGCGAGGAAGGTCACCAGCGTGCCGACGACGCGACGGTCCCACTGCCGCTGAGCGAGCCATCCGGTGACGATCGACGCGAGGACGAAGCCGACGATGTAGCCGCCGGTGGGACCCGCGAGGACCGCCCAGCCGTGCGAGCCCTCGGTGAAGACCGGGGCGCCGAGAGCGCCGACGAGCGCGTACACGAGCATGGACAGCGCGCCGCGGAGTGCGCCGAGCGTCGTGCCGACCAGAAGGACCGCGAAGGTCTGGCCCGTGAAGGGGACCGGCCACATCGGGATGAACAGCTGCGCCATCGCCGCGGTGAGACCCGCACCCGCGAGCACCAGCAGGGCGTCGGTCGCGACGGAGCGGGTGACGAGCCGGTCGGCGAGGACCGGGCGCGGGAGGGCGGAAGAGGAAGGGGACATGGGTGATCTCCGAGAGTCCTGGTCGCCCGAGAGCGAGGAGCGAGCGCGTCCGCGGTGAGCGGACGTGGATCCGCCCCGCGGCTCAGGAAATATACTAGGGGGCTGCCGCATCGCGGCCCCTTGCCCCACTCCTCCCGAACCGAACGCCATTTCTTGGCGGGAACGGACAGCACTGTGCTCAGCGTGCACGACCTCGAACTCCGAGTCGGCGCCCGACTCCTGATGGAGAACGTCTCCTTCCGGGTGGGCGACGGCGACAAGGTCGGCCTCGTCGGCCGCAACGGGGCGGGGAAGACGACGCTGACCAAGGTCCTCGCGGGCGACCTCATCGCCTCGAAGGGCACGGTCGACCGCGGCGGCGAGATCGGCTACCTCCCTCAGGACCCGCGCTCCGGCGACCCGGAGGAGCTCGCGCGCACCCGCATCCTCGACGCCCGCGGGCTGGGGCAGCTGGTGCTCGGCATGCAGGAGGCGACGGTCGCGATGTCGAGCAGCGACACCTCCGTGAGCGAGGCCGGCATGAAGAAGTACGGCAACCTCACGGACCGCTTCCTCTCCCTCGGCGGATACGCGGCTGAGGCGGAGGCCGCGTCGATCGCGAGCAACCTCAACCTCCCCGACCGGATCCTCGACCAGCCGCTCAAGACGCTCTCCGGTGGCCAGCGGCGCCGCATCGAGCTCGCGCGCATCCTCTTCTCCGACGCGAGCACGCTGATCCTCGACGAGCCGACGAACCACCTCGACGCCGACTCCGTCGTCTGGCTCCGCGAGTTCCTCAAGAACTACCGCGGCGGCTTCATCGTGATCAGCCACGACATCGAGCTGGTCGGCGAGACCGTGAACCGCGTCTTCTACCTCGACGCCAATCGCCAGGTCATCGACGTCTACAACATGAACTGGAAGAACTACCAGCGCCAGCGCGCCGCCGACGAGGAGCGCCGCAAGAAGGAGCGGGTCAACGTCGAGAAGAAGGCCGGCGCCCTCCAGCTGCAGGCCGCGAAGTTCGGCGCGAAGGCCTCGAAGGCCGCAGCGGCGCACCAGATGGTCGCGCGTGCCGAGCGCATGCTCAGCGGGCTCGAGGAGGTCCGCGCGGTCGACCGCGTCGCGAAGCTCCGGTTCCCGACCCCGTCCGCCTGCGGTCGCACCCCTCTGCAGGCTCAGAACCTGTCGAAGAGCTACGGCTCGCTCGAGATCTTCACCGCCGTCGACCTCGCGATCGACCGCGGCTCCAAGGTCGTCATCCTGGGGCTCAACGGAGCGGGCAAGACGACGCTCCTGCGCATCCTGGGCGGCGTGGACCAGCCCGACACCGGAGTGATCGAGGCCGGGCACGGCCTCCGGATCGGCTACTACGCGCAGGAGCACGAGACGATCGACGTCAAGCGCTCGGTGCTCGAGAACATGGTCTCCTCCAGCCCGAACCTCACCGAGACCGAGGCGCGCCGGGTCCTGGGCTCGTTCCTGTTCACCGGGGACGACTCGCACAAGCCGGCCGGGGTCCTCTCCGGCGGGGAGAAGACCCGTCTCGCCCTGGCGATGATCGTGGTCTCGGGCGCGAACGTGCTCCTGCTCGACGAGCCCACCAACAACCTCGACCCCGCGAGCCGCGAGGAGATCCTCGACGCGCTCGCGCACTACGAGGGCGCGGTCGTCCTGGTCAGCCACGACGAGGGAGCCGTCGAGGCGCTGAACCCCGAGCGCGTCCTGATCATGCCGGAGGGCACCGAGGACCACTGGGCGGCCGACTACCTCGACCTGATCACGCTCGCCTAGCGGGCGTCGAGCAGCTCGTCCTCGACCTCGGAGTCGCTGCGGCCGCGGCGTCGGCGGCGCTCCTCGCGCCGCTCCTCGGCCGCGACGACCTCGGGGTCGTCGGCGTTGCGGATGCGGTACTCGTGGCGGATCGCCCAGCCGAGCCCGCTGAAGCCCATGACGGCGAACAGCACCCACTGGATGGCGTAGCTGATGTGCAGGCCCTCGTCGGCGACCGGCTTGATCGCGGCCAGCGGGGGAGCGTCGACCGGCGCCGGCGCCTCGGCGACCAGCAGGCCGTACGCCGAGGTCCGCAGGGGCTCGTCCAGCTGCGTCGACAGGTCGTCGAGCTGGATCGTGGCGATCTGGCCGGCCGGTGCGGAGCGTCCGTCGATCCGTCCCTCCGCGGGCTTCAGGCGGGCGACGACGGTCACCTCCCCCTCGGGCGGCGCGGGGATCGCGTCGGGGGAGTCCTGGGTCGAGCCGACGGGGACCCAGCCGCGGTCGACGACGAACACGCTGCCGTCGTCGAGCCGCAACGGCGTCAGGATCTCGAAGCCGGGGTTGCCGTTGTAGGGCCGGTTGCGGACGAGGGTCTGCCCCTCCGTCTCGTAGACGCCGGTGACCTCGACCGGGCGGTACTCGAGCGCGTCGTCCCACGTGGAGTCGGCGGGGAGCAGCCCGTCGAGCGCCACCGGGTCGGCGGTCCAGTTCGCGGTGACCAGCCGGTTGGTCGAGGCGGCCTGGTCGAGCCGCGCGACCTGCCAGCGCGAGAGCAGCACGCAGGCGACGGCGAAGACGATCGCGAGAGCGAGGTAGCCGAACCAGCGTCGCGAGAAGACGAAGCGCCAGGAGGGACGGGGCGCGTCGCCGCTCATCGTTCCGCTCCGCGATCGACCGTGTAGAGCGGCTTCACCTCGAGCGGGAAGTCGCGGGCGAGAAGGAACTCGCGCAGGAACTCCCGGTGCTCGCCGCAGGCCAGCCAGGTCTTCCGACGGTCCTCCGCGTGGATCCTCGGGTTCCGCCACTCGATCGCGAACGTCGCCGTCCGCGGGCAGCCCGCTCGGGAGCAGGCGTGCGCGTCGGGGACCCGGCCGAGCGGGATCACGGCCGGTCTCCCCGCGGGTCGCCGCCCTCGGGGCCGGTCGGCGCCTCGGAGTCGGGGGCGGGGGGCGGCGGGACCGGCCGGGAGAGGACGATCGCACCCGGCCGCTCGACGTTGCCGCGCTCGCCCGCGCTGCCGACGTTGGCCAGCACGACGGCGAAGTAGGGCAGAACCACGGCGCCGATGGCGAAGAACAGCAGCCACCAGCCGTGGGCGAAGAGCAGGCAGATGACGCAGAGCATCCTGATGCCCATGGCGATCGAGTACTTGATCGCGCGGGAGCGCCGCTCGGCGCTCGGCGACGGCGGTAGGGAGGTGAGTGTCTCGCGTGGTTTCACAGCCCTGCAAGCCTACGTCGCGGCGGGCGGGTGCAGGCCGGGAGGGCTGCATCCCGGAATCTGTTGCGCGACGCGCCTCTAGGATGTACGGGTCGCCCGGCGCCGCACGAGCGCCGGCAGGAGGGACACCATGACCACGCCGCGCACCGTCCTCGTCACCGGGGGCAACCGGGGGATCGGCTTCGCCATCGCCCAGGAGTTCGTGGCCGCCGGTCACCGGGTCGCCGTGACCGCGCGCTCGGGCTCCGGCCCGGAGGGCTCCCTCACCGTCGTCGCGGACGTGACCGACTCCGCCTCCATCGACGCCGCGTTCACGCAGGTCGAGGCCGAGCTGGGCCCGGTCGAGATCCTGGTGGCGAACGCGGGCATCACCCGCGACACCCTGCTGCTGCGCATGACGGAGGAGGACTTCACGTCCGTCGTCGACACGAACCTCACCGGGGCGTTCCGCGTCGTCAAGCGCGCATCGAAGGGGATGCTCAAGCAGCGCTTCGGCCGCGTCGTCCTCATCTCCAGCGTGGTCGGCCTCTACGGGTCGCCGGGCCAGATCAACTACTCCTCGTCGAAGGCCGCCCTCGTGGGCTTCGCCCGCTCGCTGACCCGCGAGCTCGGCGCCCGCAACATCACCGCCAACGTCGTCGCTCCCGGCTTCATCGAGACCGACATGACCGCGGAGCTCTCGCCGGAGCAGCAGGCGGAGTACCGGAAGAGCATCCCGCTCGCCCGCTACGGCACCGCTGCCGAGGTCGCGAAGGTCACGCGCTGGCTGGCCGGCGACGAGGCGGCGTACATCTCGGGTGCCGTGATCCCGGTCGACGGCGGCCTCGGGATGGGCCACTGACCGATAAGCCCTGGGCTTATATCCGACGGATATAAGCTCTAGGCTTATGCGATGACCTCCTCCGATGTCGTCGCCGTGCTCCTGGACCTGGTGACCTCCCGCTCCCTCGTCGACCGCGCGGGTGCTCAGCGCGAGATCGAGCGGGGCTTCGCCGAGGTGGAGGCCGCGGTCCCGGCGATCCAGCCCCTGCACCCGACGGTCGGCGACGAGTTCCAGGCGATCTACCCCTCCGTCCACGCCGCGCTCCGGGCGACGCTGCAGGCGCGCCTCTCGCTCCCGGCCGGCGTCGACTGCCGCGCGGGCATCGGCCTGGGCGAGGTGCGGGTGGTCGGGTCGGGGATCGCCGGGGACCTCGAGGACGGGTCCGGCTGGTGGCGCGCGCGCGAGGCCATCGATCGCGCCCACGCGCTCGAGGACGGTGCCGTGCCCACGGCCCGCGGATGGTTCGTCGCCGGGGACGCCGACGGGGACTCCGGCGAGGCGGCCGTCAACGCCTACCTCCTCTCCCGCGACGCGCTGGTCGGAGCGCTCAGCGCGCGCGATCGCCGACTCGTGCTGGGGAGCCTGCGCGGAGCGTCGCAGAAGGAGCTGGGCGAGCAGGAGTCGATCTCGCAGCCCGCCGTCTCGCAGGCGCTGCGGCGCGCGGGAGCGGGCGCCCTCCTCGCCGGCGCGCGCCTGCTGGAGGAGACGTGCTGACGGCGCTGCTGCTCGCCGTGATCGGCCTCGGCGACCTCGCGCGCACGCACCTCCGCCGCCGTGGGGCCCTCCTCGCGATCCCCGTGCTCGCCGCCGCAGCCGTGACCGCAGCGCTCCTCGTCGGAGCCCCGCCGCTCGGTGCGGCGATCGTCGTCGTCCTGGCCGGAGCCTGGCTGCTGACGACCACGACCGTCGAGAACGCGCGGCCGCCCGGGGGTCTGCGTCCGGCCGTCGCCCTCGTCGCGGCGGTCCTGGTGCTGACCGCTGTCGACCGCGCCGCTGGCGTCCCGACGGGGCCGCTCGCGCCGACAACCGTCGCGAACACGCTCCCTCCGATCGAGCAGCTCGCTCTGGCGGTCGGAGCCGGGCTCTTCCTGCTGGAGAGCGGCAACGTGATCGTGCGGGCGGCGCTGTTCCGCGAGCTCCCGCAGGCCGAGCCCGCGCCGCGTCCACGCTGGAGCGAGCGGTTCGCGCGTCGGGAGCCGGCCGACGCCCGCCTGCCGGACCTCCAGGGCGGGCGCACGATCGGACCGCTGGAGCGGCTGCTGATCGCCGGCCTCACGCTCGCCGGAGCCATCGGCCTCGCCGGTGCCGTGCTCGCGGCCAAGGGGATCGTGCGCTTCCCCGAGATCTCCCGCGACGGCGGCAGCGGCGAGAAGGCGGAGTACTTCCTGGTGGGCTCGCTCGTCAGCTGGGCGCTGGCGCTCGGCTGCGCCGGACTCGTCGCGATCGCGGGCCGCTGACGCCCCTGAGGGCGGGGGAGGCGGGCCTCAGCCGCGGAGGCCGAGGACGGGCAGCAGCTGCGACAGGTCGAGGCCGCCGACGACGAGGTCGGCGCGCTCGCGCACCAGGGGCTTGGCGTTGAAGGCGACCGCGAGGGAGGCGACCGCCATCATCTCCAGGTCGTTCGCACCGTCGCCGACGGCGATCGTGCGCTGCGGCGGGACGCCCGAGACCGCCGCCCACTCGCGGAGCGCCTCCGCCTTGGCCGCGGCGTCGATGACCGCCCCGTCGACCGCTCCGGTCAGCAGGCCGCCCCCGCAGCAGAGGCGGTTGGCCCGGACGAAGTCGAGGCCGAGCGCACCGGCGACCGGGTCGAGGACCTCGTGGAACCCTCCGGACACCACTCCGATGCGGCCGCCGGCGGAGTGGACGCCGGCCACGAGCTCGGCGGCGCCGGGCGTGACGCGGACGCCCGAGCTCACACCGGGGAGCACCGACTCCGGGACCCCGGCGAGAGTGGCGACCCGCTCGCGGAGGCTCTCGCCGAAGTCGAGCTCGCCGCGCATCGCCCGCTCCGTGACGGCGGCGACGCGCTCCTCGGAGCCGGCGTGCACCGCGAGGAGCTCGATCACCTCGTCCTGGAGGAGGGTGGAGTCCGCGTCGAGGACGACGAGGAAGCGGGCAGGCGTCGCAGGACGCTCACTCATGGGCCGGTCCGATCGGTCGGGTGGGCGCGCCGGGGCGCAGAGCTCGACCCGCGGGGGTGCTACGGGTGGACGACGACGCCCTTGCCGACGACGGTGATGCCCGACTCGGTGACGGTGAACCCGCGCTCGCGATCGCGGTCGTGGTCCACGCCGACTCGAGCACCGGGCTCGACGACGACGTCCTTGTCGAGGATAGCGCGGACGACCAGCGCGTCAGGGCCGATGCGGACCTTGTCGAAGACCACCGAGTCGGTGACCGTCGCGTTCGACTCGATGACCGTCCAGGGCCCGACGACGCTGCGCTCGATGTGCGCGCCCGAGATCACGGTTCCGAGCGAGACGACCGAGTCGACCGTCGATCCCATGTTGCCCTTGCCGTCGCGGACGATCTTGGCCGGAGGGGAGTTCAGCTGCGACGAGAAGATCGGCCACTGCTGGTTGTAGAGGTTGAAGACCGGCAGCGCCGAGATGAGGTCCTGGTGGGCCTCGAAGAAGGAGTCGATGGTGCCGACGTCCCGCCAGTAGTAGCGGTCGCGGTCGGTCGAGCCGGGGACGTCGTTGAGCTTGAGGTCGTAGACGCCGGCCTCGCCGCGCGCGACGAAGTCGGGGATGATGTCGCCGCCCATGTCGTGGTCCGACGTGGAGGACTCGCCGTCGCGGATGACCGCGTCGATCAGGGCGTCCGCGTCGAAGACGTAGTTGCCCATGGAGGCGAGGACCTCGTGCGGGGAGTCGGCCAGGCCGACGGCGTCCTTGGGCTTCTCGAGGAACTCGGAGATCATCGTCGGGACGATGCCGTCGCCCGCCTCGTCACCGGCGAGCTGGATGACGCCGAACTGGTCCGCGAGCTCGATCGGCTGGCGGATGGCCGCGACGGTCGCCTTCGCACCGGAAGTGATGTGCGCGTCGATCATCTGCGAGAAGTCCATGCGGTAGACGTGGTCGGCGCCGACCACGACGACGATGTCGGGCTTCTCGTCGCGGATCAGGTTGAGGCTCTGCAGGATCGCGTCGGCCGAGCCGCTGAACCAGCGCTTGCCCAGGCGCTGCTGCGCGGGGACCGAGGCGACGTAGGAGTTCAGGAGCCCGGAGAGGCGCCAGGTCTGCGAGACGTGGCGGTCGAGCGAGTGCGACTTGTACTGCGTCAGCACGACGATCTGGGTGAGACCGGAGTTGATCAGGTTGGACAGCGCGAAGTCGATCAGCCGGTACTGCCCGCCGAACGGCACCGCGGGCTTGGCCCGGTCCGCCGTGAGGGGCATGAGGCGCTTTCCCTCGCCGCCGGCGAGGACGATGCCGAAGATCTTCTTTGACTGCATGGCACCACAGTAGGGGCTCGGGCTTCCCCGTGGACCCCGGCTGTCGCCGGGGGAGCGCCCTGTACTACGGTTCGGGGGTGCGAGTCGATCTGCTGACCAAGGAATACCCGCCCGAGGTGTACGGGGGAGCCGGTGTCCACGTGGCCGAGCTCACCAAGGCGCTGCGCAGCGACCTGGAGGTCGTGGTGCGCTGCTTCGGCGCGCCGCGCGAGGAGGAGGGCACGTTCGCGTACTCCGTCCCCGCGGAGCTCGCCGAGGCGAACGGCGCGCTGCAGACCCTCGGGGTCGACCTGCAGATCGCGCAGGACGCGGCGGGGGCCGACCTGGTCCACTCCCACACCTGGTACGCCAACGCCGCGGGGCGTCTCGCCCAGCTCCTGCACGGCATCCCGCACGTGGTCTCGGCGCACAGCCTCGAGCCGCTGCGTCCGTGGAAGGCCGAGCAGCTCGGCGGCGGCTACCGCGTCTCGAGCTGGATCGAGCGGGAGGCGTACGAGAACGCCGACGCCGTGATCGCGGTGTCCGGCGGCATGCGCGAGGACATCCTCCGCTCCTACCCGGCCCTGGACCCGGCGAAGGTCCACGTGGTCTACAACGGCATCGACCTCGACGCCTGGCACCCGGTCGAGGACGAGGCCGTCCTCGCCGAGCTGGGCATCGACCCCTCGCGCCCCTCCGTGGTCTTCGTCGGCCGCATCACCCGGCAGAAGGGCCTGCCCTACCTGCTCCGCGCCGCGGCGACCCTGCCTCCCGAGGTGCAGCTCGTGCTCTGCGCGGGCGCCCCCGACACCCCCGAGATCATGGCCGAGGTCACCTCCCTCGTCCGCAGCCTCCAGGAGGAGCGCACCGGCGTCGTCTGGATCGACCGGCACCTGCCGCGCCACCAGCTCTCCGCGGTCCTGACGAACGCGACCACGTTCGTCTGCCCCTCGATCTACGAGCCCCTCGGCATCGTCAACCTCGAGGCGATGGCCTGCGGTGCGGCGGTCGTCGGGACGGCGACCGGCGGCATCCCGGAGGTCGTCGACGACGGCGTGACCGGCCGTCTCGTCCCGATCGAGCAGGTCACCGACGGCACCGGTACCCCCGTGGACCCGGAGCGCTACGTCGCCGACCTGGCCGCCGTCCTCGCCGAGGTCGTCGCCGACCCGGAGACGGCGAAGCGGATGGGCGCCGCGGGCCGCGAGCGCGCGCAGAGCCACTTCAGCTGGACGCAGATCGCGCGGGACACCCGGGCGATCTACGACTCGCTCGTCTGAGCCTCCCGGCCGCCTCCTTTAGAATGGCTCCCATGCCCAGCGTTGTCTCGTTCGTCGATGTGTCCTTCGTCCGGAACGGCAAGCGGATCCTCGACCACGTGTCGTGGGACGTGGCCGAGGACGAGCGCTGGGTGATCCTCGGCCCCAACGGGGCGGGCAAGACCTCGATCCTGCAGATCGCCGCCGCGCAGAACTACCCCTCGACCGGTGCCGCGCACCTGCTCGAGGAGACCCTCGGCCGGGTCGACGTGTTCGAGCTGCGCCCGCGCATCGGCTACGCCTCGACCGCGATGGCGCGCCGCCTCCCGGCGGGTGAGAGCGTGCTCGACGTCGTGATGACCGCCGCCTACGCCGTCACCGGCCGCTGGAACGAGGGCTACGACGCGATCGACGAGCGCCGCGCCCGCCGCGTGCTGTCCGAGTGGAAGCTCGAGCACCTCGCCGAGCGCACCTTCGGGACGCTCTCGGACGGCGAGCAGAAGCGCGTCCAGATCGCCCGCGCGATCATGACCGACCCCGAGCTGCTCCTGCTCGACGAGCCGGCCGCGAGCCTCGACCTCGGCGCCCGCGAGGAGCTCGTCCAGCTGCTGGGCGGCTTCGCTAAGGACCCGGCGTCGCCCGCGATCGTGATGGTGACCCACCACGTCGAGGAGATCCCCGACGGCTTCACCCACGCCCTGCTCCTCCGCGACGGAGCGGTGGTGGCGGCGGGCCCGCTGGCCGAGTCCCTGACCGAGGCGACGCTCGCCGAGACCTTCGGGCTCGACATCGCTCTCACCCGCGAGAACGGGCGCTTCTCGGCCCGCGCCCGCGGCTGACCCCGGCTCCGGGGTCCGGGCGCGGCGCGACTTCTGCGCGCGCTGCCGGTCTGGTATTCTCGGTAGCTGGTTCGGGCCCGTTCGCGGTGCGCCCGCCCTCATCCACCCGTTCCCGTCGACGACAGGTGCGGTTCAGGACCATCGACGACAGGACACGACCATGAAGACCGACATCCACCCCGAGTACTCCGCGATCGTCTTCCGCGACCTCGCGTCCGGTGAGACCTTCCTCACCCGCTCGACCGCGAAGAGCAGCAAGACGATCGAGCTCGACGGCGTGACCTACCCCGTCATCGACGTCGAGATCTCCTCCGCCTCGCACCCGTTCTACACGGGCAAGCAGCGCATCATGGACTCGGCCGGCCGCGTCGAGAAGTTCAACAGCCGCTACAAGAACTTCGGCAAGTAGCACTCCTCGAAGGGCCCTCGACCTCACGGTCGGGGGCCCTTCGTCGTTCCCGCGGGGCGGTCCTCAGTAGCGGTAGAAGCCCTCTCCGGTGGCCGTTCCGAGGCGGCCGCGATCGACGTACTCCGTCTTCAGGTGGGCGGCGAACGCCTGGGAGGCCTCGTCCGGGGCCGCGGCGGCGATGTTGTAGGCGGTCCGCAGACCGACGACGTCGAAGATCTGGAAGGGTCCGAGAGGGGCGCCGGTGCCGATCCTCCAGGTCTTGTCGATGGTCTCGTGGTCAGCGTAGCCGCCCATGAGCAGACCCGACGCGGCGTTGAGGAGCGGCACCAGCAGCGAGTTCAGGACGTAGCCGGCCTTCTCCTTCTGCAGCCTGATGGGCTCGAGGCCGCTGGAGACGACGAACTCCACGACGGCGTCGACCACGGCGGGGTCCGTGTCCGCCGTTCCCATGATCTCGGCCGTGTTCTGCGCCCAGACGTGGTTGGCGTAGTGCAGCGCGAGGAACCGGTCGGGTCGGCCGGTCGAGGCCTTCAGGTCGCTGGGGAGCAGCGTGGACGAGTTGGTCGCGAAGACCGTGCGCTCGGGAGCGAGCGCACCCAGGCGGCCGTACAGCTCCTGCTTCAGGCCCAGGTCCTCGGGGGCGGCCTCGATCACGAGGTCGGCGTCGGCGACAGCCTCCGCGAGGTCGGAGGTGAGGCGGAGGGAGTCGAGCGCCTCCTGCGGTCCGCCGGCGACGCCGCCGGGCACCGACTCGTAGACGCCCGCAAGACCGCGGAGCCGCTCGCGCGCCGACTCGAGGACGTCGTCGGAGAGGTCGTAGACGGTGACGGCGAAGCCGTGGAAGGACGACTGGAAGGCGATCTGGGAGCCGAGCACTCCGCTGCCGAGGACGGTGACCGTGCGGATGGTGGGCATGACTTCTCCTTGCGAGAGGGGGGGGGAGGGGGAACACGTGCTCACCCGATCCCACAGCGCCGCGGTCCGCGGAGCGAGGGCTTGCGCCGACGGGCGGGCCGTGGCCGTCGGGGAGCCGGCGCGGTAGCGTCCCGGCATGGTGTCCTTCGCCGACAAGCCGATCCTGCCGTTCACGACTCCTGAAGAGTGGGACGCCTACCTCCGCGGCGAGCCCGACCCGGACGGAGTCCGGCTGAAGCTGCGGAAGAAGGCCGCCGTCGATCCGGGGATCACCTACGCCGAGGCGCTCGACATCGCGCTCTGCCACGGCTGGATCGACGGTCAGGCGGGAGCCTTCGACGAGCAGTTCAAGCTCCAGGCCTTCACCCCGCGGCGTCGCGCGAGCCCGTGGTCCAAGGTCAACCGCGATCATGTCGCACGGCTGCTGGCGGAGGGTCGGATGCTGCCGGGCGGGCTGGCCGAGGTCGAGCGGGCACGTGCCGACGGGCGCTGGGACGCGGCCTACCGGCAGCGCGATGCGGAGGTGCCGGACGACTTCCAGCGGGCGCTCGACGCGGATCCGCAGGCGCTGGCCTTCTTCGCGACCGTCGGCGGGCAGAGGCGCTTCGCGTTCCTCTTCCGCCTCTCGCAGCTGAAGCGGGCGGCGACGCGGGAGCGGCGGATCGCGGAGTACGTGGCGCTCCTGCGCGAGGGGCGCACGCTGACCTGAGGGGTCAGTGGCGGACCGGCCAGCCCCCGTCGGCGACGAAGGACTCGTCGCGGACGCGGCGCATGTACTCCTGGAAGGACTCGGCCTGGGTGCGGCACCAGTCGACCTGGAGCGCGTGCAGGGCCTCCGCGCCGACTCCGAGCTCGTCGGCGAAGGCGCGGCCCAGCGCCTGGGCGACCCGACCCGCCGCGATCGCGTCCGCGCCCGCGTCGTGCGCCTCGGTGAGGGCGACGCCGTAGTGCTCGGCGGCGAGGGTCAGGGTGCGCTTGCCCTTGCGGTAGCGGTCCACCGCCTTGTCGATCACGAGCGGATCGACGACGGGGCTCGGGTCGAGCAGCACGGGCACGCCCCAGCGGCGCGCCTCGTGGGCGAGAAGTGAGAGGTCGTAGGGGGCGTTGTAGACGACGACCGGGATGCCGCGGGCGAGGAGCGAGCGCAGCGCCTCGGAGATCTCGGCCACGACCTCGCCGGCGGGGCGGCCGTGCGCGCGGGCGTGTTCGGTGCTGATCCCGTGGACGGCGGAGGCGCCGGCCGGGATCTCGACCCCGGGATCGGCGAGCCAGGTCGTGCCCTCGATCGGCTCGCCCGCCGCGTCGATCACGCCGACGTGCGCGGTGACGATGCGGCTCGTGCGGACGTCGATGCCGGTGGTCTCGAGGTCGAACACGGCCAGCAGGTCGAACCACCGCGCCCCTTCGGAGGGGACGAGCTCCTGCTCGGCGTCGTCGAACAGCATCGGCTCGGTCTGCGTCTCGGTCGTTCCGGTGGTGCTCACGCCGACAGCCTAAAGGGGGCCTCCGACATCGGCCGGAGGCCCCTCGGCGTGCTGCCGGGTCAGCGGGCCTCGTGCGCCTTGGCGACGTGGAGCCAGAAGAAGCCCTGCGTGCCGAGTGTCATCGTCAGCGTGCCGTCGTCCGAGAATCCGGGGAAGCGGCCGCCGCCGAACAGGTCGCTGAGCGTCGATCCGGGGTTCTCCGGGTCCGTGATCGTGACCGAGACCGGGTTGTGGTTGAAGCTGAAGACGCAGAGCACCTCCTCGGGCTGGTCGCCCATCTCGGAGCCCGAGCCGGCGTAGTCCCGCACGAAGGCGAGCACCGACTCGTGGTCCGTCTCGAGGACGCGCATCGACCCCAGGCCGAACGCCGGGTGGCCGCGGCGCACGTGCAGGACGTTCCGCATCCAGTGCAGCAGGGAGCGGGACTGCGCCAGCTGCGCCTCCACGTTGACCTGGTTGTAGTGGTAGACGAGCGACTGGACGATCGGCTGCACGAGCTTGCCGGGGTCGGCGGCCGAGAAGCCGGCGTTGCGGTCGGGCGTCCACTGCATCGGCGTGCGCGACGCGTCGCGGTCGTTGAGCCAGATGTTGTCGCCCATGCCGATCTCGTCGCCGTAGTACAGGAACGGGCTGCCGGCGAGGGAGAAGAGCAGGGCGTTGATCAGCTCGAGCTCGGCACGCGAGTTGTCCAGCAGCGGCGCGAGCCTGCGGCGGATGCCGATGTTCGAGCGCATCCGCGGGTCGTAGGCGTACCAGCCGTACATGGCCTGGCGGTACTCCTCGGACACCATCTCGAGCGTGAGCTCGTCGTGGTTGCGGAGGAACACGCCCCAGGCGGCGCCGCTGGGGATGTCGAACGTCTCGGAGAGCACCTTCTTCAGCTCGTTCGCCGTCTGCGCGCGGAGGGAGTAGAAGATGCGCGGCATGACCGGGAAGTCGAACGCCATGTGGCACTCGGGCTCCTCCTCCGTGCCGAAGAACGCGGCGACCTCCCGCGGCCACTGGTTCGCCTCGGCGATCAGGATGCGGCCGGGGTAGTCGCGGTCGACCATGGTGCGGAGGTTCTTGATGAACTCGTGGGTGGGCGGCTCGCCCTCTCCGTTGCCCTCGTCGGACTCGTAGAGGTAGGGGATCGCGTCGAGCCGGATGCCGTCGACGCCGAGGTCGAGCCAGAACTTGACCACGTCGTGGATCGCCTCGTGCACGGCGGGGTTCTCGAAGTTGAGGTCCGGCTGATGCGAGAAGAAGCGGTGGAAGTAGAACTGGCGGCGCTCGGCGTCGAAGGCCCAGTTCGAGTCCTCCGTGTCGACGAAGATGATGCGGATGTCCGGCCACTTGTCGTCGGTGTCGTTCCAGACGTAGAAGTCGCCGTAGGGGCCCTCGGGGTCGGACCGGGACTGCTGGAACCACTCGTGCTGGTCGCTGGTGTGGTTGAGCGGGAAGTCCATCACGATGCGCATGTTGCGCTCGTGGGCCTTCCGCACGAGGTCGCGGAAGTCCTCCATCGTGCCGAACTCGGGGAGGATCGCCTTGAAGTCGGAGACGTCGTAGCCGCCGTCGCGCAGAGGCGACATGTAGAACGGCGGGAGCCAGAGGGCGTCGATGCCGAGCCACTGCAGGTAGTCGAGCTTGGAGGCGAGCCCGTTGATGTCGCCGGCGCCGTCGCCGTTGGAGTCGTAGTACGACCGGATCATCACCTCGTAGAACACCGCCCGGCGGTACCACTGGGGGTCGAGGGCGAGTCCGGGGAGTTGGATCGGCGACGTGAAGCTCACGGTGCTCCTTCTGCTGCTGCCTGAGCGGATGACCGTCTCGCGAGACGGGTGGGCGGTGCGCCGTGTTGCGAGCGCGTGATCATGCTCCCGGCTCGGATCGAGGCCACGCAAGGCGTTGCGGCCAGATCTTCGACGGGCTTTCCCTACGATAAGGAACGCGATGACCACTCCCTCCCCCTACGCCTCCGATCTCGGCCGTGTCCCCGTCCGCGAGGCCGCGGTGGACGTCGCCGGATCCCGCACCGCCTACTGGACCTACGGCGCTCCGGACGCCTCGAGCGTCCTCGTGCTGGTGCACGGGTTCCGCGGCGAGCACCACGGCCTCGAGCCCGTCGTCGCCCGTCTGCTCGCCGGGGGAGCGGACGTGCGGGTCGTCGCTCCCGACCTGCCCGGCTTCGGCGCCTCGACCCCCATGACGCGCCTGCCGCACGACGTGGACGGCTACGCCTCCTGGCTCGGCTCCTTCCTCGACGCGCTGGGGCTCCGCGGAGAGGCGGCCGTCCTCGGCCACTCCTTCGGCTCGATCGTCGCGGCCGCGGCCGTCGCGGACGGGCTGCCCGCTCCGCTCCTGGTGCTGGTCAACCCGATCGGCGCGCCCGCCCTGCAGGGTCCCCGCGGCGTCCTGACCAGGCTCGCCGTCCTCTACTACCGGCTCGGCGCGCTCCTGCCGGGGCCCCTCGGACGCCGCCTGCTCAGCGACCCGTTGATCGTGCGGGTGATGAGCCTGGCGATGGTGAAGACGAAGGAGCCGGCGCTGCGACGCTTCGTGCACGACCAGCACGACCGCTACTTCAGCGCCTTCGCCTCCCGCGACACGGTCCTCGAGGCGTTCCGCGCCTCCGTCTCGCACGACGTCGGCGAGTACGCCTCCCGGATCGGCGTGCCGACCCAGCTGATCGCCGCGGCGCAGGACGACATCACTCCGCTCCCGGCGCAGTACCGCCTGCTCGAGAGGCTGCCGCACGCCCGCCTGCACGTCATCGACGGAGTCGGCCACCTGATCCACTACGAGACGCCGGACGAGGCCGCCGCCGTGCTGCGGACGGCCCTCGAGGAGGGGATCGACCGATGAGGATCGTCGTCGACTGCCGGTACACCCGGCTCGAGCGGCACGACGGGATCAGCCGCTACACCGCGGAGCTCGTCCGCGAGCTCGCGAAGCTGCACGACGTGACCATGCTGATCAGCGACCGCCGCCAGCTCGCGATGCTCCCGTCGCTCCCGTGGGAGCGCGTGACCGGGCCGACCAGCCCGTTCGAGCCGTTCGTCGCGCTGCTGGTGAACCGGCTGCGGCCCGACGTGGTCTTCTCGCCGATGCAGACCATGGGCTCGCTCGGCCGCCGCTACCGGCTCGTCCTGACCGTGCACGACCTCATCTACTACCGCCACCGCACTCCGCCGCGCGACTTGGCCGCTCCCGTGCGCGCGCTCTGGCGGCTCTACCACCTCGCCTGGTGGCCGCAGCGGAGGCTCCTCCAGCGCGCCGACGCGGTCGTCACCGTTTCGGAGACGACCCGCGACCTGATCCGCTCCCACCGCCTCACCACCCGGCCGGTGGTCGTCGTCCCGAACGCGGCGACCGAGCCCGACGAGGCGAGCGCCGCTCTGGCGGGATCGCTGCCCGACCGGTCGGCCGCGCGCTCGCTCGTCTACATGGGCTCGTTCATGCCCTACAAGAACGTCGAGACGCTCGCGCGCGCGATGCGGCTGCTGCCCGACTACGAGCTGCACCTGATGAGTCGGGCGACCGACGAGACCGTCGAGACGCTCCGGGCCCTGGCGCCGACCGCGAAGCTGGTGTTCCACCAGGGGGCGCCGGACGCGGAGTACCGTGCGGTGCTCGCGCGGGCGACCGCTCTCGTGACGGCGAGCAGGGACGAGGGCTTCGGGATCCCGCTGGTCGAGGCGATGGCGCTCGGGACGCCGGTCGTGGTGAGCGACATCCCGATCTTCCGCGAGATCGCCCAGGACGCCGCCGTGTACGTCGACCCGTCGAGCGCGAAGGGCATCGCGGACGGCGTGCGGTCGCTCGAGGACGGCGCCGTGTGGCGGACGCACTCGGCCCGGGCGAGGGAGCGGGCCGCGGCCTTCTCCTGGCGCGACTCCGCCCGGGTGCTCTTCGGGCTCCTGCAGGACCTCGGCCGGCGCTGACGCGGTCCGGCGATCGGACCGCCTCCGGGAGGCGGGCCGTCAGGCTCCCGGGGCCGGGCTGAGCACGTCGTCGAGGTCGACGTCCGCCACGACCACGTCGCCGGAGTCGTCGACGCCGACGATGCGCAGTGCCCCGTCGACGATCGCGAAGTCGTGCCGGGAGCCGTTGCCGACCGAGACGCCGTGCACGGGGAGGTCCTCGCTGCTGAGCGCGCGGATCAGGCTGCCGATGACCGCACCGTGCGTGGCGACGACGACGGACGCGTCAGGGAAGCGCTCGGCCACCTCGAGCAGCGCGGCGGTCGCCCGCTCGACGACTTCGGCGCGGGTCTCGCAGCCGGGGATCGGCGCGCGCTCGATGCCTCCGGGGAAGCGCTCGGCGAGCTCGGGACCGGTCATCCCCTCCGCCTCGCCGTAGGCGCGCTCGGCCAGGCCCGGCACCGCCAGCGGCTCGTCGAGTCCGAGACCGCGCGCGATGATCGCTCCGGTGTCGAAGGCGCGCTGCAGCGGACTGGCGACCACCGCGTCGAAGCGCCGGTCGGCGAGCAGCCGCGCCGCCGCCCGCGCCTGGGCGCGCCCGGTCGCGTTGAGCGGGATGTCGCTCCTGCCCTGGATGCGCCGGGTGGCGTTCCAGTCGGTCTGGCCGTGGCGGACGAGGGTGAGCTGGGTCACAGGGGCCTCTCGGGAGGTCGGGTGCGGAGCGGGCGGGAGCTCAGAGGGCGGCGGTGCGGCGCGCGGGCAGGCGCTCGGCGAGCTCGCGGAGCACCTCGCTGGTGCCTCCGTCGATCTTGATGCTTGCCCGCGAGTCGCCCTTGGTGGTGCCGCGGTTGACGATCACGATCGGCATCCGGGCGCGTCGGGCGATCTCGAGGAAGCGGATGCCGGAGTTGACCACGAGCGACGAGCCGGCGACGAGCAGGGCGTCGGCGCCCGCGACGATGGCGCGCGCCTCCTCGAACCGCTCGGTCGGGATGAACTCGCCGAAGAAGACGATGTCCGGCTTCAGGATCCCGCCGCAGACCGTGCACTCGGGGACGGTCATCGCCGAGACGTCGTGGACCTCGGCGTCGCCGTCGGGGTTGAGGGAGGAGACGTCGGGGTCGTCGAGCCAGGGGTTGAGCGCCTCGATCCGCTCGGCCACCGCGTCGCGGGCGAAGTACTGGCCGCAGGTCATGCAGCGCACACGGTCCGCCGAGCCGTGCAGATCCACCACGCGGCGCGAACCGGCTCGGACGTGCAGGCCGTCGACGTTCTGCGTGACGACGCCCGTGAGCAGGCCGCGCTCCTCGAGCCGGGCCAGGGCCCGGTGGCCGTCGTTGGGGCGCGTGCTGGTGAAGCGGCGCCAGCCGAGCTGGCTGCCGGCCCAGTACCGGCGGCGGTAGTCGGGATCGGCGACGAACTGGGAGTAGGTCATCGGGCTGCGCACCGGTGCCCCGGCTCCGCGGTAGTCGGGGATGCCCGAGTCGGTGCTCATGCCCGCGCCGGTGACGGCGGCGATGCGGCGCCCGCTGAGGAGTTCGACGGCCTGCTCGACCGCGAGCGCCTCGGGGCCCTCGGCGACCGGTGTCGGACTCGACTCCATCCGCGCCTCCTTCGAGGGCCGTTCGAGCGGCCCCTGGACGAGTTTAGTCCGCGCCGTGCCCTAGATTGCCGGGATGCCGATCGTGCACATCACCGACCTCGACCACCCGCTCCTCGCCGACTACCACCGCCTCACCGACGTGGCGCTGCGGCGGGTGCTGGAGCCGGAGGGCGGTCTGTACATCGCCGAGTCGGCCAAGGTGATCGAGCGGGCGCTCGACGCCGGGCACCGTCCCCGCTCGGTCCTGGTGCAGGAGAAGCGGCTGCCGGACGCGGCCGGGGTGCTCGAGCGTCATTCCGAGGTGCCGGTCTTCGTGGCGCCGGATCCGCTGATCGAGGAGCTGACCGGGTTCCACCTCCACCGCGGAGCGCTCGCCTCGATGCACCGTCCGCCGCTGCGGCCGATGGCCGAGCTGCTGGAGGGCGCGCGCCTCGTCGTGATCCTGGAGGACCTGGTCGACCACACCAACGTCGGCGCCGTCTTCCGCGCCGCGGCCGGCATGGGCGCGGACGCGGTCCTCGTGACGCCGCGCTGCGCGGACCCCCTGTACCGTCGCAGCGTCCGGGTGAGCATGGGCACGGTCCTGCAGGTGCCGTGGACGCGCACCCCTGAGTGGGCACCGGCTCGCCGCGCTCTGGAGGAGGCCGGGTTCTCGGTCGCCGCGCTGGCGCTCGCTCCGGACGCGGTGCCGCTCGACGAGTACGCGGCGGCTCGCCCCGAGCGCGTCGCGATCGTCCTGGGCGCCGAGGGGGACGGCCTCAGCCGCGCGGCGCTGGACGCATCGGACACCGTCGTCACCATCCCGATGCTGCACGGCGTCGACTCGCTCAACGTGGCCTCGGCGAGCGCCGTCGCACTGTGGGCGCTGACCCGCGGGCGTTGACCGCCCGGCTCCGGCGCTCGGCGGCCCCGCGGTGACCTGCTGCTGACGCTCCCGCCGCTGGATCGGGGTCGGTGCCGCGCGTCACCCGCCGCGTCCGACGACGGGGCGGCGTCCGGGACGGGGGAGAGGCCCGCCCGTACGATGACGGGGTGACCTCCCCGACCCGATCCGACGACGCCCTCGACCTGTTCGGGGAGCCCGCCGCGCCGGAGCCGCGACCGCGTCGACGGCGCGGGGCAGTCGTCGCCGGTCTCGTCGCCGCGACCGTGCTGGTCGGTGGAGGCGGTGCCTACGCGACCAACGCGGCGACCGCGGAGCTGCCGACGGCGAGCGCCGTCGCGGTGGACCCCGTCTCGAGCACCGTCGACGCGCCCGCTCCGGCCTGGCCGGCCTACGGCTCCGGCGCCGTGGCGGCCGTGGGCATCGACGGGACGGAGGAGGACGGGCTGCTCGCCCGCTACGGCTCCACCGGAACCGTGCCGACGGGGAGCATCGCCAAGGTCGTCACCGCTCTCGTCGTCCTCGCGGCGAAGCCGATCGCAGAGGGGACGGACGGGGAGACCATCACCTTCACGAGCGCGGACGTGCAGTACTACAACGACACCCTGGCCGAGAACGGCTCGAACGCTCCGGTCACCGCGGGTCTGCAGCTGACCGAGCGGGAGGCGCTGACCGCCATGATGCTCCCGTCCGCGAACAACTACGCGAAGTCCCTCGCGATCTGGGCGTACGGCTCGGAGGACGCCTTCCTCGCCGCGGCGCGCGGCTGGCTCGACGGGCAGGGGCTCGAGCGGACCTCCCTCGCCGACACCAGCGGGCTCTCGCCGGCGACGGTCAGCACGACGGCCGAGATGGTGCGCCTGGGCGAGCTGCTGATCGCGGACCCGGTGCTCGCTCCGATCGTCGCGACGCCGACCGCGGTCATCCCGGGGGTCGGCGAGGTCGACAACACCAACTCGCTCCTCGGCCGCTCGGGAGTGGACGGTATCAAGACGGGGACGACCGACGAGGCGGGCTCGTGCCTGCTGTTCTCGCTCGACGCGACCGTCGAGGGCCGGCCGGTCACCCTCGTCGGCGTGGTGGTGGGCGCGCGCACGCACCCGCAGCTCGCCGCGGACGTGCTGACCCTCGTCCCGACCGTCGAGGCAGGCTTCCGGACCGTCCCGCTGACCGTCGAGGGCCAGGACTACGGCACCCTCACGAGCGCCTGGGGGGAGACGGCGACGGCCGAGACCGCGGAGGCGCGGTCCGTGCTGGTGTGGGGTGCGGTCTCGACGTCGACCACGGTCGCCCTCGATCCGCTCGAGACCGTCGCCGACGGCGAGCGCGTGGGGACCGCGACCGTCGACGTCAACGGCACCTCGTACGAGCTTCCCCTCGTCGCCGACGGGTCGATCGAGGACCCGGGCTTCGCCTGGCGCCTCGGCCACCCGGCCGAGCTGTTCGGCTGAGCGCGGGGCGAGCCGCCGCCTCCCGGGAGCGGATCAGGCCAGGGGATCCGCGGCCCGGTCGTCGATGATCCGCACGCCGGCGGTCGCGATGTCCTCGGCGACCTCCTCCGGCGTCGCGTTGCCCGGCACGACCGAGCCCGGCTCCGAGGCCGCGGGATCGGTGCTCCAGCGCTCGGCGGAGGGCCGCTTGGCGGTGATGAAGTCGCCGGAGGACTGGTGGCGGACTCGGCGCAGCACCCATGGCACGAGGTACTCCCGCGCCCACTGGATGTCCTCCGTGCGGGCGGCACGCCAGGTGCGGGCGTGCAGCGGCTCCGGGGCGAGGGGGCGCAGGTCGTTCTCGACGTTCAGCGACTCGAGGACCATGCGCGCGACCTCGTGGTGGCCGTGCGGGTTGAGGTGCAGGCGGTCCGGCGCCCACATCCGCACGTCCTGGATCTCCTGGAGGGACCACTGGTCGGCGACGATGCAGTCGTACCGCTTGGCCAGCGCCCGCAGGTTCTCGTTGTAGATCGCGACCTTCCCGCGGATCCGCCCGAACACGGGGGAGAAGCCCACGTCCACTCCGGTGAAGAGGACGACGGTCGCCCCGTCGGAGCGGAGCCGGGCGAGGCCCGACTCGAAGCGGGACGCGATGTCGTCGGGGTCGGTCCCCGGGCGGATGACGTCGTTCCCGCCCGCGGAGATGGTGATGAGGTCGGGGCGCAGCTCCAGGGCGGGCTCGACCTGCTCGTCGACGATCTGCTGCAGGAGGCGGCCGCGCACCGCAAGGTTGGCGTAGGCGAAGTCCTCGTTCTGGCTGCCCAGGACCTCCGCCACGCGGTCCGCCCAGCCGCGGTGCCCGCCGGGGCTGCCGGGCTCGGGATCGCCGATCCCCTCGGTGAAGGAGTCGCCCAGGGCGACGTAGCGGGACCACGGATGACGCTGCTCGACCATCCCTCCATCATGCTCCGCACCCGGCCGCCGGTGGCACGGCGCGACACGCCGTGCGCCTCCCGGCGGACCGCGGAGACCGAGCCGCTGTCGGTGGCGTCGGCTAGATTCGGTCCACGTGAACAGTCCCTCGAGCTTCGGTCATCAGGTCGGCACCTCCGCCGCTGAGCACCTGTCCCCGTCGTTCCCGGGCAGGGCGCCGTGGGGTACCGCGAACAAGCTCCGCGCCTGGCAGGCGGAGGCGCTCGAGGCCTACTTCGAGCACGAGCCGCGCGACTTCCTGGCCGCCGCGACCCCGGGCGCGGGCAAGACCACCTTCGCGCTGCGGCTGGCCGCCGAGCTGCTGCACAACCGCACGGTCGACCGGATCACCGTGGTCGCGCCGACGGAGCACCTCAAGCGCCAGTGGGCCGAGGCCGCGCACCGCGTCGGCATCCGCCTGGACCCGACCTTCACCAACCGCATGGGCCGTCACGCCCGCCACTACCACGGCGTCGCCGTCACCTACGCGCAGGTCGCCGTCCGCGCCGAGCTCCACCGCGAGCTCACCCTGTCCGGGCGCACCCTCGTCATCCTCGACGAGGTGCACCACGCCGGCGACGCGCTCAGCTGGGGCGACGCGGTGCGCGAGGCCTTCGAGCCCGCCGTCCGCCGGCTCTCGCTGACCGGGACGCCGTTCCGCTCGGACACGGCAGCGATCCCGTTCGTCAGCTACCTGCCGGACGAGGAGGGCATCCGCACCTCGCTCACCGACTACGCCTACGGCTACGGCCGCGCGCTCGCGGACGGCGTCGTCCGGCCGGTGCTGTTCATGGTCTACGCCGGGCAGATGCGCTGGAAGTCGAAGGCCGGCGACGAGATGGAGGCGCGGCTCGGCGAGGGCAACACCAAGGACATCACCTCGCAGGCCTGGCGGACCGCGCTGGACCCGAAGGGCGACTGGATCCCCTCGGTCCTCCGCGCCGCCAACACCCGCCTCACCGAGGTGCGGCGCGCCGTGCCCGACGCCGGCGGCCTGGTCATCGCGACCGACCACTACACCGCGCGCGCCTACGCCGCGATGCTCCGCGAGATCAGCGGCGAGACCGTCACCGTCGTGCTCTCCGACGAGAAGGAGGCGAGCGACCGGATCGAGGAGTTCGCGAAGGACACCAGTCGCTGGATGGTCGCGGTCCGCATGGTCTCCGAGGGCGTCGACGTGCCGAGGCTCGCCGTCGGCGTCTACGCGACATCGGCGTCGACTCCGCTGTTCTTCGCCCAGGCGATCGGCCGCTTCGTGCGCGCGCGGCGCCGCGGCGAGACCGCCTCGGTGTTCCTCCCGAACGTGCCCGGCCTGCTCGCGCTGGCGGGCTCGATGGAGCTGCAGCGCGATCACGCCCTCGACCGCAGGACCTCCGACGACGAGGAGTACCCCGAGGCCGATCTGATGGCCGACGCCGAGCGCAGCGACAAGGCGTCCTCGGATCTCCTGGAGGAGGGCCGCTTCGAGTCGATCGGCTCGGCCGCCACCTTCGACCGCGTCGTCTACGAGGGCGCCGAGTTCGGGATGGAGGTCGAGGTCGAGAGCGAGGAGGAGCTCGACTTCATCGGCCTGCCGGGGCTCCTCGAGCCCGACCAGGTGCGGGAGCTGCTCCAGCACCGGCAGCAGCGGCAGGCCAAGCGCGCCGGCAGCCGCGCGGGGGCGGCGGCCCCGGCCGAGCCGGCGAGCGAGATCCCGGCGCCGCTCTACCGCACGCTCAAGGAGCAGCGCAGCCTGCTCAACTCCCTGGTCGGCCTGTGGGCGCGGGGGACGGGGGAGTCGCACGGCCAGGTGCACACCGAGCTGCGCCGGCTCTGCGGCGGACCCGCGGTGGCGCAGGCGAGCGTGACCCAGCTGCAGGCGCGGATCGACCTCCTGCGGCGCAGGCTCGGCTCGCACTGATCGCGGTGCGGCGCCCCGGTGAGTGGCGCCGCGCTCTCGACGACGGAGCCGATCGCTGCTCCCGCCCAGCCCGGCCGGCCCCTCCGCGTGGGCCGGACAGCCCCTCCGGCGCGTTCTAGCCGATGCACCCGGCGCGGCGCCAGCCCTCCCCGGCGGACCGGGCGCGACCGTACTGTTCGAGCGTGACCCACCGGAACGACCTGCCCGCTCACGCGCCCGCAGGACGAACCGGACGGCGGTTCCGGCCGCCGGTCGTGACCACCGGAGGAGGACCGCGCGATGAGCGCTGACCGTCAGGGGAATGCTCGAGACACGCTCGCTAAGCTGAGCAGTCGGTCCGTCGCGGAAGTGACGGACCATCACCCCCGACGTCGGGCATCCGCAGACCGCACATCGGCGTCTCCCGGACTGCCCGAGAACAATCCCCTGAGGAGTCTCGTGGAGACCTGGCCCGGAACCGCCTACCCGTTGGGCGCGACGTTCGACGGAAGCGGCACGAACTTCGCCCTGTTCAGCGAGATCGCCGAGCGCGTCGAGCTGTGCCTCTTCGAGGAGGACGGCACAGAGACGCGCGTCGAGATCCAGGAGTCGGACGCCTACGTCTGGCACTGCTACCTCCCGCAGGTCCAGCCGGGCCAGCGCTACGGCTTCCGCATCCACGGACCGTACGACCCCGATGCCGGCCACCGCTGCAACCCGAACAAGCTGCTGCTGGACCCCTACGCGAAGGCGATCTCGGGGGAGATCGACTGGGACCAGTCCCTCTTCTCGTACACCTTCGGCGACCCGGACTCGACGAACGACGAGGACTCGGCGCCGCACATGATGATGGGCGTCGTCATCAACCCCTTCTTCGACTGGGCCGGTGACCGCCGCCCGCGCACCTCCTACGACAGCACCGTGATCTACGAGGCGCACGTGAAGGGGCTCACCAAGACGCACCCCGACGTGCCGAAGGAGCTCCGCGGCACCTACGCCGGAGTCGCCCACCCCGCGGTGATCGACCACCTCAAGCACCTGGGCGTCTCGGCGATCGAGCTCATGCCCGTGCACCAGTTCGTGAACGATTCGACGCTGATGGACAAGGGCCTCTCGAACTACTGGGGCTACAACACGATCGGCTTCTTCGCTCCGCAGAACACCTACTCCTCCACGGGCGACCAGGGCCAGCAGGTCCAGGAGTTCAAGAGCATGGTGAAGGCGCTCCACGCGGCCGGCATCGAGGTCATCCTCGACGTGGTCTACAACCACACGGCGGAGGGCAACCACCTCGGCCCCACGCTGTCGTTCCGCGGCATCGACAACGAGGCGTACTACCGCCTCGTCGACGACGACAAGCGCTACTACATGGACTACACCGGCACCGGGAACACCCTGAACGTGCGCCACCCGCACTCGCTCCAGCTGATCATGGACTCGCTGCGCTACTGGGTGACGGAGATGCGCGTCGACGGCTTCCGCTTCGACCTCGCCTCGGCGCTGGCACGCGAGTTCTACGACGTCGACCGGCTCTCCACCTTCTTCGAGCTCGTCCAGCAGGACCCGGTGGTCTCGCAGGTGAAGCTGATCGCCGAGCCGTGGGACGTCGGGCCGGGCGGCTACCAGGTGGGAAACTTCCCGCCCCAGTGGACGGAGTGGAACGGCAAGTACCGCGACACGGTCCGCGACTTCTGGCGCGGCGAGCCGTCGACGCTGGGGGAGTTCGCCTCGCGCCTCACCGGCTCGGCCGACCTGTACGCGCACTCGGGCCGCTACCCGGTCGCCTCGATCAACTTCGTCACGGCGCACGACGGCTTCACCCTCCGGGACCTGGTCTCGTACAACGAGAAGCACAACGACGCCAACGGCGAGGACGGCAACGACGGGGAGTCGCACAACCGCTCCTGGAACCACGGCGTGGAGGGGCCCACGGACGACCCGCGGGTGCTCGCGCTCCGGGCACGCCAGCAGCGGAACTTCCTCGCGACGATGCTGATCTCCCAGGGCGTCCCGATGATCCTCCACGGCGACGAGCTGGGCCGGACCCAGAACGGCAACAACAACACCTACGCCCAGGACAGCGAGCTGACCTGGATCGACTGGGCCCACGCCGACCGGCCGCTGCTCGAGTTCACCGCGGCGCTCATCCGCCTGCGCGCCGAGCACCCGACCTTCCGACGCATGCGCTTCTTCGACGGCCGCCCCGTCCTGCGCGGCGACGGCGAGCCCCTGCCCGACATCGTCTGGTTCACCGCTGCCGGCACCGAGATGTCCCCGTCCGACTGGGACTCCGGTCTCGGCCGATCGGTGGGCATCTACCTCAACGGCAACGGGATCCGCGAGCGCGACCAGCGCGGGCGCCCCGTCACCGACGACAGCTTCCTCCTGTACTTCAACGCCGACGACGTCGACGTCGAGTTCGCGATCCCGAGCGACGAGTACGCGCTCGAGTGGAGCGTCCTCGTCGACACCGCCGGCGCCGAGGCGGACTCGATCCCGCGTCCGGCGGGGGCGATGCTCACCGTCCAGGCGAAGTCTCTCGTCATCCTCCAGGAGCACAGCACCCCCGAGCCCGAGGTCGACCACTCGGTCGCCGCCTCGCTCGCGTCCCTGGCCGCCACCTCGGCCATCCCGATCGTCTCCTCGACGGGACCCACCAGCCCCCACGCCGAGTCGACCGACTCCGCGACCGCACCCTCGACAGGAGCCTGACGTGCGTCTGCCCGCCTCCACCTACCGCCTCCAGATCCGGTCGGCGTTCGACCTCGACGACGCCGCCCGCGTCGCCGACTACGTGCGCGCGCTCGGAGCGGACTGGCTGTACTTCTCGCCGCTGCTGAAGGCCGAGCCCGGCTCGGACCACGGCTACGACGTGGTGGACCACACCGAGGTCGATCCCGACCGCGGTGGCGCGGCCGGCCTGGCGAACGCCTCGGCCGCGGCGCGGGCGGAGGGCCTCGGCGTCCTCATCGACATCGTCCCCAACCACATGGGCGTCGCGACCCCGAGCGGGAACTCGTGGTGGTGGGACCTGCTGAGGAACGGGAAGTCCTCCCGCTACGCCACCGCCTTCGACATCGACTGGGAGGCGGGGGGCGGGAAGCTGCGCGTGCCGATCCTCGGCGACGGTGCGAGCGAGGGCGACAGCGACAGCGAGCTCGACGCGCTCGAGGTCGTCGGCGACGAGCTGCACTACTACGAGAACCGCCTGCCGATCGCGCCCGGAACCGCCGAGCCCGGCGACTCCGGCCGCACGGTGCACGAGCGCCAGAGCTACGAGCTCGTGAACTGGCGCCGCGCCGACGCGGAGCTGAACTACCGCCGCTTCTTCGCGGTGAACACCCTCGCCGCCATCACGGTCGAGCGGCCCGAGGTGTTCGACGCCTCGCACGCCGAGATCGTCCGCTGGTTCACCGAGGGGCTCGCAGACGGCCTGCGCGTCGACCACCCGGACGGCCTGGCCGACCCGGGCGGATACCTCGACGACCTGGCCCGCGCGATCGGCGGCGCCCCGGTCTGGGTCGAGAAGATCCTCGAGGGCGACGAGGAGCTCCCGCCGCACTGGGCGACCGTCGGCACCACGGGCTACGACGCCCTGGCCGACGTCGACCGCATCCTGGTCGACCCCGACGCCCGCCCCGTGCTGGAGGGCCTCGACGCCGAGCTCACGGGGAAGGGCGCCCCGCTGCAGTGGGCCGACCTCATCCACGACACCAAGCGCGGCATCGCCGACGGCATCCTCCGCTCCGAGGTCCTGCGGCTGGCCCGCCTGATCCCCGGCATCGAGGGAGCGGACGACGCGCTGGCGGAGCTCCTGGCGACCTACCCGGTCTACCGCAGCTACCTCCCCTACGGAGCGGAGCACCTCGAGCACGCCCGCGTCGACGCCGTGCGCCGCCGTCCCGAGATCCGCGCGACCATCGACGAGGTCGCCGCGGCGCTCGGCGAGACCGGCACTCCGGTGTCCGTGCGCTTCCAGCAGACCTCCGGCATGGTGATGGCGAAGGGCGTCGAGGACACGGCGTTCTACCGCTTCAGCCGCCTCACCTCGCTGAACGAGGTCGGAGCGGACCCGGACGAGTTCGCGATCGACCTGGTCGAGTTCCACCGCCGCCAGGCCGTGCGCCAGGCCTCGTTCCCCGCCTCGCTCACCACGCTCTCGACCCACGACACGAAGCGCGGCGAGGACACCCGTGCCCGCATCACCGCACTGGCCGAGGACCCGGAGGCGTGGGCGGCGACGCTCCGCGAGCTCCACGACCTCGTCGGCTTCGGCGACGGCCCGATCGAGCACCTGCTCTGGGAGGCCGTCGTGGGGACCTGGCCCGCCAGCCGCGAGCGCCTGCACGCCTACGCCGAGAAGGCGTCGCGCGAGGCCGACGACTCGACGCACTGGACCGCTCCTGACGAGCAGTTCGAGAAGCGGATGCACGCGGCGATCGACGCGGCGTTCGACGAGCCCGCCGTCCGCCGGCTGGTCGAGCAGACCGTCGAGCGGGTGTCGGCCGCCGGCTGGTCGAACGGCCTCGCCGCGAAGCTCGTGCAGATCACCGCCCCGGGCATCCCGGACGTCTACCAGGGCAGCGAGCTCTGGGAGACCTCCCTCGTCGACCCGGACAACCGCCGCGAGGTCGACTTCGGGCAGCGTCGAGCGCTGCTGGAGCGGATCGACGGCGGCTGGAAGCCCGCGATCGACGCCGAGGGAGCCGCGAAGCTCCTCGTCACCTCACGCGCCCTCCGGCTCCGCCGCGACCGCCCCGAGCTGTTCACCCGCTACGCCGCCGTCCCCGCGATCGGGCCCGCCGCCGAGCACGCGATCGCTTTCGACCGCGGCGGCGCGCTGACCGTCGCGACCAGGCTCCCCGAGGGCCTCGCCGCTTCGGGCGGGTGGAACGGCACGGTCGTGGTCCTGCCCGGGCACCCGATGGAGGACGTCCTCACCGGCCGCACCTTCGCGGGAGGAGTGACTCCGGTCGCCGAGATCCTCGCCGACTACCCCGTGGCACTGCTCGCCCCGGTCTCCTGACCGGTTCCGCACCGCACCGCAGACCGATCCGACCCCTCCTGGAGACAGCAGTGATCAGCACGACTCCCTACCGCTACGCACTCCCGACGACCGGGCCCGAGCGGTTCGACGTCTGGGCCCCCGAGGCCTCGACGGTCGAGCTCCTTCTCGGCGACGACTCGTCGCTGACGATGACCCGCCACGGAGACGACGGATGGTGGCGGGCGCCCGCGTCGGCCCCGGCCACCGGCGAGGTCGACTACGGGTACCGGGTGGACGGCAGCGGTCCGCTGCCGGACCCCCGCTCGCGTCGCCAGCCGAAGGGCGTGCACGAGCTCTCGCGCACGTTCGACCCCTCGGCGCACGAGTGGGGCGACTCCGCCTGGACCGGGCGCGAGCTCGCCGGCGCCGTCATCTACGAGCTGCACCTCGGCACGTTCACACCCGAGGGCACCCTGGACGCGGCGGCGGAGCGCTTCGAGCACCTGCGCTCGATCGGCGTGGACTTCATCGAGCTGCTGCCGGTCAACGCGGTGAACGGAACGCACAACTGGGGCTACGACGGCGTCCTCTGGTACGCCGTGCACGAGCCGTACGGCGGACCCGAGGCGTACCAGCGCTTCGTGGACGCCGCCCACCGTGCCGGCCTCGGCGTGGTCCAGGACGTCGTCTACAACCACCTCGGCCCGAGCGGCAACTACCTGCCGGAGTTCGGCCCGTACCTCAAGAACGAGAAGGCCAACACCTGGGGCAGCTCGATCAACCTCGACGGCGAGGGTTCGGACACCGTCCGCGGGTACATCATCGACAACGCTCTGATGTGGCTGCGCGACTACCACGTCGACGCCCTGCGCCTGGACGCGGTGCACGCCCTCTCGGACGAGCGGGCCGTGCACGTGCTCGAGGAGATGGCGAGCGAGGTGGCCGTGCTGTCGGCCCACGTCGGGCGCCCTCTGACGCTGATCGCCGAGTCCGACCTCAACGACCCGACGCTGATCACTCCGCGGGAGGCGCACGGCTACGGGCTCGACGCGCAGTGGAGCGACGACTTCCACCACGCGGTCCACGTCGCGCTGACCGGGGAGACCACGGGGTACTACGAGGACTTCGCGCCGCTCGGCGCCCTCGCGAAGGTGCTGACGCGGGGCTTCTTCCACGACGGCACCCTCTCGACGTTCCGCGGCCGCCACCACGGCCGTCCGGTGGACACCGAGCACATGCCGACCTGGCGCCTGGTGGTCTGCAGCCAGAACCACGACCAGATCGGCAACCGGGCGGTCGGCGACCGTCTGACGGCGACCCTCGACGAGGGGCGCCTCGCGATCGCCGCGGCTCTGACGCTGCTGGGCCCTTTCACTCCCATGCTGTTCATGGGGGAGGAGTGGGCGGCGTCGACCCCGTGGCAGTTCTTCACCTCGCACCCGGAGAAGGATCTGGGCGAGGCGACGGCGAAGGGCCGCATCGAGGAGTTCGCGAAGATGGGCTGGGACCCGGAGGTCGTGCCCGACCCGCAGGACCCGGAGACGTTCCTGCGCTCGCGGCTCGACTGGTCCGAGGTCGGGGAGGGGCGTCACGCCCGCACCCTCGAGGTGTACCGCGAGCTGGCGGCGATCCGCCGCCGCTACCCCGAGCTGACGGACCCGCGCTTCGGGTCGCTCCGCGTGGAGTTCGACGAGGAGGCCCGCTGGCTGACTCTCGGCCGCGGTCGGGTGACCGTCGCGATCAACGTCGGCGAGTCCGCCGCCCGCATCGCCCTGCCGGAGGTGGCGGAGACGCTGCTCGGCGTCGGGGAGTACGCGGTGCAGCCCGGGGACACCGAGGTGGATCTCGGCGGTTCCTCGCTGCTGGTGACGCTGAGCGCCTGAGCTCCGTGGCGGCCGGCTCTTCAGGTGGCCGGCCGCCGCTGTCCTGAACGGCCGCCTCGGGCCCGAGCGCTCAGAGCGTGACCGCGGCGTACTCCGTCGCGGTCACGACCCGCACTCCCTCGTCGTGGACGAGCAGGAGCGCGCGGAGGGGGATGGCCCGCTTGTGGCACGCCGCCGCCAGGTGACGGGCGAGGACCCGGTCGGTCTCGCCGAGGAAGGCGCGCCCGGGACGTTCCAGGGCGAAGGCGAGCGAGCCCACGTCCTGGTGCGCGACGGCCTTGGCGAGGGTGGCGACGATCCGCTCGGTCTTCTCCTCGTCGGGGTGCACGGGGAGCCCGTCCACCGGGTAGAGGATCGGCAGCTGCACGCCGTCGCGGTCGAGGAAGATCGGCCACAGGGCCCGGCGGTAGGCCGGTCCGATCAGCGAGGAGACGCGCTCGCGCAGCTCGCGGTCGTTCAGGAGCGGCGCATCGAGGTGCGGAGCGGGAGCGGCGTGGTCGAGAGTGGTCATGGTGTCGCTTTCTCGTGGGCGAGCGGGCGGTGCCGCTGAGGGGTCATCGGAAGTTGCGGGAGGTGGTGCGAGCGCCGACCGTGAGGGTCTCGAACCTGTCGGCGAGGAGGTTCGTCACCCCCTCGTCGGAGCGCTCGAGGATCCCCCTGACCAGCAGGGCGGGTGCCTCGCGGGCCACGCGGCGGTAGCGGTTCCATACTCCGACGGAGCAGATCACGTTGAGGATCCCGTGCTCGTCCTCGAGGTTGAGGAAGGTCACTCCACCGGCTGTGGAGGGACGTTGGCGGTGGATCACGACCCCACCGACCTCGATCCGGGTCCCCGAGGGGATGCCGGGAAGATCGGCCGAGGAGCGGGCGCCGCGGCGAGCGATCCCCTCGCGGAGGTGGCGCAGCGGATGGTCGTCGGGCGAGATGCCGGTGGCCCAGAAGTCGAAGACCACGCGCTCCTGAGGGGAGAGCATCGGCAGGAGCGGGGGCTGCACGACGACCGTGGAGCCGGCGAGGAACTCCTCGCGGTCGCCTGCGGCGGTGCCGGCCTCCCAGAGCGCCTGCCGACGCTGCAGACCGAGCGAGTCGAAGGCGCCCGCGGCGCCGAGGGCCTCCAGCTGAGCCGCGGTCGTGCCGACCCGACGCGAGAGGTCGGCCATGCTCGCGTAGGGTCCGCCGCGTTCGCGCTCGGCGACGATGTGCTCGGCGAGCGCGGTGCCGATGCCCTTCACCCCTGCCAGCCCGAGCCGGATCACGAAGCCGCTGTCGCGCCTGTGGTCGTCCGTGTGGAAGTGCTCGGTGCGGTCGAACAGTCCCGTGGGCGGCTGATCGGCGCGGAGGCAGTCGTCGCTCCCGTAGGCGGCACCGCCCCTCCGGCGTGCGGGGGTGTCCTCCTTCGCCTCGAGCCCGGGAGGCGCCAGCGAGCGGTTGACGTCGGGCGAGACGACCTCCACTCCGTGACGCCGGGCATCGGCGACCAGGGTGTGCGGGGCGTAGAAGCCCATGGGCTGCGCCCTCAGCAGCGCGGCGGTGAACGCGGCGGGGTAGTGCAGGCGGAGCCAGGCGCTCGCGTAGACCAGCAGGGCGAAGCTGATCGCATGGCTCTCGGCGAAGCCGAAGTTCGCGAAGGCCTGGATCCGGAGGTAGATGTCGTCCGCGACCTCGCCCGTGATGCCGTTGCGGGCCATCCCCTGGTAGAGCCGCTCGCGGAGGGTCTCGATCTTCTCGGTCCCGCGCTTGGACCCCATCGCCCGGCGCAGCAGGTCGGCGTCCTCCGCGTTGCAGTCGCCGACGGCCACGGCCACCTGCATGAGCTGCTCCTGGAAGAGCGGCACGCCGAGGGTGCGCTTGAGCGGCGTCACGAGGAGGGGGTGCTGGTACGTCACCGGCTCCTCGCCGAGCTTGCGGCGGATGTAGGGATGGACCGCACCGCCCTGGATGGGGCCGGGGCGGATGAGCGCTACCTCGATCACCAGATCGTAGAAGCGGCGCGGCTGCAGCCGGGGGAGGGTGCCCATCTGCGCCCGGCTCTCGACCTGGAACACCCCGATCGAATCGGCGCGGCAGAGTTGGTCGTAGACGCCCTTCTCCTCCCGGGGGAGGGTGGAGAGGTCCCACTTCTCGCCGACGTGCTCGGCGACGAGGTCGAACGTGTACTGCAGGGCGGCGAGCATCCCGAGCCCGAGGAGGTCGAACTTGACCAGGCCCATCCAGGCACAGTCGTCCTTGTCCCACTGCAGGACGGTGCGGTCCTCCATCCGGGCGGGCTCGATCGGGCAGACCTCGCCCACGGGCCGGTCTGTCAGCACCATGCCGCCGGAGTGGATGCCCAGGTGCCGGGGCGTTCCCAGCACCCGGGTGGTCAGGGCGACCACGTCCTCGGGGATGTCGTGGTCGGTGCTCTCGGTGACGGACCCCCACCGCTCGACCTGCTTCGACCAGCCGTCCTGCTGCCCGGCGCTGTATCCGAGGGCCTTGGCCATGTCGCGCACGGCGAACTTGGGCCGGTAGGTGATGACGTTGGCGACCTGGGCCGCGTTCAGACGTCCGTACTTCCGGTAGACGTACTGGATCACCTCCTCGCGTCGCTCCGAGTCGAAGTCGACGTCGATGTCGGGCTCCTCGTCGCGGATGCTGGAGAGGAACCGCTCGAACGGCAGGTCGTAGAAGATCGAGTCGACCGCCGTGATGCCCAGGACGTAGCAGACCGCCGAGTTGGCGGCCGAGCCGCGTCCCTGGCAGAGGATGCCGTTCCGCTTGGCGTAGTGGACGATGTCGTGGACGATCAGGAAGTAGCCCGGGAAGTCCTTCTGTTCGATCACCGCGAGCTCCTTCTCGAGGCGCGCGAGGACGTCGGCGTCGGCGCGGGGGTACTTGGCCGGCACGGCCTCGCGCACGAGCTCGCGCAGCCAGCTCATCGAGGTGTGCCCCTCGGGGACCTCCTGGCGCGGCAGCCGGGGCCGGACTCGGCCGAGCTCGAAGGCGATCTCGTCGGCGACGCGCACCGTGTTCTCCACGGAGCCGGGGTAGCGGCCGAAGCGCTCGGCCATCTCGGCTCCGGAGCGCAGGTGGGCGCCGCCCGCGGCGGGGAGCCAGCCGTCCATCTCGTCGAGGCTCCGGCGTGCTCTGACCGCGGCGAGGGCCGTCTGGAGGGGGCGCTCCTCCGGCCGGGCGTAGTGCACGTTCCCGGTGGCGACCGTCCGCAGCCGGAGCTTCTCGGCGATCGCCGCCAGCTGGTCGTTGGCGCGCGAGGCGAGGGGATCCCCGTGGTCGTACAGCTCCACGAGGACGTTGGCGGGACCGAAGAGCCGGACGAGCTCGCGGACCTCCTGCTCGGCCGTGGCCACTCCTGCGGCGGCGAGCGCTTGACGGACCGCTCCCTTGCGGCAGCCCGTCAGCACGATCCAGTGGCCGTCGGCGGCGCGCGCGAGCTCCTCGAGGTCGTAGCTCGGCTTGCCCTTCTCGGCTCCGGCGAGCTGGGCGGTGGTGATCGCACGGGCGAGGCGGTGGTAGCCCTCCTCGCGGCGCGCGAGGACGAGCAGGTGGGTCCCCTCCGGATCGGCGACCCCGTTCTGAGGCGAGGTGAGCCCGATCGAGAGCTCGGCTCCGAAGGCCGTGCGGACGGCGTGCCCCTGCGCGGCCTCGGCCATCCTCACGATGCCGTAGAGGCCGTCGTGGTCGGTGAGCGCGAGAGTGTCGATGCCGAGCCGGACCGCCTCCTCGACCAGCTGCTCCGGCTTGCTCGCCCCGTCGAGGAAGCTGAAGTGGGAGTGGGCGTGCAGCTCGGCGTAGGGCACCGGATGAGCCGGCGGCCGGACGTCGTCCCCTGCCACGTAGGCGGGGCGCTTGTGCGACCAGGCCGGACTGTCGCCGCCGTCGCCCTGGACGACCGTGCCGTCGGCGCGCTTGCCGCTGGAGAGGCGGCGCTCGAACTCCGACCAGGGGATCGGCGGGTTGTTCCAGCCCATCGGGGCTCCTTCGGTGCTCGTTCGCGGTGGTGGAGGGATGCTCCGGTTCAGTCGTAGCGGGCCTCTGCGGCCCAGACCCCGTCGAGGCAGAGCAGCAGCCAGGCGACACCGGCGGCGTCGACCACCTGGAAGCGGTCGTAGCGGACGGCGGTGCTCGGATCCCACCAGCGCTCGTCGATCGGCCAGGGACCCGCCCATCCGGCGAGGGGCTCCAGGCGTGCCTGAGAGGTCCCGGGGGTGAAGTAGGCGGGCACGGAGCTGAGGGCGCCGCGCTCGTCGACGGCGACGGGTTCGCCCCTCGGTCCGCGGACCAGCACGGCCGCGGGCTCCGCGAAGACCGTCGGCGGGAGGGGCGGCGGCAGGGAGCCGGGCCAGGGCAGGGTCCTCGGCCGTGCGTCGCCCGGCTCCCGGTCGCCCCAGGGGATCAGGTGCTGGCGGTCGCGGAGGGATCGACCCCCTCCGATCGACGCGGTCATCACGGCCTCGTGCCCGAGCATGCTCTGCACGCGGCTCAGCCCGTGGTGGACGCGCTCCTCCGGAGCGGTGCCCCAGAGACCCTGCTCGTGGTTGCCGATCGCGTCGACCGCCTCGGGCTCGACGCACAGCCGCGAGATCGGCGCTCCGAGACCGGTGTCGATCTCCCCGCTGCCCTGCAGCTGCCAGCGGACCCGGTCGAGCACGTCGCCCGGGGTGAACCATCTCGGGTGCAGCCAGCTCCGGGAGGAGACCTCACCGCGCTCGCTGACGACCTCGATGCGGATGGCGGTCGCGACCAGCTGTGCGCGGGTGAGCCCGGCGACGAACTCCTCCGCGGGGACGCGGAAGGCGAAGGCGGCCTGGTCGATGCGGTCCAGAGGGGGCTCGAACTCCATCGCCCGGTCGAGGCGCTCCGGCGGGAGCCGGGGCACCACCGTCTCCGACTCCGCACCGGCGGCGAGGAGGTGCGCGTGGGCGCCCTCCGGTCCGAACCGGGCGGCGACGTCCTCGCGAGGGAGGGCGGCGAAGGCGCCGAGGGTGCGGACGCCGAGCCTGCGCAGGAGCGCCACCAGGTCGTCCCCCCGGCGGGGAGCACGGGCAGGGGCAGCGACGGACTCGGTCTCGAGGGCGTCGAGCGGGAGCGGAGCGAGGAAGCCTGCCGCTGCTCCCGGGGGCACGACGGCGACGGGGCAGCCGGAGTGCTTCGCGGCGAGCTCGGAGGCGAAGAGCCCGTCGGCGATCCCGATGCGGGCGTCGGGGAGACCCAGCTCGGCCAGCCGCTGCAGGATCGCCTCGGCCGCGCTCTGCTCGCTCCCGTAGTAGCGGCGCGGACCGCGGGCGCGGATCGCGCACAGACCGGGCCGGATCAGCTGGACGCCCGGGGTGATCTCCTCGAGCGCCTGGATGAGCGGCTCGAACGCCCGGTGGTCGAGCACCGGGTCGTACGGGAGGACGGCGAGACCCGTGCAACGGGACTGCGCCTCGCGCACGCGCATGCCCCGCCGGACCCCCTCCGCCCGAGCAGCGGGGGAGGAGGCGAAGACCAGGCTCTTCTCCGTGAGGGCCAGGGGGTGCCCGGCGCCGAGGCCGGCGTCGGCGGCGGCCGCGAGGAGGGGCCAGTCGGGGCACCAGACGAGGATCGTCCGCCGCAGCTCGGGTGCGCTCGCCATCTCAGACCGCCCGCTCGTGCAGGCGGCCGTGCTCGACCCGGGAGCCGAAGGCGCTCTCGACGCCGGGCATGCTCATCCGCACCGTGCGCACCCGGGTGCCGGCCCGGCCGACCACATCGACCATCGCCTCCCGGGAGCGCAGGTAGCCGTGGCCGTCGCCGAGCCCCTCCCAGCGGCTGCTGCGGATGCTGAGCCGCGCCTCGGCCTGGGGCCACTCGCCGAGGACCACGAGCGTGGCACCCCGCTGGCGCAGTCGTGCTCCCAGACGTGAGACGTCGGTCGAGGAGACGGAGGCGGGCGGACGGGTGAGCACGACGGTCAGCACATCGACCAGAGCGGCGGTGACGGTGAGCCAGTGCTCGGCCGGTGCGGGCACGAGCACCAGGCGCTCGAGGTCGATCCCCATGCCGGCCGCGGCCTCGGCCCCGAACTCCGGGACGCCCACCACGCCGCACCACGAGCCCTCGGCGGACGGGCCGGCCAGCAGCCCCATCGCCAGACTCATCGAGCCCTCCACCGAGTAGGCGGCACCCTGCTTGAGCGAGCCGCCCGGGAGCACGGAGGAGAAGGCCGGCAGGGTGGCGAGGCTCCTGGTCTCGAGGGTGGTCGCCTGCATGTCCCGGATGCGGGACTGCAGCTCCTTCACCGACGCGAGCTGCCGCAGAAGGGGCTCTGCGGCCTCGGCCGTCTCCGCGGAGACGAGGGATGAAGGGGGGCTCATCTGCCCATGTTCGAACATGTGTTCGAGTATGTCAATCGCCACCGACATCCACCGGCGAGCCGCTCGGACCCTTCCGTGACCGCCCGGCAAGGGGCACCGTGAAGGAGGTTCCAGACGTCCCGGGCAGTCTCGCATCCGCCCCCGACATCCCCGTCCGGGGGCGTTCTCCGCCGGGTCTCGGCGAGGGAGGGCCTCCTACCGCGCCTCTAGCATGGAGCCATGTCCGACGCCCTGCCCGACCCCGCCGACTCCGACGCCACCGCCCCGGCCGCGCCGCGCAGAAGGACCCTCGTGGTCAAGATGGGGTCCAGCTCGGTCACCAAGCAGTCGGGTCCGGATCCCGTTCTCCTGGCCAGCGCGCTCGAGAGCGCCTTCGCCGCCCGCGCGCTGGGCTGGGACGTCGTGCTGGTCTCCTCCGGCGCCGTCTCCTCGGGTCGGGCGCTCTTCGCCCGCTCGCAGGAGGAGCCGATCAGCGCCCGCCTGGCGGCAGCGGTGGGCCAGACCGTCCTGATGGGCTTCTACCGCTCGGTGGCCGAGCTCTCGGGCGCCCTGATCGCGCAGATCCTCATCGGCGAGTCCGACCTCGCCTCTCCCCGGCAGATGGCACACGTCGCCGAGGCGATCCGCCACGCCCTCGACGCCGGAGTCGTGCCCGTGGTCAACGGCAACGACACGATCGACTCCGCCGGCTCGGACAACGACGGCGTCGCCGGCGGATTGGCGATGCTCCTCGGCGCGGACCTGCTGCTGCTGCTCACCGACGTCCCCGGCGTCTTCGCCGGCAGCATCGCCGAGGGCGTGCACCTCGAGGAGCTGGGCATCTCGGAGCTGCGCCGCATCGGCGTGCAGAAGGGCGGCACCGGCCGAGGGGGCATCCGCTCCAAGCTGCGGGCCGCCGAGCTCGCCGCGCACAACGGCGTCTCGACCAGGATCGCCGGGGCGCGCACCCCCGAGGTCATCCTGGGCGCCCTGGGAGGGCCGGGCCCGGGCACCCTCGTCCGCGCCGTGCACGCGCATCCGCCCGTGGAGCAGCGCTGGATCTCCGGAGTGGCCACCGGCCGCGGCCGCGTCGAGATCAACCTCGAGGCCGAGCGGAGCATCGGAGCCGGCTCGAGCCTGTTCGCCTCGGGCATCAAGCGCGTCTCCGGCGAGTTCGGCGGCGGCGACGTGATCGAGGTGCGCGCCCTCAGCGGAGAGCTCCTCGCGCGCGGCGTCTCCCGCGTCTCCTCGCGTCTGCTGACCCTGGTCCGCGCACTCCGGGTCGACGAGATCGCCCGCGTCTTCGTGGCGGTCCTCGGCCATGCCGCCACGACGGCGCCGTCGGCGAGTCCGGAGGGGGAGGAGAGGCCGCAGCTGACCCGCGCTCTGGAGTACGCGCGCACTCTCTCCTCCGAGCACGCTCGGGCCGTCGCGATGGAGATCGTCTCCCTCTTCCCCGCCGAGAGCATCTCGGCCCTGCTGGGGCAGGGCGCGGGGGAGGGCGAGCTCGTCGAGCGCTACACCCGCCTCGTCCGCACCCTCGCCATCGTGGAGAACGAGAACCTGGCCGTCTTCCGCTCCTGACCGCCGGTGGCGCGCCACGTCTCAGTGCATTTCGCGCCTTCGCGTCATGATCGCCGTTCTCCGGTGTCTTCCTGGTGATGGCGCCGCTCCTGGGCGCCCCCGACGGAACGGATCATCGATGAGCGTCCCCACTTCCACAGCCGGCCACTTCCGCGAGTCCGACATCACGCCCGAGAGCTTCGAGATCGAGCGGCTCGAGCGGCGGCTCGCCCTGCTCGAGGCCTCGATCGCCCAGGGGGAGCGGGCACTGCTGGGCCGGGTCGACCCGAGCACCGGAGATCCCCTCCCAGGCGCCTGCGGGGGGCACCGAGCCCAGCTGGTCAGCAACCTGACGACGGAGCGGGCCCTCGCCGACCGCATCCGGGAGATGCTCGCCGCTCGGAGCTGACGGGGTGCGTACGGCACCATGGGGCCATGGTCACCATCACCGTCGCCGGTCTCGCCCAGCACTTCCACCCCGCCGAGCGGGGCACCGTCCGCCTCGAGATCCGGCGCGAGTCGCGATCCCGACCCCAGGCGCTCGCCGAGGTCACCGCCCTGCACGCGCGGGTCCGTGAGGAGGCGGCCGCCGAGCAGGCGTCCGGCGCCGCCACCTGGTGGTCCTCCGATCAGATCTCGGTCTCCTCGATCCGCCGGTACATCAAGGACTCGGACGTCACGCAGCTGTTCCATGTCGCGGCCGCCGGGGTCCGGGTGAAGTACCGGGACTTCGCGGCTCTCGGGCGCTGGGTCGGCTCGATCTCGGAGGTGCCGGGGATCCAGATCTCGGGGATCGACTGGGACGTGACGGCGGCGCGACGGGCGGGCATCGAGCGCGAGGTCCGCACCGCTGCCGTGCGCGACGCGCGCGAGCGGGCCGAGGCCTATGCGGCGGCCCTCGGCCTGACCGAGGTGCGGGTGCTGACCCTCTTCGAGCCGGGACTGCGGCCGCACACGCGCATCGAGGGCGGCTCGGCGATGATGAGCCGCGCCAAGGCGTTCTCCTCTCCTGAGGAGCCGCTGGCCCTCAAGCCGGAGGACATCGAGGTCACCGCCTCGGTCTCCGCCGACTTCGAGGCGCACTGACGCGGAGACGCGACCGGGCGACCGGTTCCGCTGCGGACGGAGAGCGCATGCCTGCACCTGCGACCCGCTGATCGTCTGCATGGCGACCCCGAGAGTCGCCCCGAGGCGACCGACCATCGGCTCCACGACGACCCCTCTCCGCCCCGATCAGCGGGCACGCGACCACCATACGTGTATTGAGGACTCCTCGGGAGCGCTGTCGCGGTTCGGCGTCCGCCGTGCACACCCTCCGGGAATAGCGGGGGACCCCCGAGCGCTGAGGCAGGCATGGTCTCGCGCATCGGCTTCCTCTCCTTCGGCCACTACCAGTCCGTCCCCGGGTCTCAGACCCGCTCGGCTCGCGACGTCCTCCTCCAGACGATCGAGCTCGCGGAGGCGGCGGAGGAGATCGGCATCGACGGCGCCTACGTCCGCGTGCACCACTTCGCGCCGCAGCTCGCCTCGCCGTTCCCGCTGCTGGCGGCGATCGCCGCGCGCACCCGCCGCATCGAGATCGGCACCGGGGTCATCGACATGCGCTACGAGAACCCGCTCTACATGGCGGAGGAGGCGGCCGCCACCGACCTGATCTCCGACGGCCGGCTCGAGCTCGGGGTCAGCCGGGGATCGCCCGAGACCGCCCTGCGCGGGTCCGAGACGTTCGGCTTCGTCCCCCCGGAGGGGATGACCGACGCCGACCTCGCCCGGCAGAAGGTGCGCATCCTCCGGGATGCGCTCGCCGGAGCGCCGGTCGCGCAGTCGGATCCGGCGATGACGCGCCAGTCGCTCCCGCTCTCGATCGAGCCGCGCTCGCCCGGCCTCGAGGACCGGATCTGGTGGGGTGCCGGCAGCTTCGCGACCGCGCGCTGGGCGGCCGAGCAGGGCATGAACCTGCAGTCGTCGACCCTGCTCCTGGAGGAGGAGGGCGTGCCCTTCGACGAGCTGCAGGCCCGCCAGATCCGCGAGTACCGCGCCGCGTGGAGCGAGGCGGGCTGGGAGCGCACCCCGCGCGTCTCCGTCTCGCGCAGCGTCCTCCCGATCACGAGCGATCTCGACCGCATGTACTTCGGCGGCCGCGGTGAGCAGGACCAGGTCGCCACCCTCGAGGGCGTCCGCGCCCGCTTCGGCCGCAGCTACACGGGCGAGCCGGACGCCGTCGCCGCCGAGCTCGCTGCGGACGCCGCCGTGCAGGAGGCGGACACGCTGCTGCTCACCGTTCCCAACCAGCTCGGGGTCGAGTACAACGCGCGGCTCCTGCGCACTGTCGTGGAATCGATCGCTCCGGCTCTCGGCTGGTCGCCGGCGACAGCAGGCGTCTGACGCCGAGGCACGGTCTGTGCAGGAGGGCCCTGCGGTGCAGGAGCGCCCCTGCGGTGCAGGAGCGCCCCTGCGGTGCAGGAGCGCCCCTGCGGTGCAGGAGCGCCCCTGCGGTGCAGGAGCGCCCCTGCGGTGCAGGAGCGCCCGTTTACTGCAGGAGCGCCCGTTTACTGCAGGAGACGCCCCCACCTCTTCGGGAAAGAGCGGGGCGTCTGCTCTCTCCGACCACAGCATCTTTCCCGCCGGCGCGAGGAGCGGACGGTGCCGGGAACGACGGAACCCCCCGCCTCTCCGAGGAGAGACGAGGGGTTCCGATCAGTGTGTCCGAGGGGGGACTTGAACCCCCACGCCCTATACGGGCACTAGCACCTCAAGCTAGCGCGTCTGCCATTTCCGCCACCCGGACGAGTGTTTCCTTCGACCTGCGTTTCCGCGGCCGAAGAAGACATTAGCACGGTTCCGGGGCCTCTCACGCCACCTCCCGGCCCACCGTCCTCCGCGCGCCGTCGAGCCCGCGCCGGTACCGTTGCCCGCATGTCCGACAGCATCGACAGCGCGCCCGTGACCGACAGCACCCTCGACGAGACGGCGCTCATCGCGCGCGATCTCATCCGCTTCGACACCAGCAACTACGGCGACGGGAAGGCGGAGCCGGAGCGCCCGGCCGCGGAGTACGTCGCGGCGAAGCTGCGCGACCTCGGCCTCGAGCCCGAGCTGATCGACTCCGACCCGGGACGCACGAGCGTCGTGGCGCGGGTCGCCGGGGAGGACCGCGAGCGCGGCGCCCTCGTCGTCCACGGGCACCTCGACGTGGTGCCCGCCATCGCCGACAACTGGAGCGTCGACCCGTTCGGCGGCGAGATCAAGGACGGCATGCTCTGGGGCCGCGGCGCGGTCGACATGAAGAACATGGACGCGATGATCCTCGCCTCGCTCGGCGACATCCTCCGTGAGGGGAGGCGCCCCTCCCGCGACCTCGTCATCGCCTTCTTCGCCGACGAGGAGGCGGGCGGTGTGCGGGGATCGGGATTCCTGGCCCGTGAGCGGCCCGAGCTGTTCGCCGGAGCGACCGAGGCGATCAGCGAGGTCGGCGGCTACTCGATCGAGCTGGCCGGCAAGCGGGCCTATCTCGTGCAGACGGGCGAGAAGGCGCTGATGTGGCTGACCCTCCGCGCGCACGGCACGGCGGGGCACGGCTCGCAGATCAACTCCGAGAACGCCGTCACCCGGCTGGCGCAGGCGATCGCCCGCATCGGAAGCGAGGAGTGGCCCACCCGCCTCACCGACACCACGCGCGAGCTGCTCGACGAGGTCGCCCGCCTGCTCGGCCACGACCCTCAGCGCAGCACTCCGGAGGAGCTGGCACTCGCCACCGGCACCGCCTCGCGCTTCATCGCCGCGACGCTGCGCACCACCGCCAATCCGTCGATGCTGTCGGCCGGCTACAAGGCCAACGTCATCCCGGACACCGCGGACGCCACCATCGACGTGCGCGTCCTCCCCGGCGAGGAGGACGCGGTGCTCGAGCGCCTGAAGGTCCTCGCGGGCGAGCACGTCGAGATCCTCGTCCAGCACCGCGACATCGGACTCGAGGTGCCCTTCGCCGGCCCCCTCGTCGAGAGCATGGCCTCCTCGATCCGCCGGTTCGATCCGGGCGCCGAGGTCCTCCCGTACCTGCTCTCCGGAGGCACCGACAACAAGGCGCTCTCGACGCTCGGCATCACCGGATACGGGTTCGCGCCGCTCCAGCTGCCGTCGTCCCTGGACTTCCCGGCGCTGTTCCACGGGGTCGACGAGCGCGTTCCACTGGACGCACTAGTGTTTGGCAGGAAGGTCCTGACCGATCTCCTGCTGAGCTCCTGACGGCGCCGCGGACCGGGTCAGCACCGACCGATCCCGACCGACTGCTGGCCGACGACGCCCCAGCCCTCCTCGAAAGTGACGCATGGGCCTGCTCGACGCGCTGATCCTGGGACTCGTCCAGGGTCTGACCGAATTCCTCCCCATCTCCTCCAGCGCCCACCTCCGGATCGTCAGCGAGCTGCTGCCCGGCCTCGGCGGCCGCGACACCGGAGCCGCTTTCACCGCGATCACGCAGCTGGGCACCGAGACCGCCGTCATCATCTACTTCTGGCGCGACATCGTGCGGATCGTGTCGCACTGGGCGCGCTCCCTCGTCGGCCGGATCCCGCGCTCGGACCCGGACGCCCGCATGGGCTGGCTCATCATCCTGGGCAGCCTTCCGATCATCGTCCTCGGCCTCGTCTTCCAGGACGCGATCGAGACGACCCTCCGCTCTCTGTGGGTGGTGGCCACCACCCTCATCCTCTTCGGCATCCTGCTCGGCATCGCCGACGCGGTCGGCGCGAAGAAGCGCCGCCTGCGCGACCTGGGCGTCCGCGACGGCCTGATCTTCGGAGGTGCGCAGGCGCTCGCCCTGATCCCCGGCGTCTCGCGCTCGGGAGGCACCATCACCGCCGGCCTCTTCCTCGGCTACGAGCGCAAGGCTGCGGCGCGCTACTCCTTCCTCCTCGCGATCCCCGCGGTGTTCGGCAGCGGTCTCTACCAGCTGTACAAGAGCATCAGCGACCCGGTCGTGCTCCCGAACCAGGTCCAGGTCGGCGGGCTCGAGACCCTCGTGGCGACCATCGTCGCGTTCGTGGTCGGCTTCGTCGTGATCGCGTTCTTCATGAGCTACATCTCCCGCCGCAGCTTCCTCCCGTTCGTCGTGTACCGCATCGTCCTCGGCGTCGTCCTGATGGTCGCGCTCGCCACCGGCCTGATCGCCGCCTAGATGCGCGCCTGGACCGCCGCCGACGTCCCCGCCCTGCCCGGCCGGGGGAGCGCACCGCGCCTGCACGACACCGCGACCGCCGGCCCCGTCGAGCTCGACGCGCCCAGCGGAGTCGCGAGCCTCTACGTCTGCGGCATCACGCCCTACGACGCCACCCACCTCGGGCACGCGTCGACCTACCTCGCCTTCGACACGGTCCAGCGCGTCTGGCTCGACGCGGGCTACACGGTCGAGTACGCCCAGAACGTGACCGACGTCGACGACCCTCTGCTCGAGCGTGCGACGGCCACCGGCGTCGACTGGCGCGACCTCGCCGAGGAGCAGGTCGAGCTGTTCCGCGGCGACATGGCCGCCCTGCGCGTCCTGCCTCCGCAGCACTACGTCGGAGTCACCGAGACCGTGGATCCCATCGCGGAAGCGGTCGCCCGCCTGGAGCGCGACGGCGTCGCCTACCGCGTCGCTGCTCCGGACGCGGCGGAGGAGGGCGCGAGCGACCTCTACTACGACATCGCCGCGGCCGAGAGCGCCGTCTGGCACCTGGGCAGCGAGAGCCGGCTCGACGCGGAGTCGATGGCCCGCTTCTCGGCGCTGCGCGGGGGCGACCCGGAGCGCGCCGGCAAGCGCGACCCCCTCGATCCGCTGCTCTGGCGGGCCGAGCGCGCCGGCGAGCCCGCCTGGGACGCCGAGGTCGGCCGCGGCCGTCCGGGCTGGCACATCGAGTGCTCGGTGATCGCCCTCGACCGGCTCGGACCCGAGTTCACCCTGCAGGGCGGCGGGAGCGACCTGGTCTTCCCGCACCACGAGTTCAGCGCCGGCCACGCCGCGTCGCTGTCCGGCCGTCCTCTGGCCCGCGCATACGCGCACGCCGGGATGGTCGCCTACCAGGGCGAGAAGATGAGCAAGTCGCTCGGGAATCTGGTGCTGGTCTCCCGTCTGCGGAGCGAGGGCGCGGACCCGCGGGCGATCCGCCTCGCGCTCCTCGCGCACCACTACCGCTCCGACTGGGAGTGGCTGCCCGAGGACCTGCCGTCGGCCGAGGCGCGCCTGGCGCGCTGGGAGTCGGCCCTCGCCGCCGTCGGACCGCGCTCGGCGCTCGAGGTGCTGGCGCAGCTGCGCGAGGCGCTGGCCGACGACCTCGGCACTCCGGCCGCCCTCGCCGTCGTCGACGCCGCACTGACCGAGGGCGTGGACGACCCGTCGCTCCTGCGCGACGCGGTCGACGCCCTGCTCGGGGTGCGCCCGGCCTGAACCCCGTCAGGCTCGAGTCCCGAATGGCTCGAGTCCCGTCAGGGCGGCCGGGAGGGGCATCGGCCGGCAGCGGTCCCGTGATCGACGACCGTCTCGGACGAGCGGGCGCCGGCGGATGCTACGGCCGCCAGGGCTCCTCGCCGGAGCGGCCGTCGCCGCGGCGGCGCAGGTAGCGCTCGAACTCCTGGGCGATCGCCTCGCCGCTCGCCTCGGGCGAGTCGACGGTGTCGCGCGCCTGCTCGAGCTGGGCGATGTAGGACGCCATCTCCTCGTCCTCGGCGGCGAGGGCGTCGATGCCGCGCTCCCACTCCTCCGCCTCCTCGACGAGGTCGCCGCGGGGGATCGCCAGGCCGACGACCTCCTCGAGCTTCTCGAGCAGCGCCAGCATCGCCTTGGGCGAGGGCGCGTTGTGCACGTAGTGCGGGACGGAGGCCCAGATCGAGACGGCGGGGATGCCGACCTTCTGCGCGGCCTCGCCGATCACGCTGAGGATGCCGACCGGCCCCTCGTAGCTGGAGCGCTCGAGCTCGAAGGAGCTCCGCAGCTCCGCGTTCTCGCTCGAGGCGAAGATCGAGATCGGCCGGGTGTGCGGGACGTCGGCGAGCATCGCGCCGAGGAAGACGACGGCGGAGATGTCGATCGCGAGCATGGCGTCGACGACCTCGGCGGCGAAGCTCTTCCAGCTGCGCGAGGGCTCGGTGCCGATCATGAGGTACAGCGCGCTCTCGGCGTCGACCGAGGTGTCGGCCGGGCCGAAGATCTGGGTGCCGGGCCAGGCGAGGCTGCGGCGGCCGTCCTCGCCGATCGAGAGCATGGGGCGGGTGTACTGGAAGTCGTAGTACTGCTCGGCGTCGACGGCGAAGAGGGGCACGTACTCCCCGGCGTCCTTGACCAGCCGCAGCGCGCCGCTGGCGGCGTCCCCGGCGTCGTTCCAGCCCTCGAAGGCCACGACCAGGACGTTCCCCGTGATCACGTTCATAGGCAGGATCTCCGCGTTCGGCTCGATGTGCGGGGAGCGCACACCGCGCCTGTCCCTCCGTCCAGGATAGGACCGCCCCCGGCCGCGCCTGTCCCGTCCGGCGGGATCGGCCGCGCTGTTCGCTCTCGGCCCGCGGCCGGGGAGGGGCGCGGCCCTGCCGGTACCATGGTCGCTCGTGACTCCCGAGACCTCCGCCCGGCCGCTGTCCTCCGAGCCGCTCGGAGGAGCGTCCGCCCCCGCCGCCGTCCTCTGGGACATGGACGGGACGCTCGTCGACACCGAGCCGTACTGGATGGCGTCGGAGCACGCGCTCGTCTCCTCCTTCGGCGGAGTGTGGACCCACGAGGACGCGATGGGACTCGTCGGCTCGGGCCTGCCCGCCGCCGCCCGCATCCTGCAGGGCAAGGGCGTCGACCTCTCCGTCGACGCGATCATCGACCGGATGACCGACGAGGTCGTCGACCAGCTGGCCGTGAGCATCCCGTGGCGACCGGGCGCGCTCGAGCTGCTGCACGCGGTGTCCGAGGCGGGAGTGCCGCAGGCGCTGGTCACGATGTCGATCTCGCGGATGGCCGCGGCCGTCGTGGACCGGATCCCGTTCCCCGCCTTCGCCGCCGTCGTCAGCGGCGACATGGTCGAGCGCAGCAAGCCTCACCCCGAGGCGTACCTCCTCGCCGCGAGCACCCTCGGTGTCGACATCGCCGCCTGCGTCGCGATCGAGGACTCCCTCACGGGCCTCGGCGCGGCCGTCGCCTCCGGAGCCGCGTCGATCGGCGTCCCGCACCAGCTGGAGCTCGACCCCGCCGGCCCCTACGCCCTCTGGCCCACTCTCGCGGGCCGCACCGTCGCGGACCTCGCGACGGTGTCCTCCGAGCACCGCGGCTCCGGCCCGGCCACGACCGAGACGGAGGCCCGCCGATGACCGGTGAGGCACTGCAGCATTCCGGACCCTTCCGCGCGGGAGACCGCGTCCAGCTGACGGGACCCAAGGGGCGGATGAACACCATCACGCTCGTTCCCGGCAAGGTGTTCCACACGCACCGGGGCGGCATCGAGCACGACACGGTGATCGGGCTGCCCGACGGCTCGGTGGTGACCAACACCGTCGGCGTCGAGCACCTCGCGCTGCGCCCTCTCCTCGCCGACTTCGTGATGTCGATGCCCCGCGGCGCGGCGATCGTGTACCCGAAGGACGCGGCCCAGATCCTCGCCCTCGCCGACGTCTTCCCCGGCGCCCGCGTGGTCGAGGCCGGTGTCGGCTCCGGCGCGCTCTCGCTCTGGCTGCTGCGGGCGGTGGGTCCGACCGGCCGGCTGTCGTCGTTCGAGCGGCGCGAGGAGTTCGCGGATGTCGCACGGGCGAACATCGAGACCTTCCTCGGCTACACGCCCGACAACTGGAGCGTCACCGTCGGCGACCTCGTCGAGGCGCTGCCCGGCACGGTCCCGTCCGGCGAGGCCGACCGCGTCGTGCTCGACATGCTCGCGCCCTGGGAGTGCCTCGACGTCGCCGCCGAGGCTCTCACGCCCGGGGGAGTCCTCCTCTGCTACGTGGCCACCGTCACGCAGCTCTCGCGGACGGCGGAGGCGATCCGCGCCTCGGGCCTGTTCACGAACCCGTCGTCGAACGAGACCATGGTCCGCGGCTGGCACGTCGAGGGCCTCGCGGTCCGGCCGGACCACCGGATGATCGGCCACACCGGCTTCCTCATCACCGCTCGCCGGCTCGCTCCGGACACCGTGCTCCCCGAGCTCAAGCGTCGCCCGTCGAAGACGGACTTCAGCGACGAGGACGTGGAGGCCTGGACCCCCGGCGCGCTCGGCGAGCGCGCCGTGAGCCCCAAGAGCCTGCGCAAGCGGGTCCGCGAGTCCGCCACCAGCGCCGAGCTCTCCCGGGCCCGCGGGTTCGGCGAGGAGACCGCGGAGCCCGACGACGAGGGCATCCTCTAAGCTGTTCCCGGCCTCCGGGCCGTCTCCACCCCGGGCGTCACCGCTCCCCTTCACTCGAATCGAGGACCCGTGCGCAGGACCACCGCGCTCATCGCCGGCATCGGCATCGTCGCCGCTCTCACCGGATGCACCGCGTCCTCCTCGCAGGCGGACTGCGACGCTCCGTTCTCCTCCGGCGACTCCTCGGCGGCGGTCAGCGCCACGGGCGACTTCGGAGCGAAGCCGGACGTCAGCGTCCCGACGCCGCTGAAGGCGGACGGCACGCAGGTCAGCACCCTCATCGAGGGCTCGGGCGCACCGCTCGAGAAGGGCCAGCTCGTCACCATCGACTACACCCTGGTCAACGGAGCGGACGGCACGGTCCTCGAGACCTCGCCCTACGACGGGTCGAGCACCGCCCGCTTCGGCGTCGGCGGAGCCGGGCTCGTCGGCCTGAACGAGGGCCTCCTCTGCACGCAGGTCGGCTCGCGCGTCGCCATCGCGATCGCCCCCGAGGACGGCTTCGGCCAGTCCTCGTCGCAGCTCGGCATCTCGGAGGACGACACGCTCGTGCTCGTCGCGGACGTCCGTGAGGCCTCGCTGGCCCGCGCGAACGGCGCCGCCCAGCCCGCGCCCGACGGCTTCCCGACGGTGACGCTCGGCGACGACGGACGCCCGGGGCTCGCGAAGCCCTCCGGTGACGCGCCGACCGACCTCCGCATCGCCCAGCTCAAGAAGGGCGACGGCGACGTCGTCGCCGAGGGCGACCAGGTCGTCGTGGCCTACACAGGCTGGCAGTGGAGCGACGGGAAGGTGTTCGACTCCAGCTGGGAGAAGGGCGCTCCCGCCGTCTTCACGGCCGCCGACGGCTCGACCACCCAGGGCGGAGTCATCGCCGGATTCGCCGACGCCCTCATCGGCCAGCCCGTCGGATCCCAGGTCATCGCGGTCATCCCGCCGGACCAGGGCTACGGCGACCAGGGCTCCCCTCAGGGCGGGATCCCCGGCGGCGCGACGCTGATCTTCGTCGCCGACATCCTCGGAAAGGTCTGACCGGGCCCGGCCCTAGACTGGAGGGCGTGCCTTCCGACGCCCCGTCCTCGAGCCGCGTCCCGGCCGAGGAGCGTCTGTTCAACCTCGTGCTCGCGCTCGTCGCGGCCGAGAACGGACTGACGAAGGCCGACGTCCTCTCTACGGTGCAGGGCTACCGGCAGCGGGTGGGCCGGGGCGACCGGACCTCGCTCGAGCGCCAGTTCGAGCGCGACAAGGACGACCTGCGCGAGCTGGGCATCCCGATCGAGACGGTCGACGCCCCGGGCGACCCGGGCAACACCCAGACCGTCCGGTACCGCATCGCGAAGCGCAGCTACGACCTCCCGGCCGACCTGACCTTCGACCCGGAGGAGCTCGCGCTGCTCCGCCTGGCCGGGGCGGTCTGGCGCGAGGGGACGCTCTCGGCGGAGTCGCGGCGCGCGCTGATCAAGCTGCGCTCGATCGGGGTCGAGTCCGTCGACCCCGTCATCGGCATCAGCCCCTCGATCCGGGTCCGCGAGGCCTCGTTCGAGCCGCTCAACGCTGCGCTCGACCGCGGCCAGGTCGTCCGCTTCCCCTATCTGAAGCCCGGCGGCGAGGAGCCGCGCGTGCGCACCGTGCAGCCCCGCGCCCTGGTGAACCACCAGGGGCGCTGGCACCTCCACGGCTGGGACGAGGGCGCCGAGGGCACGCGGACCTTCCTCCTGTCGCGGATCGTCGGGCCGGTCGCGTCCACCGGCCGCACCGCGCCTCTCGTGGAGGGGGACCACGCGGCGACCGCTCTCGCCCAGCTCGACGAGATCCTGCAGCGCAACAGCGCGCTCCTGCGCGTCGCCCCCGACTCCGACGCCGCCCTCCGTCTCGGCGGGCGTGCCGAGGCCGAGGGCGAGGGCCAGGGCCTGCTGCGCCTGCACTACACCGACCCGGACGTGCTCGCGGACGAGCTCGCCGGTCACGGTCCCGAGGTGCGGGTGCTCGAGCCGGAGGAGCTCCGCCGCCGCGTCCTCGACCGCCTCCGCCGCACCCTGGACGACCATGGAGGGGATCCCCGTGGCTAGACCCCGCTCCCTGCAGGCGCGCGACCGCCTGGCCGTCCTCCTCTCCCTCGTTCCCTACCTGCTCGACCGGGGCCGCGTCTCCGTCGCCGAGGTCGCCGCGCACTTCGAGATCCCGGAGGAGGAGGTGCGCCGCGCGGTGCGCCTCATCGCCGTCTCGGGCATCCCCGGCGAGACCGCGCAGTACCAGGCGAACGACCTCTTCGACATCGGCTGGGACGACTTCGAGGAGAACGACCACGTCGTCCTCACCCACCAGGTCGCGATCGACGACTCGCCGAGGTTCTCGGCGCGGGAGGCCGCCGCCCTCATCGCCGGCATGCAGTACCTCGCAGCGCTGCCCGAGAACCAGGGCAACGACCGGATCGCCTCGCTGATGGGGAAGCTCGCACGCGGCGCCTCCTCGGCCCCGAGCGCGGTCGCGGTCTCGCGCGGCACGGGCGCGGACAGCGCTGTGGCGCTCCTGCGGACAGCGATGGGCTCGGCGACGCAGGTCGCTTTCGACTACCGCAGCGCCCGCGGCGAGACCGAGTCCCGGCTCGTCGACCCCTTCGTGCTCGAATCGGTCGATCGGGACTGGTACCTGCGGGGATGGGACCACCTCCGCGAGGGCGTCAGGACGTTCCGGGTCGACAGGATGCGCTCCCTCCGCGACACGGGGACGCCGATCGTCCGGCGCCGCAACGAGGTGACCCTCTCGGAACGGCTCTTCGAGGCCTCCGCCTCCGATCTCGTCGTGGACCTGCGCGTCGCCCCCAGCGCCGTCGTGCTGCTGGGCGACTACGCGGCCGACGCCGAGTTCCCCGATCCCGTGCCGGGGGAGGAGGACCACGGTGTCCTCGTCCGTCTCCGCGTCGCCCATCTGGAGGGATTGACGCGCCTGGTGGCGTCGTTGGCGGGTCTCGTCACCGTGGTGGCACCCCCCGAGGCGCGCACCGCGGTCGCGCTCTGGGCGGCCTCCGCGCTCGCCGCGAACGTGGGGGAGCCGTCGTGACCTGGTGGTCGTGGATCCTGATCTGGCTCGGCCTCGCGCTGGGCGCTCTGGCGATGCTGGTCCTCTTCGCCCTCTCCTACTGGCGCAAGGGGAAGGTGCTCCTCGGACAGCTGTCCGAGGTCACCGCGAAACTCGAGACACTGAGTCCTGGAATGACGGACGACCTGCCGCCCCGGCCGTCCTCGTCGCTGTTCGCCGATCGCGACGACGTGAGGCGTGCGCACGAGGGCCGGCGTGACGCACGTCGCGACAGGATCGATCTCCGCCGGTCAGAACGGGTCGAACAGGGTAAGCTCCTCGTACACCGCAACCGACAAGTGAAGTGAGTCTGCAATGTTCGCTGGCCTCCAGGGGTGGCACCTCCTCATCATCCTCGCCGTGATCCTCCTCCTGTTCGGTGCGCCCAAGCTCCCGCAGCTGGCCCGCAGTGTCGGGCAGTCGATGCGGATCTTCAAGAGCGAGGTCAAGACCATGAAGGACGAGGACGGCACCGAGCGCCGTGAGTCGACCGAGGGGACCACCGGCACCGTCGCCGGATCCACCGGCACGACCACCGGCACCGGCACCACCACGCCGCCCGAGTCCCCGCTCAAGTAATGACGTCCGTGGCACCGAAGAAGCCACGGACGAAGCGGACGAAGAACCCCGACGGGCGCATGTCGCTCGGGGCGCACCTCGTCGAGCTTCGCAACAGGCTCTTCAAGTCCGCGATCGCGATCGTCATCGCGTGCGTCGCGGGGTGGTTCGTCTCGGAGTGGGTCTTCGAGGCCCTCAAGGCTCCGATCTCCGAGGTGGCCTCCACCCAGGGCAAGGAGGCGATCCTCAACTTCCCGACGATCGCCGGTGCCTTCGACCTGCGGCTGCAGATCGCCATCACGGTGGGCATCGTCCTGGCAAGCCCGGTCTGGCTGTACCAGATCTGGGCGTTCCTCGTCCCGGGCCTGACCCGCAAGGAGATGCGGTACGGCCTCGGCTTCATCCTCACCGCCATCCCGCTGTTCTTCGCGGGCTGCGCGGCCGGCTGGTTCGTGTTCCCGCACATCGTGGAGCTCCTGACGAGCTTCACCGGCAGCAACGCGGCGAGCTTCCTCGACGCCAAGATCTACTACGAGTTCGTTCTCAAGCTCGTGCTGGTCGTCGGCATCGCCTTCGTGCTGCCCGTCTTCCTGGTGCTCCTCAACTTCCTCGGCGTCCTCCCCGGCATGCTGATCCTCAAGTCGTGGCGCATCGCGATCATGGCGATCGTGCTCTTCACGGCGATCGCGACCCCCGCGGCCGACCCGATCTCGATGTTCCTCCTGGCCATCCCGATCATCTTCCTGTTCTTCCTCGCCTGCGGGATCGCGATCCTGCACGACCGGCGCGCCGCCAAGCGCCAGCTGGTGTTCGACGGCAGCCCCTCCGACCTGCCCGCGTGACCGGACCGTCTCCCGCCGAGCGGTTCGCCGCGTTCCGGACGCGCCAGGGCCACGCGAGGGTCGAGGCGTTCCGCTCGACCCTCGCGTTCGACCTCGACCCCTTCCAGTACGAGGCCTGCAGCGCGCTCGACGACGGCCACAGCGTCCTCGTCGCCGCGCCCACCGGCGCCGGCAAGACCGCGGTGGCCGAGTTCGCGATCCACCTGGCCATGCAGGACCCGACGGCCAAGGTCTTCTACACGACGCCGATGAAGGCGCTGAGCAACCAGAAGTTCCAGGAGTTCGTCGAGGACTACGGAGCCTCCGAGGTCGGCCTGCTGACCGGCGACTCGAACGTCAACGCGCGCGCCCGCATCGTCGTGATGACGACCGAGGTGCTGCGCAACATGCTGTACGCCGACTCGGACCTCCTGCGCGACCTCGCCTACGTCGTGATGGACGAGGTGCACTACCTCGCCGACCGCTTCCGCGGCGCCGTCTGGGAGGAGGTCATCATCCACCTCCCGCAGCGCGTGCGGCTGGTCTCGCTCAGCGCGACCGTGTCGAACGCCGAGGAGTTCGGCGACTGGCTCCAGACCGTCCGGGGCGAGACCGAGGTCATCGTCTCCGAGGAGCGGCCCGTCCCGCTCGACCAGCACGTCCTGGTGGGCGGCAAGCTGGTCGATCTCTTCGACTCCTCCGGTCGGGCGGCGACGAACCGGGTGAACCCCGAGCTCGCCCGCATGGCCCAGGGCGGCTCCCGGGTCGAGCGCGGCGGCAGGGGCGGCCGCAACGGCCGAGGCGGTCGCGGCCGCTACCCGGAGCAGCGCACCGAGGAGCTCGTGCTGCGCTCGGAGGTCGTCGAGATCCTCCGCGGCAAGAACCTCCTCCCCGCGATCTTCTTCGTCTTCAGCCGTGCGGGCTGCGACCAGGCCGTGCGCCAGGTGCTGCGGTCGGGCGTGCGCCTCACCGAGCGCCACGAGCGCGACGAGATCCGCGCGATCGTCGAGGAGCGGTGCCGGACGATCCGCGACGAGGACCTCGCGGTGCTCGGCTACTGGGAGTGGCTCGACGGACTCCAGCGGGGCGTCGCCGCGCACCACGCCGGGATGCTCCCCGCCTTCAAGGAGGTCGTCGAGGAGCTGTTCCTGCGCCGGCTCGTGCGCGTGGTCTTCGCGACCGAGACGCTCGCGCTCGGCATCAACATGCCGGCCCGCACGGTCGTCCTCGAGAAGCTCGAGAAGTTCAACGGCGAGGCGCGCGTCCCGATCACACCGGGGGAGTACACCCAGCTCACCGGCCGGGCGGGCCGACGCGGCATCGACGTCGAGGGCCACTCGGTGATCCAGTGGCGCGGCGGGATGGACCCTCAGGCGGTCGCGTCCCTCGCCTCCCGGCGGACCTACCCGCTCAACTCCAGCTTCCGCCCCAGCTACAACATGGCCGCGAACCTGATCGAGCAGTTCGGCCGGGTGCGCACGCGCGAGATCCTCGAGTCGTCGTTCGCGCAGTTCCAGGCCGACCGGTCCGTCGTCGATCTCGCCCGCCGGGTCCGCCAGCAGGAGGAGTCGATGGCGGGCTACGTCACGGCGATGCAGTGCCACCTGGGCGACTTCGAGCAGTACGCGGCGATCCGCCGTGAGATCGGCGACCTCGAGCGCCGGGGCGCGGTGCGCGGCGAGTCGGCCTCCCACGCCGAGCGCGAGAAGCGCCAGGGACAGCTCACGAGCCTGCGGCGTCGGATGAAGGCGCACCCGTGCCACGCCTGCTCCGACCGCGAGCAGCACGCGCGCTGGGCCGAGCGCTGGTGGAAGCTGCGCCGCGAGACCGACGAGATCGAGCGCCAGATCCGCTCGCGCACCGGCGCCGTCGCCCGCATCTTCGACCACATCACGGACGTGCTGCTCGAGCTCGGCTACTTCCGCCGGGACGAGGTCGGCGAGCTCTCGCTGACGCCCAACGGTCGCACGCTCCGCCGGATCTACGGGGAGCGGGACCTGCTCGTCGCCGAGTGCCTCCGGAAGCAGGCGTGGACGGAGCTCGATCCGGCCGGCCTCGCGGCGATGGCGTGCTGCCTGGTCTTCGAGCCGCGACGCGAGGAGGGGACGCTCGGCGAGCAGTTCCTGCCCCGCGGCGCGTTCCCCGAGGCGCTGGAGAGGACCCAGCTTCTGTGGGCCCGGCTCGACGACGTCGAGCGGGAGCACCGCCTGCCGGGCAGCAACCCGATCTCGACGAGCCTGGCGCTGTCGATGAACATGTGGGCCAAGGGCATGCCGCTCGACATGGTGCTCCGCGAGTCCGACATGGCCGCCGGCGACTTCGTGCGCTGGGCGAAGCAGACCATCGACCTCCTCGACCAGCTCTCCGTCGTCGCCGAGGGCAAGGTCGGCCGCGCGGCCCGGACCGCCCTCGACCTGGTCCGCCGCGGCATCGTCGCGTACTCGACGGTCGCATGACGCCGATCGCTCCTCCGCCCGACGGGCGGACCGTTCCGCTGTGGGTGGCGCTGCCCCTCGCCGCCCTCGGCGGCGCCGTGCTCGACCGCGGCTTCCCCGACTCCGACGTCTGGCCGCTGGCGATCGTGGGCGCCGCGGCGATCCTGTTCGCGCTGGGGGGGCGCGGCTTCTGGAGCGGAAGCCTCGTCGGCCTCGTCGGCGGAGCGGTCTTCTGGGGCGTCCACATCGAGTGGCTGACCCTCTACCTCGGCCCGGTCCCGTGGGCGGCCCTCGCCGGCCTGCAGGCGATCTTCTTCGCGCTCTCCGCGGGGCTGATGGCGGTCGTCTCCACGCGCGGCCACCGCGTCTGGAAGGGACCGCTCGGCCGGATGGTCGGCCTCCCCGCCCTCCTGGCGGCGCTCTGGATCGGGCGCGAGTCGATCACCAGCGTCTGGCCCTACGGCGGCTTCGCCTGGGGCCGCCTCGCGATCTCGCAGTCCCTCGGCCCGCTCGCCGGTCTCGCGGCGTGGATCGGCTTCGCCGGCCTCGGCTTCGTGGTGGCGTTCCTCGCGGCCGTGCTCGCGCAGGCCGTCCGCGAGATGTCCGTCCCGGCCTTCTCTCGCGTCAGCGCTCTCGCGGGCTTCGCGATCGTGGCGCTGGTGTTCCCCGCCTGGCCGGCACCGACGGAGGGCACGACCCGGATCGCCGCCGTCCAGGGCGACTCCGATGCGGGCCTGTTCTCGCAGAGCTACCGCGGGCAGATCCTCGAGGACCACACCTCGGCGACGCTGCCGATCCTCGATCAGGACGTCGACATGGTGGTGTGGCCCGAGAACGGCGTCGACATCGATCCGACCCGGAACGCCCAGTCGGCCGCCGTCCTCGACTACCTCAGCCGGACGATGGACGCGCCGTTCGTCGTGGGCACGATCACGAACCCCTCGGACGACGTCTTCTACAACAGCTCGCTGCTCTGGAAGGCGGGGGAGGGGGCGACGCAGGTCTACGACAAGGTGCATCCCGTCCCGTTCGCCGAGTACATGCCGGACCGGGCGTTCTGGCGGATGTTCGCTCCGGACCTGGTCGACCTGGTGAGCCGCGACTACTCGATCGGCACCCGTCCCAACGTCTTCGACGTGAACGGCGTCCTCGCAGGCATCGCGATCTGCTTCGACATCTCGGACGACGCGCTGACGAACGCGATGGTCGACGGGGGAGCCCAGGTCATCCTCGGGCAGACCAACAACGCCGACTTCGGCCGGACGGACGAGAGCGTCCAGCAGCTCGCCATCGCTCGCCTGCGGGCCATCGAGACCGGGCGCAGCGTGGTCAACATCTCGACCGTCGGGACGAGTGCGATCATCGGGCCGGACGGCGCGACGATCGACTCCCTGACATGGTTCGAGCCGGGTGCCATGGTGGACGAGGTCCCCCTCAGCTCCACCACGACCCCGGCTCTGGTGTGGGCGCGAGACCTCGGCTGGTACTTCCTGGCCGCCGGTCTCATCGTCATGGTCTCGTTCGTCCTCAGGACGCGCGAGCCGCGACGCCGTTCCCGCTGACCGGCGCTACGCGCCGATCTTGTGCTCGCCGCGCCTGGCGCGCAGATAGGCGAGCCGCTCCTCGAGCAGCTCCTCCAGCTCCGCGCGGGTCCGGCGCTCGAGCAGCATGTCCCAGTGGGTGCGCGGAGCCTTCTGCTCGCCCTTGTCCACGACGACCGGCTTCGAGTCCACCATCAGAGTGGACTCGTGACCGCAGGAGCGGCACTCCCAGGTCTCCGGCGCTTCCGCATCGGCCGAGAACACCATGTCGGTGTCGTGGCCGCAGTTCGCGCAGTGGTACTCGTACGTCGATCGCGGGGAGAAGACGACGCCTTCTTCGCTCTGCAGGCTCTGGGATCCGAGCCGCATTCCTCGCAAGCTTCGATCTGCCATTGTGTGGTCTCCTCTCGCTGTGCTTCCCCAGTGTCAACGTCGTACCTGGAGGTGGTCTTCCCGTCCCTGCCATTGCCAGAGAATCCTCAGGTCGGAGGCGTATTCCGCGGTTCCTGAGGGCGTGGCCGACGGGCGCTGAGGACGGCGTCGACGGCCGCTCGGGCGAGGTCGGTGCGGTCGGTCACGAGCCCGTCGATCCCGAGCGCGAGGAGCTGCTCCATCCGCTCCGGATCGTCGATGGTCCAGAGGTGGATCTCGCAGCCGGTCACCCGCAGCCGGGCGAGGATCCGCGGCTCGGCGACGCGGAGGCCGAGCGCGCGCTCGGGCACCTGGAGCGCGTCGATGCCGCGGAGAGCGAGACGCACGGGGAGGGCGGCGCCGAGGTGGGCGGCGACCAGGGCGACGACGAAGCGGACCGCCGACGCCGAGGTCGCGGCGCCGGGAAGACGGCGGAGGGCCGCTGCTCGACGGATCTCGGAGAACGAGGTGATCAGGACGCGCTCCGCGGCGGCGGCGCCGGACACCGCCGCGACGACCGGGTCGATCGCGTCCCGCGACTTCACGTCGACATTGAAGCGCGCGCGGGGGAGTGCGGCGAGGGCCTGCTCGAGAGAGGCGAGCCGGGCGCCGCCCGCCAGTCGGAGGTCGGCGAGCTCCTCCCACCGGGTGGCGGCGACGACGTGGCGGCGGCCGGAGCGGTCGACCACCTCGGCGTCGTGGACGAGCACGGCGACCCCGTCGAGGGAGGCGCGCGCGTCCGTCTCGAGGAGGTCCGCACCCGCGGCGAGGGCGCGTTCGAAGGCGGCGAGCGTGTTGCCCTCGGCCTGCGGGCCGAACCCGCGATGCGCGATCACCCGGGGGGTCGGCCCGCTCAGGGCGAGGGGTCGCTCAGGGGTGCGCATCGCGGACCGGGTCCGCGGCTAGACGGCCGGCGGCGGGGGAGTGGGCGCCGAGCCGGGGGCTCCGTCGGTCGTCGCGGGCGCCACGGGGGCGGACGTGTCGGATCCGGGCTCGACAGGAGTGGAGCCGACGGACCCGGATGCGGCAGGCGCGGACGCCGCAGGCGCCGACGGGGGTGCCGCATCCTGCGGGCGGACCGCCGGGGCGGACTGGCCGCGCTGGCCGAGCGCGCCTCCGATGCCCTTCAGCGCCTCGGTGAGCTCGCTCGGGATGACCCAGAGCTTGTTCGCGCTGCCCTCGGCGATCTTGGGGAGTGTCTGGAGGTACTGGTACGCGAGGAGCTCGCTGTCGGGGCGGCCCTCGTGGATGGCGTGGAAGACGGTGGTGATCGCCTTGGCCTCACCCTCGGCCCGCAGGACCGCCGCCTTCGCCTGGCCCTCCGCAGCGAGGATCGCGGCCTGGCGCTGACCCTCGGCGTTCAGGATCTGGGACTGCTTGGTGCCCTCGGCGGTGAGGATCACGGCTCGACGGTCGCGCTCGGCGCGCATCTGCTTCTCCATCGAGTCCTGGATGGAGAGGGGCGGGTCGATGGCCTTGAGCTCCACGCGTCCGACGCGGATGCCCCACTTGCCGGTGGCCTCGTCGAGGACGATGCGCAGCTGCCCGTTGATGTTGTCGCGGGAGGTCAGCGCCTCCTCGAGGTTCAGGCCGCCGACGACGTTGCGGAGCGTGGTGGTGGTCAGCTGCTCGACCGCGCCGAGGTAGTTGGCGATCTCGTAGGTCGCCGCGCGGGCGTCCGTCACCTGGAAGTAGACGACCGTGTCGATCGAGACGACGAGGTTGTCCTCCGTGATCACGGGTTGGGGCGGGAACGAGACGACCTGCTCGCGCAGATCGATCAGCGGGCGGACCCGGTCGATGAACGGCACGACGAGATTGAGGCCCGGCAGCAGGGTCTTGTGGTACTTGCCGAGGCGCTCCACGACCCCGGCGGTGGCCTGGGGGATGATGCGGACCGCTCGGAAGAGGACGACCAGGGCGAAGAGGACGACGGCGGCGACGACGACGATCGTCACGACGGAGGACGGTGTCACGGTGTGCTCCTTTCGGCGGGGACGACGACCGCGGTCGCGCCCTCGATGGCGGTGACGACGACTCTCTCGCCGACTCCGAGTGTGCGGTCCTCGACGAGCGGGGACAGGCGGACGGTCCAGGTCTCGCCGTTGGCGAGCTTGACCTGGCCGGCTCCGGGGCCGGCGAGGACGACGCTGCCGGAGAGCCCGAGGAGAGCGTCCGCTCCGCTGGGGGTGGGATCGCCGCCCCGTTTCAGCAGCCGCAGCAGCGACGGCCGGACGGTGAACAGCAGGAGGGCGGCGAGGACGGCCGCGACGGGGACCTGGACCCAGAAGGGAGCCCCGACCAGCCCGGTCAGCAGTCCGCCGATGCTGCCGACGGCGAGCATCAGGAACGTGAACTCGAGAGTGATCATCTCGACGATCACGAAGATGAGGATCAGCGCGAGCCAGAGGATCCACGCGTACTGGGTGACAGCGTCCATGCTGTGTGCTCCTTCCCCTCGACGAGCATTCCCAGGCTATCAACGCCCCCCGGACGAGGGCTGGGAGAGGGGGTGCGCCGACGGTCTCGAGGCCCTTGGTAGACTCCTCCGTCGGGCCGTGGCCCGTCATCGTGCCCGATCCGGTCTCCGAGCCGGCGTTCTGGAGGAATACCCGTGTCCAATCCCCTCGCCCCCGGCTCCTTCGACGGCAAGCGCGCTCTCGTCACCGGGTCGTCCCGCGGCATCGGCGCCGACACGGTCCGCTACCTGGCCGAGGCCGGAGCCCGCGTCGTCGTCAACTACCGCTCGAAGGCGCCGCGCGCCGACAAGCTCGTCGCGCAGATCGTCGAGGCCGGCGGCACCGCCATCGCCGTCGGCGCCGATCTCACCGACGCCGACTCGCGCGCCGAGCTCTTCTCGCGCATCGAGAAGGAGTACGGAGGTCTGGACGTGCTCGTCCTGAACGCCTCCGGCGGCATGGAGAGCAACATGGGGGAGGACTACGCGATGGTCCTCAACCGCGACTCGCAGGTCTCCGTGCTCGACGCGGCGCTGCCGCTGCTCTCCGAGGGCTCCCGTGTCGTGTTCGTCACGAGCCACCAGGCGCACTTCATCCGGACCACGCCCACGATGCCCGAGTACGAGCCCGTCGCGCTCTCCAAGCGCGCCGGCGAGGACGCCCTGCGCGAGCGGATCGGTGAGCTCGCCGAGCGCGGGATCGAGTTCGTCGTCGTCTCGGGCGACATGATCGAGGGCACCATCACCGCGACCCTGCTGGAGCGCGCGAACCCGGGCGCGATCAGCTCGCGTCGCGAGTCGGCCGGCAAGCTCTACAACGTGCAGGAGTTCGCGGCCGAGGTCGCTCTGGCGGCCGTCGAGCCGATCCCCGCGGACAACACCCGCCTCGTCGGTGACATCTCCGACTTCGCCTGATCCTCACCAGAGACTGACGCCGGCGCACGGTTCTGCGAGCCTCGACGGATGACTCCGATGGACGGCAGCGGACCGGCATAGGGGGAGTCCGACGCCGTTGTGGGCGCAGTCCGTCCGCCGGCGGACGCCGGGCGGCGTGAGCATCCTTCTCGATGCCGTCGCGGTGATGGTGAACCGGCGGGAGCGCTCGCAGGAACGCCGACGCGCGTTGCGGCGGGCGCCCGGGAGGATCGAGGCGACGGCCGCGTCCGCGGCACGATGACCGTCGATCCGCGGCTACGGCTGGTCACGCACTTCGACACTCCGACCGAAACGTGGTGGTACGAGGACGTCGAGCCGTGGGTGGAGCATTCGCCTGTCCGCTGATGACGTGCCGGACCGTCGGGCGGCCTCGGTCCCGGTCCGTCCGGTCCGTCCACCGTTATCCGATAATGCGCATTATGTCAGTTCGACCGAAGCCCCGGTCGGCAGGATGGCGATCGGCTCCCCTCAACGCTCCTGAGACAGGACGTCATCGATCGCCGCCGCGCTCCGATGGCAGACCGGGCGCTTCGACGGTGAGGCCTCGGATCACCGCGGCGACGACCATGCGCTGCGTGAGTTCGGCGCTGGTGTCCACGGGCCACTGGCTCACCGACCCGACGTGCGCCGCGACGACCGCCTTCGCCAGGACGGCGGACTCGACGGCGGGGACGCGGCCGTGCACGGCGGCGAGGGCGGCGAAGCGCTCGCCCAGCTCGCGCGAGACGCGGTCGTCGTCGATCATCATCCGCTCGGCGAACTCCGGGTCCGCGGCAGCGCGTGCCAGGAGCACCGACCGCAGGGAGAACCACTCGCGGCTGGACGGGAGCGCGTCGAGGAGGGAGCGTACGGCGCCGTCGAGGGTCGCCGCGCGGTGCTCCTCCTGCAGCTGGACGTCGAGGGCCTCCTGCAGGCTCCCCCACACTCTCGCGGCCTGCTCCTCGTGGAGTGCGAGGAAGAGCTGGTCGACGCCGGTGAAGTTCGAGTAGAACGCGCCGCGGGTGAAGCCCGCCTGCGCGCAGATGTCCTCGACGCGCTGGCCGATGGTGCCCGTGCTCTCGAAGAGCTCGGCGGCCGCGGCGAGGAGACGTCGTCGCGTCTCGCTCCTCCGCCGGACCGGAGCCTGCTCGCCTGTGACCACGCCCCCAGCCTATTCGGATCCTTGCGCTGAATGGGCCTTTTCAGTACGTTTCGTTTCCAATGCATACCGTATCGAAAACTGGATTGCCCGAACCTCGACGGCGACGGTCCCGGTGGCTGCCGACCGCGACCGTCGTGCTCATCGGGGCGGTCCTCGCCTGGCTGAACCGGGTGGAGTGGTGGGGGTGGCTCGTCGTCGCGGCGGCCGCGGTCCTGATCGCGGCCGTCTCGAGGAGCTGGCGGCACCGGCACTGGATGCTGCGTACGGCGGCCTGGGTCGCGTCCGCAGGGCTCGTCGGAGCCGTCGCCCTCGCCGCGGGTCCTCTCCCGGCGACGCGGACGCTCGCCGGTCCGCACACCGCCCCGGTCACGACCCGGCAGGGCGACGTCGTCGGTGTGCACGACGCCGCGGCCGGGGTCGACGCCTTCGCGGGGATCCCCTACGCCGCTCCCCCGGTCGGCCCGCTGCGTTGGGAGGCGCCCCGCCCGGCCCCGCAGCGGTCGGCGACCCTCGTGGCCGACGACTTCGGCCCCTCCGCCGTTCAGCCGGAGCCGACGTTCCTCTCCCGAGCGGCGACCCGCGTGCTCGACCTGCCGCTGGAGGAGACGCTCCTCGGCGGGTACGCGACGGACGAGGACAGCCTCCGCCTGAACATCTGGACGCCGGCCGGCGGGGCGGGCGACTCCAGCCCGGTCCTCGTCTACCTCCACGGCGGCGCGTTCGTCTCGGGGTCCGGCGCCCTCCCCGCCTACGACGGCGCGGCGCTCGCCTCCCGGGGCGCCGTGGTCGTCACCGTCGCCTACCGTCTGGGCGTCCTCGGATTCCTCGCCGGTGATGTGCTCGGCGGCGGCACCCCGGGGAACCAGGGACTGCTCGACCAGGTCGCCGCTCTGCAGTGGGTGCAGGACAACATCGCCGCTTTCGGCGGGGACCCAGGGCGGGTGACGGTCGCCGGCCAGTCCGCCGGCTCCGGCAGCGCCTGCATCCTCGGGGCCTCGCCGCTCGCCGCCGGCCTCCTCCACGGGATCATCGGGGAGAGCGGAGGATGCCTGGGGTCGGCGGGAGACCGCGAGGACGGCGACCTCTACGACGACGCCGCCACCGCTCGGGAGGCGGCTGCGCGCCTGAGCGAGGCCCTCGGCGGGGCGAGCCTCGCCGAGATGAGATCCCTGCCGGCCGAGCGCATCGTCGCGGCCGCCGCGGGCCTCTCGCAGCACTGGTGGCCCTCGATCGACAGCGTCGTCCTCCCCGACACGCCGCTCGCCGTCTACGAGGCCGGTCGGCAGAACGACGTCCCCCTCCTGCTCGGCAGCAACTCCGACGAGACCTCACTCGATCTGCTGGGAGGCGTCGACTCGGATCCGGACGCCTATGAGCAGGAGGTGCGCCGGGAGCACGGAGACGACGCGGACCGCTTCCTCGCGCTGTACCCGGGTGCCGTCGAGGACCAGGTCGTCGACTCCCGGCTGCGCGCCGGCAGCGACCGGACGATGACCGCCCCGATGCGGCTCTGGGCGCTGACGGCCGCCCGGACCGGGCGGGCGGGCGTCCACGCCTACATCTTCACGCGCACTCCCCCGGAGAGCGGACTCGAGCGGTTCGGCGCGTACCACGGCGCCGAGGTGATGTACGCGTACGGGAACCTCGGGGCGGACGGCGACGCCGACTACACGGACGTCGACCGCCGGCTCGAGCAGGAGATGACCGCGCGCTGGCTCGCGTTCGTCTCCCACGGCGATCCGGACGCCGCCGGCCGCGAGCGGTGGCCGGCCGTCCAGGAGGATCCGGACAGCGTGCTCGAGTTCGGCGACGTCGTCCGGGTCGCCGGGCGCCCGTCCCCCGACGCGGTCGACTTCTGGCTCGCGGGGACGGGCTGACGCGGGGGCGCTCCTCGCGGCGGAATCCTCCGGTCAGCGGGGAGCCTCCGCTCAGAGCTGCCCGACGAGGTGCGCCTGCCGGCCGTCGCGCGCGAAGACCGGGATGACGGCCAGCGGCGCGTCGGCGACGATCCACTGCCCGCCCTCGCGCTCGGCGCCCGTCGAGAGCTCCGTCCAGCGCGCCCCGGCGGGCAGGTAGACCCGTCGGGAGACGGCTCCGGCGTGCGTGACCGGAGCCACCAGCAGGTCCGAGCCGAAGAGGTACTGGTCGGCCAGATCCCAGGCCTCCGGGTCCCCCGGGAACTCGTGGAACACCGCGCGCAGCACCGGCTGGCCCAGCTCGTGCGCCTCCCGCATCGCCTCCCGCGTGTACGGGCGCAGGGTCTCGCGCAGATGCAGCAGGCGGGTGAGGATCGGCGTGGCCTCCTCGCCGAAGCTCCACACCTCGTTCGCGGCTCCGGTCGCGGCGCGGCGGCTCCCGTCGGCGGCCGTGACCGGGGCCGACGGCGCGCGGTCGCCGTGGAGGCGCATCACCGGGCTGAACGCGCCGAACTGGAACCAGCGCACGAGGAGCTCACGGAACTCCGGATCCGACGGGTCTCCCCCGGCGAATCCTCCGATGTCGGTCGTGAACCACGGGATCCCCGCGACGCCCATGTGGATGCCGGCCGTGATCTGGTGGCGCAGGTCCGCGAAGGTCGAGTGGATGTCGCCCGACCACACGAGCGCACCGTAGCGCTGGCTGCCCGCCCACGCGGTGCGGACGAGGTTGACGATCGCGGTCTCCCCGCCCTCGCTCTGCCCCTCGAAGAATCCGCGGGAGAACGCCTGCGGGTAGAGGTTGCCGACCTGGACGGCGGGGCCGGCGGCGTAGCGGTAGTTGTCGAAGTCGTAGACGCCGTACTCGGGCTCGGCCTCGTCGAGCCAGAAGAGCCGGATCCCGTGCTCGCCGTAGTTGCGCCGGCACGCCTCCCAGACGAACCTCCGGGCGGCGGGGCTCGTCGCGTCGTAGAACGCGCTCGGACCCTCGAACTGCATGTGCAGGTCCAGGCCCCGCTCGGCCTTGACGAGGAGGTTCCCCTTCTTCATCGCGATGTAGTTCTCGGACTCGACCGACACCTGCGGCCAGACCGAGACCATCAGCTCGATCCCGAGCTCGCGCAGCTCGGCGACCATGGCGGACGGATCCGGCCAGAACTCCTCCTCGAAGCGGAAGTCGCCCATGTGCGGCCAGTGGAAGAAGTCGGCCACGATCACGTCCATCGGCAGGCCGCGGCGCCGGTGCTCGCGGGCGACCTCGAGCAGCTGCTCCTGGTTCCAGTAGCGCAGCTTGCACTGCCAGAAGCCGAGGCCGTGCTCGGGCATCATCGGGACGTGCCCGGTCGCGTCGGCGTAGGCCCGGGTGATGTCGGCCGGGGTCTCCCCCGCGGTCACCCAGTAGTCGAGCTGCTGGGAGGACTCGGCGGACCACTCCGTGCGGTTGGCTGCGAAAGTCGCGCGGCCGATCGCGGGGTTGTGCCAGAGGAACCCGTAGCCGCGGCTCGACAGCACGAACGGGACGCTCGACTGGGAGTTGCGGTGCGCGAGCTCGAGCGTGCAGCCCTTCAGATCGAGGATGTCCTGCTGGTACTGCCCCATCCCGTACAGCTTCTCGTCGGGGGACGTCTCGAACAGCGCGGTCAGCCGGAAGTCGCCGCCCAGGTGCGGACGCTGCTCGCGGGCGCGCAGCTTGAGCGCTCCCCCGCTCCCGAGCTCTCGGAAGAGCAGCTCCCCCCGACGGTCGTAGAAGGAGAGGGAGCAGGAGAGCTCGTGGTAGCCGGTCTGGTACCCGTAGCCCTCCTGCTGCTCGAGGACGACGGTGATGCCGCCGGCGCGCAGCGTCGCCCGCGGTCCCTCGATCGAGACCTCCGGCGCGCGGCGCTCGGGGGCGATCAGCGCCCAGTCGGTGTCGAGGACCTCCCCGGACCGGCGGGCGCGGACCCGGACGCTGTCCCTCCCCCACGGCTCGACGACGACGGTCTCGCCGTCGCCGCGCCAGACGAGGCGGTCCCCCTCGAGCGCGAACGCGTCGGTGTCCATGTGCTCCTGCTTCCTCGAGTCGGGCACGGCGCTCAGTCCTTGACCGCGCCGGCGGTGACGCCGGCGGCGACGTAGCGCTGGGCCACGATCAGCAGCACGGCGGCCGGGATGGAGGCGATCACGGCGGTCGCCATGATCCCGTTCCAGTTGGTGGTGGTCGATCCGATGTAGCGGTAGAGGCCGAGGGTGAACGGCACGATGCTGTTGCCCGAGGTGAGCGAGTTCGCGTTGAGGAAGTCGGCCCAGGCGAACAGGAACGAGAACAGGCCCGCGGTCACGATCGAGTTCCGGCTCAGCGGGATGACGATCGAGACGAAGGAGCGCCAGTTGCTCGCACCGTCGATCCGCGCGGCCTCGATCAGCTCGTCGGGGATGCCGAGCATGAAGGCCCGGAGGATGATCACCGCGAACGGCACGGAGGCGGTCGCGTCGGCGAGGATGAGGCCCGGATAGGTGTTGAGCAGCCCCAGCGCGTTGTAGATCGCGAACAGCGCGGTGACCAGGACGATCCCGGGGATCATCTGGGCGAGGAGGAACACGAACATCACGACGCCGGTCCCCCGCACCCGGAACTTCGCCATCGCGAAAGCGGCGGGCAGGGCGATCGCCAGCGTCAGGATCACGCAGCCGATCGAGATCACGAGGCTCGTGATGAGGTTCGGCAGCTGCGTCGAGAACGCCTGCACGTACCCGTCGAGGGTCGGGTCGCCGGGGAACAGGCTCGGCGGGGTCTGGATCAGGTTCTGCGGCTTGGTCAGCGAGACGTTGACCATCCAGTAGAGCGGGAAGAGGAGGAAGCCGCAGAGCACGATCGCGATGACCACGTCGATCCCGCGGCGCAGCCCTGTGGTGTGCCGGTTCATCCGAGGTCCTCCTTGCGCTGGGCGCGGATGTAGATCACGCCGAAGACGAGGGCGACGATCACGAGGATCTGGCCGGCCGCCGCACCGACTCCGAACTGCAGGTCGGTGAAGGACTGCTCGTAGGCCCAGGTCGCGAGGGTGTGCGAGCTGTTGGCCGGGCCTCCCTTGGTGAGGATCCAGATGACGTCGAACACCTTGATCGTGTAGACGAGGCCGAGGAGGAGCGTGACGGAGGTCACCGGTCGCAGCAGCGGCCAGGTGATGCTCCAGAAGGACCGCCAGCGCGAGGCGCCGTCCAGTGCCGCGGCCTCGTAGAGGCTCTCGGGGATGCCCTGCAGGCCTCCGTGCAGCAGCACCATGTTGAACGGGATGCCCAGCCAGATGTTGGCGATGATGACCGCCCACAGCGAGACGGACGGATCGGTCAGCCAGCCGACCGGCGTGCCGATCGCGGCGTTCAGGATGCCGAACTGCTGGTCGAAGATCCAGCGCCAGGCCGTCGCCGAGACGATCAGCGGCAGGAGCCACGGCAGCAGGATGAGGGAGCGGAACGTCGCCGAGAGCGGGAACCGGCGGCTGAAGAACAGCGCCAGGGCCATGCCGATCGTGAACTGGCCCACCAGCGAGACCACGGTGAAGACCACGGTGTGCCAGGCGATGCTCGCGAAGATCGGATCGGTGACGACCGTGACGTAGTTGTCGAAGCCGACGAAGGGGGCGATCCCGGTCACGAAGGACGACGGTCCGAAGTCCTGGAGGCTGAGGACGACGCCGCGGATGATCGGGTAGACGAAGAAGACGGCGAGGAAGATCACCACGGGCGCCATGAAGGCGGCGGCGGCGAGGCGGAGGTGAGAGCGGGGTCGGCGGCGGACGGGCGGCCTGGTGGCCGCCCCGCCCGCGACCGGCGCCGTGAGCACGGCGGGGTCGGTCATGCGGCCGCTACTTCAGGCTCGCCGCGGCGTCGTCGAGGGCCGCCTGCGGCGTCTTCGAGCCGGTCAGCGACTCCTGGATCGCGGTCCAGAGCGCCTTCGAGGTGTCCGGGTAGGCGACGCCGAGGTCGCTGGTGCGTCCCTGCGCGACCGAGATGGCCTCGACCCACGGCTGGAGCGCGGGGTCCTCGGTCGCCTGCTCGGCGGCCGCGTCGGCGTACGGCATGATGTACGACTGGCCGGCCGCCCAGGCCTTCAGGCTGTCGGGCTGGATGACGCACTGCGCGAACTCCGTGGCGAGGGTCTGCTTCGCGGCGTCGGAGGCGACCACCTCGACGAACTCGCCGCCGAGCGGGCTCGGTGCCGCTCCCCCGTCCTTCGCCGGGATCGGCACGACGCCGTAGTCGATGCCCGCCTCGTCGAGGGCGGAGAGCTGCCAGGTGCCGTTGACCATCATCCCGAGCTTGCCCGCGAGGAACTGGTCGCGGACGTCCTGCTGGTTGGCGTTGACGTTCGCCTGCGAGGCCGAGCCGCTCTTCACCAGGTCGGTCCAGAGCGCGAGCGCCGAGACGGCGTCGTCGGAGGAGATGTCCTCGAGGGTCGCACCGGAGCCCCAGAAGAAGGGCAGGAACTGGAAGGTGCCCTCCTCGGTGCCGATCGCGGAGAAGCCGAGCCCGGTGACGTCGCCCGCGGTGAGGGCCTTCGCGGCGGTGGTCAGCTCGTCCCAGGTCGTCGGCGGAGTGACGCCGGCGGCCTCGAAGAGCGCCTTGTTGTAGAAGAGCGCGAGGGTGTTCGAGCCGATCGACGAGCCGTAGGTCTTCCCGTCCAGCTGGCCGGCGGCGAGCACGTTCGGGAGGACGTCGCTGGTGTCGAGCCCGGAGGCGGCGTTGTCGACGAGCAGGCCGGTGTCGGCGAACTTCGCGACGTTGGGGTTGTCGAGGACGACCAGGTTCGGCGTCGTCTTCGACGCGGCCGACTGCAGGAGCTTGGTGGTGAGGTCGGGGTCGGAGGTGCGCTCGAGGGTGATCCCGGTCGAGGCCTCGCAGCCGGCCAGGAGCTGGCCGTAGGGGGAGGACGCGTCGTACTGGGTGAAGCTGTCCCAGAGGGTGAGCGACTTCGACGAGTCGTCGCCCGCTCCCTGTGCGCTGCACGCGCTGAGGGCGACTCCGGCGATGAGGACGAGGGAGGCGGCGCCTGCGGCCCGTCGGATGCTGTTCTTCACGGTATTCCTCTCTGAATACGGTCGGGACGAGCGGAGCGCTCGCGCCGGGAAGACCCTCCGGGGGCGCCCGCTGAGGCGGTCCGACCGGAAGTCGTGGCGAGCCTAACCGAGTCGGAGAACCGGTTCAATAGATTTCGGAGAACCGGTTCACCGATCGCCCGGGGAACGCTCCGGACGACCCGGCGACGTCAGCCGCGCGCCCGCCGCCACGAGGGGACGACGCCCCGGCTGGTGCCCGGCGAGAAGGGCGCGGTGGTGCCGAGATCAACGACGACCGCGGGCAGCAGCTCCGTCACTCCCGGAGTCGCGGTGCCGGCGAGCTCGTCGAGCACCAGGTCGACCGCCCGCGAGACCATCTCGTCGCCGGGCAGGTCCACCACGGTGACCGGCTGGTCGGCGTGCCGCATCACCGCCTCCGGGGCGATGGTCATGATCGAGCAGTCCTCCGGGACGCGCAGGCCCAGGCCGCTGAGGCGCTGCAGGAACGGCTCGAGCACGCCCGGCCCGTGCGTGACCACGGCGCTCAGGCCGGGGAGCTGCTCCTGCGCCTGCTCGAACCAGTCGTCGACGTCGTCGGTGCTGGGGATGACGGCTCCCCGCACGCCGCGCAGGCGGCACTGGTCGAGGAAGCCCTCGCGGAACCGCAGGGCGAAGGCGTAGCCGCTCTCGTAGGCGTCGGGGCCCATCCCGAGGACCGCGATCTCGACGTGCCCGAGGTCGGCGAGGTGGTCGACGGCGACCCGCGCCGCGCCGTCGAAGTCGAGGTCGATCGCGCTGAACGGGCTGCCCTCGCCCGGGTAGCCGACCAGCGCGGTCGGCAGGCCGATGCTCGCGAGGACCGGCAGCCGGGGGTCGTCCCGGCGGATGTCCATCACGACGAGCGCATCGGCGAGGACGTCGCGCGCGAGCTCCCCCTCGCCCGTGCCCATCATCAGCAGGTCGAAGCCGCGGGCGCGGGCCGCGTACATCGCCGCCCGCACGAAGCGCATGAAGACGTCGACATCGGTCTGCCGCGACTCCGGATCGACGGAGGCGAAGAAGCCGAGGATGTTCGTGCGCCGCAGCGCCAGGGCCCGCGCCATCGGGTCGGGCCGGTAGCCGAGCCGCTCCACGCTCGCGAGCACGCGCAGGCGGGTCGCCTCCGGGAGCTTCTTGTTGCCGGAGAGCACGTAGGACACCGTGCTGCGGGCCACCCCCGCATCGGCCGCGACGTCGCGAATGGTCACCATGGGCTCAGCGTAGTGAGGGCCCGGCGACGGGAGGGCCCGCCGGCGACCCCCTCGACCGGTGGGCAGCAGCGTGCATACAAGGGCGGTCCGGCCGTCCCGCCGTGGGTGGAGAGCCGTCCGCCGCGAGCCGCGCGACGGCGCCGACGGACGCAGGCCGCGGACGAGCAGTCGGTCACGGTTGCGCGTGTATCGACGGGCACTTACGGTCGTCGGGTACCTCGTCGCGAGCCGCGACGTCGGTGCGGCCGCCACACCGGCCGATCCAGCGGCTCGCGGTCACGGGGGCTCCCCGCACGGAAGACGGACTCTTGCGCTCCAGCACCGGTACTGCGTCCACGACGCAGCAGCTGCTCTCGCACTGACGTCCCCCGTGCCCGCCCCTCAGGGGCGAGCCGCTGCTCCTCGGAGCCCGGTGGTCGTCGTGCGCCGACACCGACCACTGGAGCACCGTGCCCTCCTCTTCCCGCACCACCCCGCCCGCCGTCGTCCTCCACGACTGCACGTTCGCCTGGCCCGACGGCTCCGTCGTCCTCGACCGCGTCACCGCTGCGTTCGGGCGCGGGCGCACCGGTCTCGTCGGCGCGAACGGCGCCGGCAAGTCGACCCTCGTCCGCCTCGTCACCGGTGGCCTCTCCCCCACCGCCGGGAGCGTCTCGACGACGGGACCTGTCGACCTGCTGCCCCAGCGCCTCCGGCGAGGGCCCGACGACACCGTCGCCGATCTCCTCGGGATCCGGCAGCGCCTGGACGCTCTGCACTCGATCCTCCGCGGCGACGCGGATCCGAGGCACTTCGAGGTGCTCGCGGACGACTGGGACCTCGAGGCCCGGGCGCTCGCCGCACTCGGCGACGCCGGTCTCGACCTGGAGGAGGCGGACCTGCTGCGGCCGGTCGCGACCCTCTCCGGAGGGCAGGTCGTCCTCACGGCCGTGACCGGCGTCCGGCTGCGCGGCCGGCCGATCGCCGTGCTCGACGAGCCGACGAACGACCTCGACCGGCGCTCCCGAGGGCTTCTGCTCGACCTGGTCGACCGGTGGCGCGGGACGCTCGTGCTCGTCAGCCACGACCGGGAGCTGCTCGAGCACGTCGACGAGATCGCGGAGCTGCGCAACGGGGCGGTCCGCACCTCGGGCGGGACGTTCTCGGCGTTCGAGGAGCGGCTCGCCCTCGAGCAGGCGGCCGCGGAGCGCGATCTGCGCGACGCCGACCGGCTTCTCCGCGCCGAGCGGCGGCAGCGCATCGAGGCCGAGACGACCATCGCCCGCCGGGCGCGGGCGGGGGCGCGATCGGCGGAGTCGATGCCCGCGATCCTCGCGAACGCGCGGAGAGGACGAGCCGAGGCGACCGCGGGACGGCTGCGCTCCGGGCACGGGGCCGCGGAGGCGCGGGCGCGCGAGCAGGTCGACGCAGCGTCGCGAGCAGTCCGGGACGACGACCGGGTCCGCCTCGACCTGCCGGACCCCGGGGTCGCGGCCGGGCGCCGTCTGGCGGAGGTGACGGTGCGCGGCCGGACGACGGTGCTCCAGGGGCCGGAGCGGATCGCCGTGGTCGGCGCGAACGGGACGGGGAAGACGACCCTGCTCGAGCACCTCGTCGGGGCGCCGGGTGCGCGGGAGCATCCGCTCGCCGGCACCACGGCCCGAGCGCTGACGGAGCGGGTCGGCTGGCTCCCCCAGCGCCGCGAGGGACTCCTCGACGAGGAGGCCACCGTGCGGGAGCACGTCTCCCGGGCCGCGCCGGATCGTCCTGCGGTCGAGCTGCGGAACGCCCTCGCGCGGCTCCTGGTGCGCGGCGACGTGGTCGATCGGAGGATCGCGTCGCTCTCGGGCGGCGAGCGGTTCCGCGTCGCGCTCGCCGGGCTCGTGCTGGCGCAGCCGGCTCCGCAGCTGCTCGTGCTCGACGAGCCGACGAACGACCTCGATCTCGCCACGACCGACCACCTCGTCGACGTTCTCGCCGCCTGGCGGGGCGGCCTGGTCGTCGTCAGCCACGACGAGGCGTTCCTCGACCGGCTCGGACTCCACTCCCGAGTGGTGCTCGACGCGGAGTGACGGCTGGTCCCCCGGCCCCCGGCGGTTCTGGCCTCGACCGGGCCCCTGCCGCCGGGGAGACTGTCCGGGCCCCTCCCGCCCTCAGCGAACGGACCGACGTGCTCACCGGACTCAGCGCCTTCCCCCTCACACCGCTCCGCGACGACAGCATCGACGAGCGGTCGTTCGCCGCTCTCGTCGAGCGGCTCGCGCGGGCGGGAGTCGACTCGATCGGCGCCCTGGGCTCGACCGGCTCGGCTCCGTACCTGGACCGCGGCGAGCGCCGGCGCGCCGCCGAGATCGCCGTCCGCGGCGCTGGCCCGGTGCCGGTCGTGGTCGGGATCGGGGCGCTGCGCACCTCGCAGGTGCTGGCGCTCGCCGAGGACGCGCAGAGCGCCGGAGCGAGCGCGGTGCTCCTGGCGCCGCTCGGCTACCAGCCGCTGACGGACGAGGACGTGCTGGGGCTCTACGAAGACGTGACGGCTCAGCTCTCGGTGCCGCTCGTCGTGTACGACAACCCCGGGACGACGCGCTTCTCCTTCTCCGACGACCTCTACGGGGCCGTCGCCCGGCTGCCGCAGGTCGCCTCCCTCAAGATCCCCGGCGTGCCGGAGGGACCGGGCGCCGCGGCGGCGCGCGTCAGCGAGATCCGGGCGCGGGTGCCGGAGGGGGTCACCGTCGGGGTCTCGGGGGACGCCGCGGGTGCGCGCGGGCTGCTCGGCGGCTGCGACGCCTGGTACTCGGTGATCGGCGGCATCTTCCCGCGGACGGCGCTGTCGATCGCCCGGGCGGCGCAGTCGGGCGATGAGGCGGCCGCGATCGCGGGATCGGCACGCCTGCAGCCCGTCTGGGACCTCTTCGCGGAGCACGGCGGCAGCTACCGCGTGGTCGCGGCGATGGCGGAGCAGCTCGGTCTCGCCGAGGCGCGCTGCCTCCCGCGTCCGGTCCGCGGGCTCGGTGCACGGGCGCGGGCCCGGGTCGCGGAGGTCCTGGCGGAGCTGGGGCCGGTGCTGGAGTGATCCGCGGGCGGGTCGGCGGGAGGACGGCTCGGACGGCGTGGTCGTTCCGGACAGCCGGAGGGGCGGGCCGGGGATGTCCCCGACCCGCCCCTCCGGCGGAGCACGCGACCTCAGCAGGCCTTGGACGCGCGGTAGGTGTTGCGTCCCGCCGCCACGAACAGCGCGTCGAGGACTCGGGCCTTGCCCGGCGCCACGGAGTAGCAGCTGCCGTCGAAGTCGGCGATGATGTCGGCCTTGCGCTCGACCGTGCTCGACCCGCAGTTGCGGAAGACGAGAGCGCGCTGGCGCAGGACGCCCTCGGGTCCGAGGGTGGCGCCGGTGGCCACCTCCTGGGCTCCGCACGCGTAGTTCCCGGCGCTCACGTACTGTCCGTTCGCGACCTCGGCCGCGGAGGCGGGCGTCGCGACAGCGACGACGCCGACGGAGGCGATGGCGCCCGTGAGGGCGAGGGTGGCAAGAGTTCGTCGAAGAGTCATGGTCGTTTCTCCTTCTGCTTCTCGGTCCCTTCACGCTGGCACCGGTCCGCCGACGAGCGCGAGGAACCTGGGAGCTTTCACACCGGGGGGCCAGACCGGTGCGGGGAAGTGCTCCCGAACGGAGCGAAAGGGTCGGAACCGGTGGGGCGGGCGATCAGGAACGGGCCTCTCCTTCGCTTCCGGAGCGCCTCGATCCGCCGCCGATGCGGTCGCCGAGCCGTGGATCGTTCCGCCCCTGCGGCGTCGTCCCTCCGCCGTCTCGCGACTGGCGCGCATCGACGGGTCGTCCGGCCGGTCCTCCGGCTAGCGTTGCAGGCACACCCCCCCCGCCGACCCGGACCGCTCCGCCGACCTCGTCGGTTCGCGGTCCCTGCACGAGGAGCCCCCGTGTCCCCCGACGATTCAGCAGTACCCCCCTCTCGAACTCCCGGCCTCCGGCGGCGCGCCGTCATCGGCGGCGCCCTCACGGGTGCTCTCGCTCTGGGCGCGGCGACGCTCCCGGCCGCCTCCGCCTCCGCCTCCCCCGTGCCCGGCCTGCCCGGGGAGAGGACCCGCACGATCAACGTGAGGACGAAGAACCGCGGCGTGCTCTACGACGTCCTCACGGTCTCGATCGCGGGCGACCTCGCGCGGATCTTCGTGCCGCAGACGGTGAAGCCGCGGCAGGCCGCGGCGGTACCGGTGATCTGGTTCATCCACTCCGCGCAGGCCGACCACACCTCGCTGTCCAGCGTCTTCGCGTACCCGGCCGAGCTCGCCGTCGAGCGGGGCGCCATCGCGATCTGCCAGACGCTCGGCGGAACGATCTGGACCAACGACACCGCGCAGAAGCACCAGCGGAACGGCTACGCCTACCTCTCCGGCCAGTTCCCGATCGCCGCCAGCTACCTCTGGGCGATGTCGGCCGGCGGCGCGCTCGCCTGCGAGGACTACGGCGCGCGGGTCTTCCCCGGCATCAACGGCGTCTACCTGGTCAACGGCGTCTACGACCTCCGCGACACCCACGACCGCACGACGCGGGGCCGCTTCTCGATCGGCGGTGCGTTCGGCAACAGCACCGCTCAGATCGACTCCCACAACCCGAAGCGGCTGCCCGCCTCCGCCTGGGCCGGCGCGAACATCCGCGCGGTGGTGTCCGACACGGCCCACCCGGACCCGAGCGTGCCGCCGGCACTGCACGGGCTCGCCCTCGTGAAGAAGGCGACGGCCACGGCCAGGGAGGCGACCGTCCGGACGCACGCGCTCGGCCACAACGCACCGTCGTGGGTGAACCAGGACGGCATCGACGCGATCTTCCGCTGGCACGCCGGGCTGGCCGCCGCGCCGGCGCCGTCGGCGACGCCGACCCCGACGAAGACCCCCGTCGTCCGCCCGTCCACCGCGGGCCTCTGGGACTTCGACCAGGCGGACGCTCCGTACGCGGGAGAGCCGGGGTCTCCGTTCCGACCCCGCTGAGCGGTCCGGACGCGACGGCGTCCCTCGGGATGCGCTGACCGTCACGGGCCCGCGGCGGGAGCGCTCGGCCGCAGTGAGACCGGGCCTACGTCCCCTCCGCGGAGCTCCGCGGCGCCCTCTTCCGGACAGGGCCGCTAGAGGACATTGTCAGCGGCGGGACGGCCGTGCCACGGTTCGAGGACGGCCGATGAGGGCCGTCCCGATCGAAGGCAGCACATGCGCTCCAGCACCGTCCCTCGTCCGCCCGCCGTCCAGGACGGCACGTCGCAGCCGCGGGATCCAGGAGCGGCGCGGCGGCTCCGGCGGGGTCTGCTCGGGTTGACCGCGGCCGTCGCGCTCCTCGTCGGCACCGCCGTTCCTCTCGCGGCGGTCGCCGCTCCGTCCGCCCCTGTCCTCGGGGTGGCGGCCTGGGGAAGCGGCACCGACGGGAAGACCACGGTCCCGGCCGGGGTCGAGGGCGTCCTCTCCCTCGCCGCGGGCCGGACCCACAGCCTCGCCGCGAACGGCGACGGCGGGGTCGTCGCCTGGGGCCGCGGGTCGTACGGGCAGACCAGCGTCCCCGACGGTCTCACGGGGGTCGTCGCGGTCTCCGCCGGCGACTACAGCAGCCATGCGCTGAAGAGCGACGGGACCGTCGTCTCCTGGGGCTACGACGGCGACGGGCAGGTGTCGAGGAGTGCCGCGCTGACCGGGATCGTCGCGATCTCGTCCTCCCTCGACAACAGCCTCGCGCTCGGCAACGACGGCACCGTCACGTCGTGGGGCAGCAACGGGCTGGGCGAGGGGCTGGTCCCGATGGGCCTCGGAGGCGTCACGGCCATCGCCGCGGGCCGGCGCCACAGCCTCGCCGTGTCCGGCGGGAGGGTGGTCGCCTGGGGCTGGGACCTCTACGGGCAGACCGACGTCCCCGCGGGGCTCGAGGGCGTGGTGGCCGTTGCGGCCGGAGAGACCCACAGCCTCGCGCTGAAGGAGGACGGCACCGTCGTCGCCTGGGGCGCGAGCTCCGATTCGGTCGTCGTCGACTACGGCCAGACCACGGTGCCGGAAGGCCTGTCCGGGGTCGTGGCGATCGCCGCCGCGTCCGACTACAGCCTCGCGCTGAAGGGCGACGGCACGATCGTCGGGTGGGGCCGGAGCTCGGCCGGGCAGCTGCAGTCCCCCGCCGGCCTCGCCGGCACGACGGCTCTCGCAGCCGGACCCGATCACGTGCTCGCCCGGGGCCCGCGTCCGGTCCTGACGGCGGATGCTCCTCCCGCGTCCGGGCCGCTCGGAGCGGCCGCCTCGTACACCTTCGCGGCCGACCGCCCCGCCTCGTTCGCGGTCGCCTCCGGCTCCCTCCCCGACGGCCTGTCCCTCAGCGCGTCCGGGGTCCTCTCCGGCACGCCGACGACCGCGGGCACGTCCACCTTCGCCGTCTCCGCGCGGAACCCCTTCGGCGCCACCGTCGGGGCCCCGCACACGTTAGCCGTGGCGGAGACGACGGTCGCGCCGACCCTGGCCGGCGACCCGCCCGCCGCGACGGTGGGCACCCCGTACGACTTCGACTACAGCATGACGGGCACACCGGCGCCGACGGTCTCGCTCGTCTCCGGAACGCTCCCCGCCGGCCTGAGCCTCGATGATCGTGGCGGCCTGACCGGGACGCCGACGACCGCCGGACGCTCCACCTTCACCCTGCGGGCCTCGAGCGCTGCGGGGAGCGCGGAGACCACCAGCACCGTCGTCGTCTCCCCCGCCGCCGCTGCACCGGGGATCTCCGGTACCCCCGGGCCGGGCGTCGTCGGCACCCCCTACGACTTCGGCTACACCGTCTCGGGCTTCCCCGCGCCGTCGGTGGCCGTCTCCTCCGGTGCGCTCCCGTCCGGCCTCACCCTGACTCCGGCCGGGCGCCTGACCGGGACTCCGTCCGCGCCGGGCACCTTCACGTTCACGCTGGCGGCCCGCGCCGGCACCGCCTCCGCGGAGACCACCAGCACCGTCACCGTGTCGTCGCCGACGGTCGCGCCGACCCTCTCCGGGACGGTCGCGGCCGGCGTCGTCGGCTCGGCCTACGACTTCCGCTACGCGGTGAGCGGCACGCCCGCTCCGTCGGTCTCCCTGGTCTCCGGCGCACTGCCCGCCGGACTCACCCTCGACGCGACCGGGCGCCTCTCCGGGACGCCGACCACGGCCGGGACCACCACCTTCAGCATCCAGGCCGCGAACTCGGCGGGCACGGCTCGGGCGACGAGCACGCTGACGGTCTCGCCGAAGCAGGTCGCGACGAAGGCCGATCTGCGCGTCGACCTCTCCGGGCCGGCCTCGGCGGTGAAGGGGAGGACGCTCACCTACACCCTCATCACGACGAACGCCGGTCCGGCTGCGTCTGGGTCGGTCTTCTCGCAGGTCGTCCTGCCCGCGGGTGTGCAGTTCGTCTCGGCGACAGGCTCGTACACCAGGGTCGGGAACGTCGTGGTGTTCCAGCGGGCCGGCCTGGCGGACGGGCGGACCGTGTCGGAGAAGATCACGGTGAGGGCGGCCGTCTCGGGCACGGCGACCGCGCTGGCGGCGGCGTTCTCGACGAAGACGCCCGACCCGTCCATCCGCAGCAACGCGGACACGGCGAGCACGACGATCCGCTGACCGCGGGAGCGTGACGGCGGGCGGTCCCTCGAGGGCCGCCCGCCGTTCTCGGTGCGGGAGCGTCGAGGTCCGCCGCGTCCGCGCCTCGTCTTCGACCGCTAGCCGGCCTGAGGGCGGTAGAAGCGCACGACCGGGAGGGCAGCCGTCGGCGCCTCGCGCACGACGATCTCGAGGCGCTGGACCAGGGCCGGGACGGTCGGCGTGGTCTCGAGCCGGCACTCGAGCTCTCCGTCGCGGCCCGGCAGGAGGAAGGCCGCCTGCGCCGCGGAGGCGCTCCAGAGCAGCCGCTCCACCAGCGGCCGCGCGGTCGGGTCCTCGGCGAGCCCGCCGATCTCCGCGATCGCCGTGGCGAGGCGGCGGGCGCGCACGTCGGCCGGCACATCGCTCAGCAGGTTGGGGCTGAACAGGGCGCCGCTGCCCGCCTCCCCCGCCCGGGTGAGGTCTCCCGCGACGATCGCGGCCTCGACGGCGGCGGCCGCGGCGAGGGTCGACGGGAGGAGGGTGATGGTCCGCGCCGGCGGAGCGGTGTCCTCGAGGGCGGCGCGGAGCAGTCCCGTCGCGGCGGCGGCGAGCTTCGCCCCGTTCGCGGTCGCGAAGACCACGGCCCCCAGGCCCGACTCCAGATGCCAGCGCATGTTCGACGACCAGCCCGGCAGGCCGCCGGAGTGGTGGGCGATCCCGCCGAAGCGGACGTCGTGCTCGACGACGAGGCCGAACCCGTAGGCGGAGCCGTCGAGCGTGCTCTCGACGGCGCGAGGGCTCAGCGCGGGGACCGGCGTCCAGCCGCGCTGCATCTCGCGGCGGGAGGCGCGGCTCAGCACCGGGCCGTCGTCCGCGCCGTCCTCGCCCTCGAACGCGGAGGAGAGCCAGCCGCTCCAGCGGGCGATGTCGCCGACCGTGCTGAACAGGCTCGCTGCGCAGGCGCCCGCTCCGGTGCCGGTGACGGGGCGGGGCACCCAGGTCGCTCCGTCGTCGAAGGTGCTGAAGCCGGCCGCGAGGTCGGTGCCGTCGGGGTAGTCGCCGCTGTCGTAGCGGGTGTCGTGGAGGCCGAGCGGCTCGAGGATCGTCCGCGTCGCGAAGGACGGGAAGTCCTCCCCGGTCACGTTCTCGACGAGCACGCCGAGCAGCCAGAAGCCGATGTTGGAGTACTGGTAGACCTCACCCGGCCGCTCCGTGAAGGTCAGCCCGCGGCGGACGACCTCGAGGAACTCCTCCCGCGTCAGAGCCATGACGTCGTCGGCCCAGCCGTTGTCCTCCGGGAGCCCCGAGCAGTTGCTGAGGAGCATCCTGACCGTCACGGGCAGCGGCCGGCCCGCGGAGTCGAGCGGGTCGGTGAACTCCGGCACGTGGTCGGCGACGCGGTCGTCGAGGCGGAGCAGCCCGCGGTCGCGCAGGATCAGCACCGCCGCCGCCTCGAAGCTCTTCGACATGGAGGCGATGCGGTGCACGGTCCCGGGCCCGGGAGCGGCGCCGTCGAGGCGGTGCTCGCCGCGGCCGTGGTGGACGAGCAGCCCGCTGCGGTCGAACAGGGCCCAGCTCAGCGAGGGGGCCGGCGGCGCCTCCTCGTCGAACCACCGGGCCAGCCGGTCCTGGAGCGGCGGGGAGAGGAGCGTCGGCGGAGGGAGCGTCATGCCCTCATCCTCCCGCACGCGGCACAGGCCACCGCGGTCCCGCGGGTCACCGCGGGAGGACGCCGTCGGGGCTCAGCCAGTCCGGGCGGCTCCCCTCGACCGCGTCCAGGACGTCCTCCTGCGTGCCGGTCGCCGATCTCCGCGGCGACGGCCGCTCCGGCGGGCTGACGGGTCCCGGCGAGAGCCCGGAGCGACTGCCGTCACCTGCGAGCCGGACGAGGAACTTCTCAGGTCCTCTTGCGTGTCGCAGGCGCGGAACCTAGTTTTGTCGAACCGGTTCGAAGCACTGTTGCTCCGACCCCGGACCGACGCCCGCCGTCGTCCGGCCGGCTGTCCCCACAGAAAGTGACCAGCGTGACAACGATGTCCTCCCCGAGGCGCGGCACCCGCTCCCTCGCCCTCGCGCTGAGTGCCGCGACACTCGCCGCCCTCGCCGTCGCTCTCCCGAGCGCCGAGTCCGCCTCCGCGGCCGACACCTCCGTCCCCGCCGACGCGCTCATCCTCCAGTACGACTTCGAGCAGGGGCAGGTGTCCGGATCCACGGTCGCCGACCTCTCGTCGAAGAAGCTCGACGGCACCGTCGTCAACAGCGCGAGAGCGACGTACGTCGCGGGTCGGAAGGCCGGTACGACCGCGATCGACCTTCCCGGGGGCGCGGCGGACTCGACCTCCGCGCCGTACCTGACCGTGCCGAACGGGCTCTTCCAGGGCGTGACGCAGACCACCGTCTCCGCCTGGACGAAGTGGTCCGGCACCGGAGGCTTCCAGTGGCTGTGGTGCCTGGGCATCAGCCCCGACGCCGCGTCGGCCTTCGCTCCGTCGTTCGACGGCGGCAGCGCCCGCGCGATCATCAAGCAGCTGAAGGACGGCGGCGAGACCGGAGTCTCCAGCTCCTCGCCGCTGCAGAAGGACCAGTGGGTCAACGTCACCGCGACGATGGACGGCACGACCGTGACCCTGTACCTCAACGGTCTGCAGGTCGCGACGGCTCCCGCCTCCGTCGACCTCGCGAAGCAGCTCTACTCCGCCTCCGCCTCCAAGAGCGGCAACATCGGCCGGGCGCTCTGGAACGTGCACCCCTACTTCGACGGAGCGATCGACGACTTCCGCGTCTACAACCGGGCTCTGACCGCCGCGCAGGTCCGGGGTCTGGCGGGCGACGCCGCGCCGGCCGTCACCGGCGTTCTCTCGACGAGCGTCGCGGTCACCACCGGCATCGGCGTCGCGCCGGCCCTGCCGGGGGTCCCCGCCACCTACTCCGACGGCGTGAACCGCGACGCCCCGGTCACCTGGGAGAGCGTCCCCGCCTCCGCGTACGCGAAGCGCGGCACCTTCACCGTGAAGGGCACCGTCACCGGCCTCGGCACCGCGGTCACGGCGACCGTCACGGTGCGCGCGCTCGACGAGATGACCATCGACCTCGGCACGAGCACCGGGGAGTTCATGGGCGGCGCGTCCGGCACCCTCTACGGGGTCTACGGCGAGGGCCTCCCCTCCGACAACCTCCTCGAGGGGATCGACCTGCGCACGGTCTCGACCAAGGCGCAGGACGGGCCGCAGCATCCGGGCGCGGACGCGTTGAGCGTCGCGAAGGCCGTCGCCGACACCTCGGACGGCGACACCTACATCTACATGACGGACATCTACCGCGGCTTCCCCTACGAGTGGCCGGGCAGCACTCCCCAGGAGAAGCTGGCCGACTACCAGGCGAAGATCGCCACGCAGGTCGACCAGGTGCTCGCGCTCCCCGAGGAGTACCAGGACAACATCGTGTTCGTGCCGTTCAACGAGCCCGAGGGCAACATGTTCGGCAACGGGAAGTGGAGCTACAACGGGAAGAGCTGGCTGGAGGACCCGACCGCGTTCTTCGCGGCCTGGGACAGCACCTACGCGCTGATCCGCGACAGGATGCCCGACGCCCGCATCGCCGGACCGAACACCAGCGTCCTCTACGACCAGGTCCGCGGGTTCATGACCCACACGCTCGAGCAGGACACCGTCCCCGACGTGATGACCTGGCACGAGCTGAGCGCCCCGGGTGAGATCCGCACCAACGTCGACCGCTTCCGGGCCTGGGAGGACGAGCTGTACGCGGGCACGTCCTACGCCGGGAAGCACCTGCCGGTGAACCTCAACGAGTACGCCTTCAACTACCACACCTCCGTGCCCGGCCAGATGGTCCAGTGGATCAGCGCGCTCGAGGACAAGAAGGTCGACGGCGACATCGCCTACTGGAACATCGACGGCAACCTCTCCGACTCCGCGGTGCAGGCCAACCGCGCCAACGGCCAGTGGTGGCTCCTCAACGCCTACGCCTCGATGACCGGCGACACCGTCGCGGTCACACCGCCCAAGCCCGGCCAGAGCTACACCCTCCAGGGCGTCGCGACCCTCGACACCGCGGCCAAGCAGGCGAGAGCCCTCTTCGGAGGCGTCGGCGGCTCGCAGAAGGTCGCGTTCGAGCGCATCCCGGCCGCCACCTTCGGCTCGAAGGTCCACGTGGAGGTCAGCGAGATCCGCTGGACCGGCCAGGTCGGCGACTCGGGAGCCCCGCAGACGGTCAAGGAGTTCGACGCGTCCGTCGTGGACGGCGCCCTCTCGCTCGACTTCGGCGGATCCCTGCCCGCGCTCGACGTCGACTCCGCCTACGAGGTCGTCCTGACCCCGGGCGCCAACGCGTCGTCGCCGTCCGCCTCACCCGTCGACTTCCGCCAGAAGTACGAGGCCGAGGACGCCCGCTACACCGGATCGCGGAACCTCAACGGACCCGAGGGCTCGCCGACCAACGTCGGCGGCTTCTACACCTCGGGCGGACGCAACGTCGGCGGGATCCGCACCGGCGGCGACCTGAAGCTCGACTTCGCGGTCACCGTCCCGAAGGACGGCGAGTACGACCTCAGCGTCTTCGCCAACTCCCTCAACACCTACGCCGCCAACGCCCAGCAGGGTCCGATCAACGCGTTCCTGAGCGTCGACGGCGCTGCGGAGCAGGAGATCCTCCTTCCGCTGGCTTACAAGTTCGTGGTCTGGGACCACGCGGACACGAAGGTGAAGCTGACCGCCGGCACCCACACGATCTCGCTCGCCGCGAAGAACCTCGCCGGCACGAAGTCGACCGTGGGCGACGCGATCGTCGACAAGATCGAGCTCTCCCTCCCCAGCGCGGCCGCCGCGACCTCGATCCACGAGGCCGAGACCGGCACGCTCGACAACGGAGCGACGGCCGACTACTCCCGCGCCGGCGTCTCCGGCTCGGGCACGGCGACGCTCACCAGCGGCGCCTCCACCACCGTCTGGGGCTACTCCGCGAAGGACGCGCCGTCCTCCGTGACCGTGGACACCCTGGGCGGCGGCACCGGCGACCTCTACGTGAACGATGTGAAGGTCGGGCCGGTGGGCGCGAGCTCGACCCGTCAGGTCTTCCTCTCGGGCGGCGTGAACAAGATCGAGGTCGTCGGCACGAGCGGCACGCTCCTCGTCGATCGGATCGTCATCGGAGCGAGCGCGAACCCGCCCGCGACGACGAGCTATGAGGCGGAGGCGGCCACGATCACCGGCCCCGCCACGGTCCGCGACCTGTCCTTCGCGTCGGGCGGCAAGGCCGTCGGGAACATCGGGGGCGGACGCGACGGCGACTCGACCCTGACCTTCGGCGACGTGAAGGCCGAGCAGGACGGGACGTACGCGCTCACGCTGCGCTACTCCAACGAGGAGCAGTCCCCCGCGACGCACTACAACCCCGACCCGCTCGCCCGCCACGCGGACATCACGGTCAACGGAGTGACGCAGCGCGTGCTCTTCCCGCACACGTTCCACCAGAACCAGCTGTGGGACCTGAGCGTGCCGGTCACGCTCAGGAAGGGCTCGAACACCATCGCGATCACCTCGAAGGAGCTCCCGGGCTTCGACGGGACGACCTACCTCTCCGACACCTTCCCCGGCGTCCTGCTCACCTCGCAGTACGCGCCCAACATCGACAGGATCTCGGTCACGCCCTTCGTCGGGCGGACCACGGGCCTGACGGTGAGCGGCACGGCGGCCTCGCGCTGCACCGCGGGGAAGGTCACGATCACGGGGACGGCGACCAACACCAGCGCGGTCGCCGCTGACATCACGATCGGCTCGGCCTGGGGCACGAAGACCTTCACCGGAGTCGCTCCCGGCAAGACGGTCTCAGCCGCCTTCAGCACCCGCGCTGCGAGTGTCGGAGCCGGCGCTCTCGACGTGCGGATCGCGGGGACGGTCGACGGCGCTGCGGCGAGCGGATCCACGGCACCGGCCTACGGTGCGGCGCGCTGCGGCTGATCCGTCCAGAACGCCCTGACGCGGCCGGGCACCTCGTGCGCCCGGCCGCGTCGGCGTGTCGTCGGGACCGGAGGTTCCCCGACGGGGACGAGCGCGCCGTGGACGAGCAGAGCGCCGGAGCCGCAGCGTCCGGTGCTCGCTCCGGGGACGCGGCGCCCGAGTTGCGTGCGCCGCGCCGCACTGCCACTCTCGACACGGTTCGAGCGGGGGTGGAGATGGCCACGATCGGAGACGTCGCGAAAGCGGCAGGGGTCTCGCGCAGCACGGTGTCGTACGTCCTCTCCGGCAAGCGCAGCATCTCCCCCGAGACGCGCAAGCGCATCGAGGACGCGATCGCCGAGCTCGACTTCACGGTCAACGCCGGAGCACGGGCGCTCGCGACGCGCCGCACCATGGCGCTGGGCCTGCTCGTCCACTTCGACCCGGACGAGTTCGCGCCCGCGATGGTCGAGTACGTGCTCCCCATCACGGCCCGCGCCCGCGAGCTCGGCTACGACGTGCTGCTGGCCACCGAGGCCGACGGGGCGGCTGCCGTCCGCCGGCTCACGCGCTCCGGCCAGGTCGACGGACTGATCCTCCTGAGCGTCGCGGACGACGACGACCGGCTGCCCGTCCTGCGCGCCTCGCGGCGGCCCGGTGCCGCCCTCGGCGTGCCCGCGGACGCCTCCGGGGTGGACGTCTTCGACCTCGACTTCGGCGACGCGGCCCGCCTGCTGATCGAGCACCTGGGCGCCCTCGGGCATCGGAGCATCGGTCTCATCACCCCGCCTGAGCGCGTCTTCGACCGCGGAGGGACCTACGGGCTCCGGTTCCGCGAGTCGGCTCTCGAGACCTCCGGTCGGCTCGGGATCGAGCTGGTGCTGCGCCCGGCCGCCACCGCCGCCGACGCCGTCGAGCCGATGGTCACGGCGTTCCTCGACGACAACCCCGGTCTCACGGCGCTGGTCGTCCACAGCGACCGGACCATCGCGATGCTTCCCGCGATCCTGGGCCGACGCGCTGTCGCCGTGCCCGGGCAGCTGTCCGTCGTGAGCCTGTACTCGGCCGAGTTCGCCCGCGACTTCTCGCTCCCCTACAGCTACGTCGAGACGGGTGCCGCCGAGCTCGGCGCGCACCTGGTCGACACGCTCGTCGAGCGGATCGAGCAGCCGTCCCGCGGCGAGGAGCCGTCGATCCGCCTCCTGCCCGCGCGTCTCGTCGACCGCGGGAGCGCCCGCGCGGTCTGAGGACCGCTCCGGAGCCCCCGAGGCCCGGTCAGAAGCGCGAGGCGACCTCGTAGAGGACCTCGTCGTCGCCCGCGTAGACGCCGTCGCGCCGCGGCCAGTGCGCGATCACGTCCGTGAAGCCGAGCTCCTCCGCCCGGCCGGCCATGTCCTCGAACCGGGCGACGCTCTCGAGGGAGTAGTCGCCCCCGGAGTCGAGCGAGAGGTGGCGCTCGACGGTGCGCGGGTCGCGCCCGGCCGCGTCGAGCGCCGCGTCGAGCCGCCGGGAGAGGGACGCGACCGCCCGCCACCACTCCTCGCTCGACACTCCCTCCGGGCCGGTGGTGACCCAGCCCTGCCCGCGCTCGGCGACGAGCGCGAGGCCCTTCGGCCCGTTCGCGGCGAGGACGAACGGGACGCGGGGGCGCTGCACCGGCTCGCCCACCATCCGCGCCGAGCGGGCGGTGAACCACTCCCCCTCGAGGTCCACGCCGCTCGAGCCGGGCTCCTCGAAGCGCAGCAGCGCGTCGAGGGCCGTGACGAACTCGGTGAAGCGCTCGTGCCGCTGCCGGGGCGAGTAGTCGGGCTGCCCGAGCACGCGCGCGTCGAAGCCCGTGCCGCCCGAGCCGACCCCGAGGATCGTCCGACCGCCCGAGATCTCGTCCAGCGTCGCGATCTCCTTCGCGAACGGCACCGGGTGGCGGAAGTTCGGGGAGGCCACGAACGTGCCCAGGCGGAGCGTCTCGGTCACCATCGCGGCAGCGGTGAGGGTGGGGACGGTCGCGTGCCACGGCTGGTCGGCGAGGGAGCGCCAGGAGAGGTGGTCGTAGGTCCACGCGTGGTCGAAGCCCAGGCCCTCGGCCGACTGCCACTTCCGGCGGGCCTCGGCCCACGGGTCCTGCGGGAGGATGACGATGCCGTGTCGCATCGTCCGAGTGTACGAGCACCGTCGGGTCAGAGCGCGGCGGGCGGCACCGGGGGCGGATCGGGCACCTCGTCCACGACCGAGCGCGGGACCATCAGGGTCGGCATCCGCACGCGCAGGCGCAGCGGTTCCCGCTCCGACGCGCCGAGCAGCTCGCGGGCGGCGCTCCGCACCTGCCGGGCGAGCGCCGGGTGCACGGCCCCCGGATCCTCGAACGCGGAGACCAGCTCGCGCAGCACTCGGGTGGTGCTCCGCGGGTCGCCGTCCTGCCTGGGCATCGGATCGGCCCCTCACTCTCGGCACGGCCGTCAGGGTCCCGGCGGTGCAGCGGATGTCTCGCGCCGACGGTAGGGCCGGGGACGGCGCCGTGGCACTGAGGTTGACAACGGGAGGACCCGGCGGATCGCGGTGCGCGGGGTGCGATCCGCGGCGAGGGCGGTCCTGGCGGGGAACGACGGCCACCGCCGGGAGAGCCCGCTTCCACGATCGCGCCCGTCCGGTCGCGGCTGCTCTCGGGGCGTGATCACGACGACGGAGCGGGTGGACGACTGGATCGAGGGCTGGTGCCGTGCACGCGGCGTGCAGCGCGTCCGCGAGGACGGAGCCTGGCTGGTCGATGTCGGAGCGGAGTCGCGCACGCGGGAGCGGATCCTGGTCGATCCGTCGCCCTCCGCGCTGCAGGCGGGCGCCGAGCAGACGGCCGGGCCCCGGGAGTGGATGACGGTCATCGGCCTGGGCGACGACGCCCGCCTCGCGCCCGCCGCCGGGCTGGAGCTCGTCGCGGGCGACGAGAGCCTGATGGCGGCGCTCCTCGGCCCGGGCAGCACCGCGGAGGGAGCCCTGCTCGAGGGTGCCCTGCTCGAGGGTGCCCTGCTCGCGGGAGCCGTGCTCGAGGCCGCCGACGGAGTGGCGAGCGTCCGGCTGCTGGTCGACGGAGTCGTCGCCGCTCAGGGCACCGCCGCCGTGCACGGGACGGTCGCGGTCCTGGACCGGATCGAGACCGATGCGCGGTTCCGCCGACGCGGGCTGGGACGGCGGGTCGTCGACGCCCTCACCGCCTGGGCCCGGTCCGAGGGTGCACGGAGCGGTCTCCTCGTCGCCAGCACGGACGGCCGCGCCCTCTACCTCACCCTCGGCTGGGAGGTGGTCGCGCCGGTGCGCATCTGGCGCGGGGCCGCACTCCGAGATCCGGGGCAGGGCTGCGCGGCCGCCGGGCGATGATCCCCCGCCGTACGGCCCTCCGGGAGCGCACGTCCGCCTGAGTACGGAATCCCGCGCAGCGCATACAAGCGGCGGAGAACGGCGGAGCAGCCGTGAAGCGGCCGCCCGCCGATCTGTATTCAGCCGATAACACCACCCTCGAAAGAGGGACGCCCGCTATCGCTCGAACGGCCTTGTCCGAGAAGCGGATCATCCGCTTCTCGGACTCGTGTCACCGCCCTCGGGTCGTCAGCCGAGTGCGCCCTTCTCGGCCGAGTAGAGCTGCTTCACCTGCTCCGCGGTCAGCGCCCGGTCCCACACCCGCAGTCGGGCGAGGGAGCCGGCGAAGCGGTTGATCATCGTGCCGTCCCGGCCGACCGCTCCGACCACGAAGTCGCCCGGAGCCGCGTTGAGGCCGTCGGGGTAGACGTAGGGGTTCTTGGCGTAGGTCGCGCCGAGCTTGTCGGTGTACACCGGGTACGCGGTGGCGGCGCCGTCGAGGTACGAGACCGCGACTGCGCCGTCGTACGTCCCGACGTGCAGCTGCCACACGCCGCGCGTGATCCGGCGGGGCTCCACCGAGTAGTCGCGCGAGTACGGGTAGCCGGGCGTCGGCCCGCCGAGCTTCGAGACGTGCATGCACACGCGCTCCCAGCCGCCGTACTCGGGGAGGTTGTTGAACAGCGCATAGGAGCGCAGCGGCCCGACCGTCGACTCCTCCCAGACGCCCGCGATGCAGGCGCCGTCCGCGTCGGAGTTGAGCACCCACACCGCGATCGTCACCTGGCCGGTCGAGGCGCCCAGGTTGAGCGGGCCGACCTCGTCCTTGGGGACGACCAGGTGGTCCGTCGTCCCGTTGAGGGCGACTCCGGTGCCGAACGGCGTGGCCACGGCGCGGGCGGAGGAGCCCGCACCCTGCCGGAGCGCCGGAGCGCCCGCGACGGCCGAGGCGAAGGGGGCGGCGCTCTCGGCGAAGGACCACTCCGCGATCGGCGTGGGCACGGTGACCGTGGGGACCGGAGCGGCGTCGCCGACCACGAACGCGTCGAGGATCAGGTTGGTGCCGCTCGAGGAGGGATTGCGGCCGCTTCCGCGGCGGATCGTCACCGTGTGCGGCCCGGCCGCGAGCTGTCCGCTGCTCCAGACCGTCTGCTTCGACCGCGTCGCGGCGCTGTAGCGGTCGACGGACGCGACCTTGACTCCGTCGAGCTCGACCTCGTTGATGCCGGACGAGCCGGTGAGGCGGCTGATCCAGCTCACGCTGGTACCCGTGAAGGCGAGGGTGGCGGAGGCGCCCGCGGTGGTCGAGTAGGCGATGCTGCCGCCGCTGTCCGTGCTCGCCTTCAACGTCGACCAGGTGCCGGTCGTGACGATCGGGGCGGCGCCGTTCTCGTAGGTGCCCGCTCCGGGCAGCGTCGTCGCCGGCGGAGGCGTCGCGTCGCCGACCACGAAGGAGTCGAGCAGCAGGTTGGTCCCGGTCGAGGCCGGATTGCGGCCGCTCCCCCGGCGGATCGTCAGCGTGTGCGGCCCGGCGGCGAGCTGTCCGCTGCTCCACACCGTCTGCTTCGAGCGGGTGGACGCGCTGTAGCGGTCGACGGAGGCGACCTTCACACCGTCGAGCTCGACGTCGTTGATCCCGGAGGACGACGTGAGTCGGCTGATCCAGGCGATGCTCGTGCCGGTGAAGGCGAGCGTCGCGGAGGCGCCGGAGCTGGTCGAGTAGGCGATGCTCCCGCCGCTGTCCGCGGTGGCCTTCAGCGTCGTCCAGGTGCCGGTGGTGACGATCTGCGCGGCGCCGTTCTCGTAGGTGCCCGCGCCGGGCAGCGTGGACACGGGCGGCGTCTCGGGCTCGGGCTCCGTCTGCGGCACGGGGCCCTCGGCGATCCAGCGCTGGAAGGTGTCGAGCATCTCCTTGTTGGTGAAGCTCGGGACCTTGTGCCCGTCGGTGCCCTCCCCCGGGTGGGTGCGGACCGTCGCCTCCTTCGCCAGGGGCAGGGCCGCGGCGTGGAGGGCGGCGCCGTGCAGGGCGAACGGCACGACCTTGTCGTCGGGCGATCCGGTGATCCTCAGCCGCGCACCGCGCCACACCGACGCGGGCAGCCGCGCCGGGTTGGTGGCGGCGATGGCCGCGGCGTCGGCGTACTCGGGGCCGATCCGGTCCGGTTCGCTCGCCGCCCGCTCCTCCATGTCGTAGGAGCTGTTGCAGAGGTACGCGCCCCGGATGTTCGGCACCATCCGCTTCCCGTAGGCCCAGGTCAGAAGCGGCCCGCCCCCGGAGTCGGAGCGCAGGAGGCTCGCGTCGATCCGCCATACCGACGAGGCCCAGGCGACGACAGCGGCCTGGATCTCGATCGCCCGCGGGCTCGACCAGATGCTGCCGCCGTAGGTCGGGCAGATGCTGACGATGCCGCGGTCCACGGCGAGGTCGGCCGAGTATGCGAAGGCGCTCGAGAGCGCCGTGTGGGTGCCGTTGCGGGCGTGGTAGTACCAGAGCATCGATGCGCCCCTGGTCTGCGACGGAGGCGTCGCGTGCGGCACGAACAGGCGCGCCCGGTCCCCCGCGACGACGACGTCGATGATCTCGTAGCGCTTCCCGCCCGTCTTCGACGTGGCGGTGGACAGGCGCGAGACCTCGCCGGGCAGTCGGGGCACCGCGGTGAGGTCGCCGGCCGCGAGGGCCGGCGTCGCGAAGGCGATCGCGCCCGCGCCGGCGACGGATCCGGCGAGGATCGTGCGGCGGGAGAGAGCGGAGAGGGCCTTGACGCCCGATCGGGAGCCGGTGCGGGAGGAGTCGGCGGAGTCGCCGACGGCAGTGTCCTGAGGAGTCACGGAAGAGAGAGCCTTTCCGATCGTCACCGTTCCGGGTACACCGATCGAAAGAGGAGGAGAAGGCGTTCAGTGAACGAGCGGCAGCGCTCGCGCTACTGATGCGGATCACCTTCTCCTCGAGAAGGAAAGGGAAGCCGGATCAGGCTAACAGAGGGGATGAGAAGGGGTTCAGTATTTCTACCCACCGTTTCATCAACCGGAGAAGAAGGAATCGCTTATCCGGCCGCTTATCGTCCCTTTTCCGGTGACACGACGCGTACTGGACACCGCCGTCTGGCAGGATGCCCCCGTGTCGGAGACGGGTCGGCTGCAGCGGGGCGGCGCCCTCCCCGTGCTCCTCGTGTTCCTCCGCCTCGGGCTGACCTCGTTCGGCGGGCCGATCGCGCACCTCGGCTACTTCCGCGAGGAGTTCGTGGTGCGCCGCGGCTGGCTGACCGATCGCGCGTACGCCGACCTCGTCGCGCTGTGCCAGTTCCTCCCGGGACCCGCGTCCAGCCAGGTCGGGATGGCGGTCGGCCTGCAGCGCGCGGGACTCGCCGGACTGGTCGCCGCGTGGTGCGGATTCACGCTCCCCTCGGCGATCGCCCTGGTCCTCGTCGCCGGGCTCGTCGCCGGTGCGGGCGACGTCGCCTCCGCCGGCTGGCTCCTGGGCCTCCAGGCGGCGGCGGCCGCGGTCGTCGCACAGGCCGTGCTCGGGATGGCGCGCTCGCTCGCACCGGACCGCCGCCGCGCGACGATCGCCGGCGCAGCGGCTGTCGCCGTCCTCCTCGCCCCGGAGCCCGCGCTGCAGGTGGCGGTGATCGCGGCGGCGGGCCTGGCCGGCGTCCTGTGGCTCCGCCGTGAGGAGGCGGCTCCGGACGACGGCCCGGGCTTCGCGGTCCGGATCCCGACGGCGCTCGCGGTCTCGGCGCTCGCCCTCTGGGGACTCCTCCTGGCCGGCCTCCCCCTGCTGGCCGCTCTCACGGGCGAGGGAGCGGCGGGTCTCGCCTCCGTCTTCTACCGCGCGGGCGCTCTGGTGTTCGGGGGCGGCCACGTCGTGCTGCCTCTGCTGGAAGCGCAGACGGTCGGCGCCGGCACGGTCGGGCAGAGCGAGTTCCTGGCCGGATACGGGGCGGCGCAGGCGGTGCCCGGCCCGCTCTTCACCTTCTCCGCGTTCCTCGGCGCGGTGGGCGCGGGGACGCCGGACGGTGTCGCGGGGGCGGCGATCGCGCTGGTCGCGATCTTCCTGCCGGGCGCTCTGCTCGTGGTCGGTGTGCTCCCGTTCTGGCAGCGGCTGCGGCACCTGCCGGTCGCGCAGAGGGCGCTGGCCGGCGTGAACGCCGGCGTGGTGGGACTGCTCGGCGGCGCCCTCTACGACCCGGTGCTGACCGAGGGCATCGGCTCGACCGGCGCTCTGGCGCTCGCGATCGGCGCCTTCGTGGCGCTGACGCGCTGGACCGTGCCCCCGTGGATCGTCGTCCTCGCCGCCGCGGGCCTCGGCGCCCTGCTCCTCTGACTCCCTCCGGGGACGACGATCCGGACCAGCCCTGGCAGTCTGGACGCATGAGGGCTCGGGGGACGACAGCAGCAGTGGCGACGACGGCAGCGGCGGGGCTCCTGCTGCTGGGCGGGTGCACCGCCGGCGGCGGGGCCGAGGCGGGCGCCACGGCGTCCGCGCCCGCCTCGCGGACGCCGAGACCCGCCATCACCGACCTGATCACTCCGAGCCCGACCCCCTCCGCTCCGGCGACCGCCGAGCCGGTCGGAACCGTCGTCGACGCCGGGCCGGTCGGCGAGGGAGTCCCCGCCACCGTCTCGGGCACCGGCCCGGCCGACGTGTCGTTCCAGCGGCAGGGCGAGTTCGCGGTCGTCCTGAGCCTGGACTGCTCGGCCTGCACCGGCACGGCGATCGTCACCGCCGCGGGCCGGATGACGCCCTTCGGCGAGGCCGCCGCCCCGATGACCGGGTCGTTCCTGACCGGCATCTTCCGCGACGACCCCGTCGAGCAGCAGGTGATCGTCCGAGCCGACGGGCCGTGGACGCTCGGCCTGCAGAGCTGGAACGACCTCGCGACGGTGAGCGGGGCGCAGTCCGGCACCGGCCCGGCCGTCCTGTTCTTCTCCGACGACGTCCCGCGCGTGACGGTCGACTACACGCCCGCGGGTCCGGACGACTCGTTCTCCGGCCGCGTGTTCACGACCTCCGATCAGCCGCAGCTGTTCGGCGACTCCGTCGCCTTCTCCGAGGTGTTCGAGGCCGACCTCCCCGGCGTCATGGCCGTCCAGACCGAGGGGACCTGGACCGTCACGCCGACGCCCTGACCCGGGGTCGCGTCGCACCGGCCGCGGAGTCGGGGAACGGACGCCCCTCCGCCCAGACCCGCTGCACGCGGAGCGACGCGTCGAGCAGGACGACGTCGGCGCGGTACCCGGGGGCCAGCAGGCCGAGGTCGCCACGGCCGAGCACGCGGGCGGGAACGGCGGTGAGGGCGGCGACGGACGCCTCCAGCCCGAGCCGGCCGGGCCCGACGGCGCGCCGCAGGGCCTCGTCCTGCGTGAGCGTGGATCCGGCGAGCACAGCGGTGCCCGCGAGCCGGGCGACTCCGCCGAGCACCTCGACGTCGAGCGGGCCGAGGCGGTGCGCTCCGTCGCCCGCCCCGGCCGCCGCCATCGCGTCGGTGACGAGCGCGATCCGCCCGGGAGCCGCCGCGAACGCGAGCCGCACCACCTCGACGTCCACGTGCCGGCCGTCGAGGATCAGCTCGAGCGCGACCCGCTCGTCTCCCAGGGCCACCGGGATCGGGCCCGGGGAGCGGTGGCCGATTTCGGGCATGGCGTTGAACGCGTGCGTGACCAGCCGGGCTCCGCGGTCGAACGCGGCCCGCGCCTGGTCGGCGTCCGCCTCGGTGTGGCCCACCGCGACCACCGTGCCGGCGCCGGCGAGCCGCTCCACCGCGGCGAGGGCTCCCGGCAGCTCGGGCGCGAGCGTGATCTGCGCGAGGCGTCCGCGGGCGGCGTCCAGCAGCCGGCCGACCGCGCCGGAGGAGGGGTGCAAGAGAGCCGCGGGGTCGTGCGCTCCCCTGCGCGAGGGCGCGAGGAACGGGCCCTCGAGGTGCGCGCCGAGCACGAGCGGGTCGGTGGCCGCGAGGGCCGAGACCGCGTCCAGAGAGGACTCCAGCTGCTCCAGCGGCGCCGAGACCAGGCTGACCAGCGAGCGCGTGGTGCCGCGGGAGCGGTGCAGCGCGAGGCCCGCGCGGATCGCCTCCGCTCCTCCGTCGAAGCCGTGACCGCCCCCTCCGTGCACATGGACGTCGATGAAGCCCGGGACAGCGGTGAGGCCCCGCGCGTCGTGCAGCTCCGCCCCCTCCGCCTGCGCCTGCCAGCCGGTGCCGGTGCCGGTCGCCGTGATCGCGCCGTCCCGCGCGCGGAGCCAGTGGTCCTCCACTGTCCCGGCTGCGTCGACCTTCCGTGCGCTGTGGATGATCAGCGCGGCGTGCGCCATGCGGTCGTCTCCTGGGTGTCGGTTCCGGATCGGCGGGGACTCCGCCCCCTCCCGACGATGGCACAGCCCCTGCCGGTCGAGCCGGTCCGACACCGATCACTGCGCCACCCGAACGCATTCCGCGCCTCCGCGTCACGAACAGGGACCTCGCGCGTCTCCTGTGCATGCCTCCCCTGGACACCCGAACCCCCACCCCTCGCCTCGCCGCCTCCCGCCGGCCGCTCGACGTCGTCGCCATCGCGGCGGCCGCCCTCGTCAACGAGCGCTACCTGGATCGGCGCTTCACCGTCCACCACCTCGCCGCCGAGCTGCGGATGCCCGCCCTGCTGCTGCGGCTGCGGTTCCGCCGCTGCTATGGGCTCGGCCTCGACGAGCACCTCGCCCTCCGCCGACTCGAGCTGGCCGCCGTCCTGATGGCGAGCACCCCCGTCGCTCTCGGCGGCCTCGACCGCATCGCCCGGGGCTCCGGCTACCGGGGCACCGCCGAGCTGGACCGCGACCACCGGAGGCACCGCCGGTCGTCCGCGCTGGCCGCCTGGTTCCGGGCCGCCCCGCGTCCCGAGCGCGAGCATAGGCCCGGCACCCGGCCCGAGGAGGAGCTGCTCGCCGCAGCGCCGGGCGCTGCGACTCCGGCCCGCCCCAGCAGCATCCGCTCGGCACCGGTCACCCCGCTGAGGCGCCGCGCCTGAGCCCGGCCGCGGAGCGGTACAGTGCCACGATGCGCACATCCGGAACCCGCCGATGACGGCCGTCCGCTACGTCGCGATCGGCGATTCCTTCACCGAGGGCGTCGGCGACGAGCGGCCGGACGGCACCCCGCGCGGCTGGGCCGATCTGGCGGCCGCGGGATGGGCGGCGGCCACGGGTGAGCGGATCGAGTACGCCAACCTCGCGATCCGGGGCCGGCTCATCGCGCCGATCCTCGCCGAGCAGCTCGAGCCCGCGCTCGCCCTGGGTCCGACCCACCTCTCCTTCAACGGCGGCGGCAACGACATGCTGCGCCCGCGGGCCGACATCGAGCGGATCGCCGACGCCTACCTCCGCGTCCTCGAGCGCTGCGACGAGCAGGGCGTCGTGCTGATCGCCCTGGCCGGCGCCGATCCGTCGCCGCGGCTCCCGCTCGGCTCGCTCATCCGACGCCGCGGGGACGCGCTGACCGACGCCGTCCTGCGCCGGACGAGCCACCGGACCGACGTGGTCGTCGCCGACAACTGGCACGACCCCGCTTTCGCCGACCCGGAGCTGTGGTCGGAGGACCGTCTGCACCTCGGCCCGCGGGGGCACCGGCGGGTGGCCGACCGGGTCCTGCGGGCGCTCGGGCTCACGCCGTCCGCCGCGCTGCCCGACGCTCTCGAGCCCGCACTCCGGCGCGGCGGAACCGTGCAGTACTACCGGCAGCACGTCGCGCCGTGGGTGCAGCGCAGGCTCACCGGCACGTCCTCCGGGGACGGCCGCGCCGCGAAGTACGCGGAGTTCGTGCCGATCGACCCGGTCTGACGCCTCCTCCGAGGAGCACGGCCTCGTTCGACGGGCAGGGATCTCCCCTGAGGCGCTCAGCGGCGACCTCGCATGGCGGCTCGACGGCGTCGAGCGCTCAGTGCCAGCCGTACCGCGCCGAGAGCACCCGGGCGACGGCGTCGTACCGAGCACGCTCCAGAGCTGCTCCTTCGCGGCGCATCCCGGCGGGGTGCACACGGAACACGCGCTCCGGGTCGACCCAGCTGGGGCGCCCGTCCGGGTCCCAGCCGCCGGTGCCGACGGCCAGATAGTCGGAGTGCTCCTTCGAGCTCAGCCGCACGGCGAGCACCGTCCCCGACTTCTCGACCGCGAGCACGAGCACCGGGCGGTCCTTGCCGCGGCCGTCGTCCTCCTCGTACGGCACCCAGGTCCAGACGACCTCGCCCGGGTCCGGGTCGCCGTCGGGCGTGGGCGCGTAGCCCAGGCGGACCCCGCGGAGCCGCGACGGGTCGACCTCGACGGTGCGGCCCACTCCGCTCGCGCCCGGCGTCGGCGCCGTCGTGCTCAGGTACGGGCGCTGCGGGCGGGGCCCGGCGTCCGGCCGCGGGGCGACCGCGCGGCCGAGGAATCGGAGGAGCAGGGACACGACCGAGCGCGAGGAGGGCACCCCGGAACCCTAGCCCGGATCCGCGGCCGCCCGCCCGCGGGGGCGCGCCCGGCGGTCGCCCGTCGCGGACGCGCCGACGGGGTGCCGGCTCCGGAGAGCCGGCACCCCGTCGGGTGCTGCGGAGGAGGGGGTCAGTCCGCCAGGACGTAGCCCGCCTCGCCGTGGATGGCCGTGTCGATGCCGGCGATCTCGTCCTCGTTCTTCACACGGAAGCCCATCGTCTTCTGGATGATCCAGCCGATGAGGAGCGTCATGACGAAGGAGTAGGCGAGGACGGTGAAGGCCGCGAGGGCCTGCTTGCCGAGCTGGCTCGCGTCGCCGGTGAGGAACAGGCCCACGCCGGTGCCGAAGAAGCCGATGTAGAGCGTTCCGATGAGGCCGCCGACCAGGTGCACGCCGACCACGTCGAGCGAGTCGTCGTAGCCGAGGCGGTACTTCAGGTCGATCGCCAGGGCGCAGACGGCGCCGGTGATGACGCCCAGGACGATCGCCCAGAACGGCGACAGGCTGGCGCAGGCCGGGGTGATCGCGACGAGGCCCGCGACCGCGCCCGAGGCGGCGCCGATCGAGGTGGGCTTGCCGTCCTTGATCTTCTCGACGACGAGCCAGCCGAGGATCGCGGCGGCCGGAGCGGCGATGGTGTTCAGGAAGGCGACGGCCGCGATGCCGTCGGCGGCGAGCTCGGAGCCGGCGTTGAAGCCGAACCAGCCGAACCACAGCAGTCCGGCGCCCAGGAGCACGAACGGCGGGTTGTGCGGCTGGTGCGCGCCCTTGGTGAAGTTGACGCGCTTGCCGAGCACCAGGGCGAGAGCGAGGGCCGCCGCTCCGGCGTTGATGTGGACGGCGGTGCCGCCCGCGAAGTCGATCGCGCCGACGCCGTAGGCGATCCAGCCGCCGTCGACGACGGTGGCGTCGTCGCCGAGGGTGAAGTTGAAGACCCACGAGGCGACCGGGAAGTAGACGACGGTGGCCCAGACGCCGGCGAAGACCATCCAGGCGCCGAACTTCGCCCGGTCCGCGATGGCGCCGGAGATGAGCGCGACGGTGATGATCGCGAACGTCGCCTGGAACGCGGCGAAGGCCAGCGTCGGGTAGGCCGACGTCTGCTCGCCGAGCGCGTCGTTGTAGATGCCCTGCAGGCCGATCTGGGCGGTGTCGATGCCGAGGACGCCGTCGATGCCGACGAAGGTGTCGGTCCCTGCGGGGCCGGACGGGCCGTTGCCGAACGCGATCGCGTAGCCGTACAGGACCCAGAGGACCCCGATGAGGCCCATGGCTCCGAAGCTGAGCATCATCATGCTGATGACGCTCTTCGCACGCACCAGGCCGCCGTAGAAGAAGGCGAGCCCGGGGGTCATGAGCAGGACCAGCGCGGCTGCGATGAGCAGGAACGCGGTATTGCCTTGATCCATTGTTGAACCTCTCGTGAGTGTGCAGAGAAAAGCCCGGAGCGAGGACGCTGCGTCGGAGCACGGCCTGGAGACACGCGGGTGTCGGGTCACCTCGGGTAGCCGACAGTCTGGTGGCGCGAGGTTTCGTCCCGTGAGGCACCACGTTTCGCGGAGGTTACGGCCGAGGCCCCTGTGTAAAAAGCGCGTTACGGCGCGCTGGCGGACGGCACGACGACGACCCCGGGAACGCCGGGAGGAGAGCGGATCCGCCCCTAGGAGCGGGGCGCCATCGAGGTGAGCGCGATGAGCCGCGACATCGAGCGCAGGTACTTCTTGCGGTAGCCGCCGCTCAGCATGTCGCCGCCGAAGACCTCGTCGAGGGGCGTCCCGGAGGCGAGGACCGGGATCTGCGCGTCGTAGACCCGGTCGATGAAGGCCACGAGGCGCAGGGCGTCGGTCTGGTCGGTCAGAGCGGTGACGCCCCGGAGCACGATGGTGTCGACGCCGTCGATCACCTTGATGTAGCGGGAGGGGTGCACGGTGCCCAGGTGGTGCACGGCGTCCGCGAACGGGTCGTCGGTGACGACGGAGCCGGCGGGGGCGGCCGCGACGAGAGCGTCGATCTCCTCGTCGGTGCGCACCACGGCGTGGCCCTCGATGTCGCGGCGCCGGTAGTCGGTGCCGTCGATCCGCATCGTCTCGAAGTGGGCGGCCATCGACTGGATCTCGCGGAGGAAGTCCGCCGCGGCGAAGCGCCCCTCGCCCAGCGCGTTGGGCGGGGTGTTCGAGGTCGCGGCGATGCGGGTCCCGGAGGCGACCAGCTCGCCGAGGAGCCGCGTCATCAGCATCGTGTCGCCCGGGTCGTCCAGCTCGAACTCGTCGATGCACAGCAGCGCCGAGCCCTTGAGGAGCGAGACGGTCGCCGCGTAGCCGAGCGCGCCGACGAGTGCGGTGTACTCGATGAACGTCCCGAAGTAGGTGCGGCCCGGCACCGCGTGCCAGATCGCCGCGAGCAGGTGGGTCTTGCCGACGCCGAAGCCGCCGTCGAGGTACACGCCCGGCTTGACCGCGGGGGCCTTCTTCCGGCCGAAGCCCAGGAAGCCGCCTCCGCCTCCCTTGGATCCGCCGCCGGCGGCGAACGCGCGGAGAGCCTCCACCGCGTCGGCCTGCGAGGGGTACTCCGGGTCGGGACGGTAGCTCTCGAAGGTGGCGCCCTCGAACTGGCGCGGGGGCACCAGCGTCGACGCGATCTCGTGCCCGCTGATCTGGGGCGAGCGGGCGGTCAGGCTGCTCGTCGATCGGACGTCGTCGGGGCTCACTCGCGTCTCGCATCCTGCGCACCGCGGGGGTCCGTGCGCTCAGTGGCGGCGGCCGCACCGGGCACGGAGCCGCCGCGGTTCTGTGTCGAACTCTTACGGCGCCCTCCGTGCGGCGTCGTCCGCGGACGCGTACTGTCGCTGAAGGGCGGGCTCCAGCGTAGCCCGCCGTGGAATCACGCCCGCGCTCCGCGCACCATCCTGGAGGTCCTCCTTGTCCGTCGAAACCGATCCGTCGCCGAAGTTCGCCTCCTACGCGCACCCCGAACGGCTCGTCAGCGCCGACTGGCTCGAGCAGCGCCTCGGCACTCCCGGTCTCGTCGTCGTCGAGTCCGACGAGGACGTCCTGCTCTACGAGACCGGCCACATCCCCGGCTCCGTCAAGATCGACTGGCACACCGACCTCAACGACCCGGTGCAGCGCGACTACATCGACGGCGCCGCGTTCGCCGCGCTCGTCGGCGGCAAGGGCATCGCCCGCGACACCACCGTCGTCGTCTACGGCGACAAGAACAACTGGTGGGCCGCCTACGCGCTCTGGGTCTTCACCCTCTTCGGTCACGAGGACGTCCGTCTGCTCGACGGCGGCCGCGACAAGTGGCTCGCGGAGGGCCGCCCGACGACCACCGACGCCTCCTCCCCGGAGCCCGCCGAGTACCCCCTCGTCGAACGCAGCGACGCCGAGATCCGCGCCTTCAAGGACGACGTCCTCGCGCACTTCGGCAACCCGCTGATCGACGTCCGCTCCCCGGAGGAGTTCACCGGGCAGCGCACCACGGCGCCGGCCTACCCGGAGGAGGGCGCCCTGCGCGCCGGTCACATCCCGAGCGCGCAGAACGTGCCCTGGGGCAGGGCCGCGGCCGAGGACGGCACCTTCCGCCCCCTCGACGAGCTGAACGGCATCTACCGCGAGGGCGCGGGGCTGAAGGACGGCGACTCCGTCATCGCCTACTGCCGGATCGGCGAGCGCTCCGCCCACACCTGGTTCGTGCTGACCCACCTCCTCGGCTTCGAGGGCGTCCGCAACTACGACGGCTCCTGGACCGAGTGGGGCAGCGCCGTCCGCGTCCCGATCGTGCAGGGCGCCGAGCCCGGCGAGGCCCCCGCGGCCCGCTGACGCGTCACGACGGAGGCCGGGAGCGCCGATCCGCCCGTCGACGGGCCGGATCCGGGCTCCCGGCCTCCGCTGCGACCGCCCGCCGCCCCTCCCCCGATGAGACACTGGACCGGATGACCGACACCACGCTCCCCGACGCTCTGCGCGACATCCGCGAGGAGTTCCTCGCCCTCGAGAAGCCGGAGCGCCTGCAGCTCCTGCTCGAGTTCTCGAACGAGCTCCCCGACCTGCCCGAGCGCTACCGCGACCACCCGGACCTCTTCGAGCGCGTGGAGGAGTGCCAGGCGCCCGTCTTCATCGTCGTCGATGTGGAGGGCGGGATCGTGCACCTGCACGCCACGGCTCCCCGCGAGGCGCCCACGACGCGCGGCTTCGCGTCGATCCTGGCGCAGGGCCTGGCCGGGCTCACCCCCGAGCAGGTGCTCGCCGTCCCCGACGACTTCCCGCAGACCATCGGCCTCTCGGAGGCGGTCTCGCCGCTGCGCCTGCGCGGCATGACCGCGCTGCTCGGCCGTACCAAGCGGCAGGTCCGCGCGCACCTGGCCGCATGATCCTCCGGCCGCTCGTCCCCGCCGGTCCGCCGATCGTGATCGGCGAGGAGGGCGCGCGAGCGGCGGTCGCGGACGCCTGGCGTCCCGACGAGGCGGTGCGCGTGCGCCTGAACATGATCGCGAGCGTCACCGGCTCCAGCACCGGCTCCGACGGCACGAGCGAGACGCTCACCAACCGCGTCGACCGCACGATCCTCGGAGTCGTCCGCGAGCAGGCCGACGTCGTCCTCGTCGGAGCCGCCAGCGTCCGCGCCGAGGGCTACCGAGTCCCCCGGCGGGTCCCGCTCGCCGTCGTCTCCGCCTCGGGCGATCTCGCCGGGCACCGCCTGGAGCTGCAGGAGGGCTCCCGGGTCCTGCTGCTGGTGCCGGAGTCGCGCGGCGCGGTGGAGGGGCTCCCCGCCGGCGTCGAGGTCGTCCCGGTCCCGTCCTCCTCGGAGCGGATCGGCGTCGACGAGCTCCTGGAGGCTCTCGCCGGGCTCGGCCTGCACCGCGTCGTCTGCGAGGGCGGCGCCTCGCTCTCGGGCCAGTTCCTCGCCTCGGGCCGGGTCGACGAGCTGTGCCTCACCACCTCGCCGCGCGTCGTCCTGCCGGGCCTCCCGGTCGCGACGGGCACGGCCGTCGTCGACGACGCCTACGCCCTGACGCTCCTGGCCGCGGACGATTCCGGGGCCGTCTACGCCCGCTGGAGCCGCACGCGCTGAGAGCCGCCCACCCGGCGTGCCTCCGCGTCCCGGGCGCGTCGGAACCCTAGTCTGCGACCGTGCCCGAATTCCCAGCGTCGTCCCAGCTCCCCGAGGAGTTCCGGGTCGCGACGGAGTCGATCCGCGCCGCTGCCACGCGCGCCGAGCTCACCGTGTCCGAGATCGCCTCGCCGTCGGGTCTCGCGCCCTGGGCCCTCGCCCTGTCGGGCGACGTCGCGCCCCACGCGCACGGACGCGACTCCGAGCTGGGCACGGGGCGCTTCATCCTGCTCTACGACCCCGAGGAGCCCGAGCAGTGGGGCGGCCCCTTCCGTGTCGTCTGCTTCGCCCAGGCCCCGCTCGAGGTCGAGATCGGCACCGATCCGTTCCTCGCCGAGGTCGCCTGGTCCTGGCTTATCGACGCCCTCGGGGCGCGGGGCGCCTCCTATTCCGCCGCGTCCGGCACGGCCACCAAGGTGCTCTCCACCGGTTTCGGCGAGCTGGCCGCTCAGGGCGACGGTGCGCAGATCGAGATCCGCGCCTCCTGGAGCCCGGATGATGCGCAGCTCGCCGCTCACGTGGAAGGGTGGGGGGAGCTGTTGTGCATGCTCGCGGGTCTCCCGCCCGTATCGAGCGACGGTGTGACCCCGCTCGCCTTCCGACGGAACAACCGTGACTGATTACCGTGTCCTCTCCACGCCCGACGAGTTCCTCGCCGCGGTCGACGCCCTCGCCGCCGGCGAGGGCCCCGTCGCCGTCGACGCCGAGCGCGCCTCCGGCTTCACCTACTCGCAGCGCGCGTACCTGATCCAGGTCTACCGGCGCGGCGCCGGCGCGTTCCTCTTCGATCCCCCCGCCATCGGCCGGATGGACGCCCTGCAGGCGGTCATCGGCCAGGAGGAGTGGGTCCTCCACGCCGCCAGCCAGGATCTCGCCTGCCTGCGCGAGGTGGGCCTGGACCCGGTGCGGATCTTCGACACCGAGCTCGCCGCCCGGCTCCTCGGACTGCCCAAGGTGGGCCTCGGCGCCGTCGTCGAGGACCTCCTCGGCATCCACCTGGCCAAGGAGCACTCGGCCGCCGACTGGTCGACCCGCCCCCTCCCCCAGAGCTGGCTCGTCTACGCCGCGAAGGACGTGGAGCTCCTCGTCGACCTCCGCGACCGCATGGAGGAGATGCTCATCGCCGCGCGGAAGACGCGCATCGCCCGCGAGGAGTTCGAGGCGACGCTCGCGCGCGCTCCGAAGGCGGTCCCGCCGGACCCGTGGCGCCGCCTCTCCGGCATGCACTCGCTCCGCGGCCCGCGCCCCCTCGCCGTGGCGCGCGAGCTCTGGCTGGCCCGGGACGCGTTCGCCCGCGAGCGCGACATCGCTCCCGGCCGCCTGATCCCCGACTCCTCGATCATCGCGGTCGCCCGCAACATCCCGACCAGCATCGGCCAGCTCTCGGGCCGCCGCGATTTCACCGGCCGCGCCAGCCGCGGCGAGGTCGAGCGCTGGTGGGCCGCGATCGAGCGCGGGACGACGACCGAGGACCTGCCGAGCCCGACCCGCCCGGCCGCCGACACGCTCCCCCCTCCGCGCGCGTGGGGCGATCGCAACCCGGCCGCCGACGCGCGCCTGAAGGCGGGACGCGCCGTGGTCACCGAGATCGCGGAGCTGCTCTCGCTCCCGGTCGAGAACCTGCTCACGCCGGAGCTGCTGCGCCGGGTGGCCTGGAACCCGCCCGAGCCGCTGACCGCGGAGTCGGTCGCCGCGGAGCTCACCCGCGCCGGCGCCCGCGCCTGGCAGGTCGAGGCCACATCGGGCTCGATCGCCACCGCGTTTGTCGAAGCGGCCCAAGCGCCGGCCGAGGGCACCGAAACCCCTTCGTAGGAAGCGGCAAAGGATTCCGGCTGCGCGGTGCCGGTTCCTACGATCGACGGCGACCGTGAGTTCCTGGGAGGCATTGTGGCCGAGAGATCCGAAGTCGTGTTCGTCGACGGAGTCCGTACTCCGTTCGGCCGTGCCGGCGAGAAGGGCATGTACTGGCGGACCCGAGCCGACGACCTCGTCGTCAAGGCGATGATCGGTCTGCTGGAGCGCAACGGCGCGCTGCCGAAGGAGCGGGTGGACGAGGTGGCGATCGCCGCCACCACCCAGCAGGGCGACCAGGGCCTGACCCTCGGCCGCACGGCGGCGCTGCTCGCCGGGCTGCCGAAGTCGGTGCCCGGCTTCGCCATCGACCGCATGTGCGCCGGAGCGATGACCTCGGTCACCGCGACCGCGGGCGGCATCGCGTTCGGCGCCTACGACGTGGTCCTCGCCGGCGGCGTGGAGCACATGGGCCGGCACCCGATGGGCTTCGGCGCCGACCCCAACCCGCGCTTCCTCTCCGAGCGCCTCGTCGGCGAGGACGCGCTCAACATGGGCCGCACGGCGGAGCGGATCCACGACCGCTTCCCGCACCTGACGAAGGAGCGCGCCGACCACTACGCCCTGCGGAGCCAGCAGAAGCTCGCCGCCGCGTACGCCGCCGGCAGCATCCAGCCGGACCTCGTCCCCGTCGCCACGCGCAGCGCCGCGGGCTGGAGCCTCGCGACCGCCGATGAGGCACCGCGCCCCGAGACGACCCTCGAGGGCCTCGCGGGCCTGCGGACCCCGTTCCGCCCCCACGGCCGGGTGACCGCGGGCAACTCCTCCGGGCTCAACGACGGAGCGACGGTGTCGCTCCTGGCCAGCGCCGAGGCCGCACAGGAGCTGGGCCTGTCCGCGAAGATGCGGATGGTGAGCTTCGCGTACGCCGGCGTCGAGCCCGAGATCATGGGCATCGGCCCGGTCCCCTCGACCGAGAAGGCGCTCCGCAAGGCGGGCCTGGGCATCGAGGACATCGGGCTCTTCGAGCTCAACGAGGCGTTCGCCGTGCAGGTGCTCTCCTTCCTCGACCACTTCGGCCTCGACGACGACGACCCGCGCGTCAACGAGTACGGCGGAGCGATCGCGATCGGCCACCCGCTCGCCTCCTCCGGGGTCCGGCTGATGATCCAGCTGGCCCGGCAGTTCGAGTCGCACCCCGAGGTCCGCTACGGCGTGACGGCCCTCTGCGTCGGCCTCGGCCAGGGCGGCACGGTGATCTGGGAGAACCCGCACTACGACGGCAAGCGCGGACGACGGAAGGGACGCTGACCCATGCTCGACGGATTCGAGAACCTCGTGGACCTCGCCGAGGGCGAGGTCGTCACCCACTCCTACGTCCGCGACGTGCCGCTGCCCAGCGGCCGCACGCTCGCCCTGATCACGCTCGACAACGACCGCGACCACACCCGCCCCAACACCTTCGGACCGGCGTCGCTCTTCGAGCTGGTGGACGTCCTCCTGGCGCAGAAGGAGCGCGCCTCGCGCGGCGAGATCCAGGCGGTCGGCATCACCGGCAAGCCGTTCATCCTCGCCGCGGGAGCCGACCTCAGCAAGGTCGGGGCCATCCCGAGCCGTGAGCTCGGCCGCCAGCTGGCGCGCCTGGGCCACCGCACGCTGGGGATGCTGGCCGAGCTGGGCGTGCCGTCCTTCGCCTTCATCAACGGCCTCGCCCTGGGCGGCGGCACCGAGATCGGCCTGAACGCCGACTACCGCACGGTCGACTCCTCCATCCCCGCGCTCGGGCTCCCCGAGGTCTTCCTCGGCATCATCCCCGGCTGGGGCGGCGCGTGGCTCCTGCCGAACCTGATCGGCATCGAGAACGCCCTCAAGGTCGTGGTCGAGAACCCGCTCAAGAACAACCGCACGCTCAAGGGCCAGGAGGTGTTCGACCTCGGCATCGCCGACGCGATCTTCCCGCCCGCGGCCTTCCTCGAGGACTCGCTCCGCTGGGCCGACGGCGTGATCGGCGGCTCCGTGAAGGTGGAGCGGCCGAACGCACCCGGCAAGCTGGAGCGGCTGGTCAAGTGGGACGTCGCGATCTCGATCGCTCGCAAGCAGCTGGAGTCGCGGATCGGCACGGTCGCGGCGTCTCCGTACCGCGCGCTGGAGCTTCTCAAGGCCGCGAAGAACACCACCCGCGAGGAGGGCTTCGCCGCCGAGGACGAGGCGCTGGCCGACCTGATCTCGGGCGACCAGTTCCGCGCGAGCATCTACGCGTTCGATCTGGTGCAGAAGCGCGCCAAGCGTCCCGCGGGAGCGCCCGACAGGGCGCTGGCCAAGCCCGTCACCAAGGTCGGGGTCGTCGGCGCGGGCCTCATGGCCTCGCAGTTCGCGCTGCTCTTCCTCCGCCGCCTCCAGGTGCCGGTGGTCATCACCGACCTCGACCAGGAGCGGGTCGACAAGGGCGTCGCGGGCATCCGCGCCGAGATCGATGCGCTGCTGGCGAAGGGGCGCGTCTCTCCCGACGACGCGAACCGCCTCCGGGCGCTGATCACCGGCACGACCGATCGCTCCGACTTCGCCGACGCCGACTGGGTGATCGAGGCGGTCATCGAGGAGCTGTCGGTGAAGCAGGAGGTCTTCGCCGACATCGAGCGCTACGTCTCGCCCACGGCGGTGCTCGCGACCAACACCTCGTCCCTCTCCGTCGAGCGCATCGGCGAGCGGCTGGAGCACCCCGAGCGCCTCGTCGGCTTCCACTTCTTCAACCCGGTCGCGGTCATGCCGCTGATCGAGGTGGTCCGGACGCCGCACACCGACGACGAGACCCTCTCGACGGCGATGGTCACCGCCGCGAAGCTCAAGAAGAACGCCGTCATCACGCGCGACACCCCGGGCTTCGTGGTGAACCGCGTGCTGGCGAAGGTCCTGGGCGAGGCGATGCACGCGGTCGACACGGGCACTCCCTTCGAGGTCGTCGAGCAGTCGCTGGCTCCGTTCGGCCTGCCGATGACCCCGTTCGAGCTGCTCGAGCTGGTGGGCCTCAAGGTCGGCGCGCACGTGCTCGACACCCACCACGCCGCGTTCCCCGACCGCTTCTTCGACAGCCCCAACCTGCACCGCCTCGCCGAGCTCGGCCACGTCTTCGAGCGCGACGCGAAGGGGCGTGTGAAGGGCGTCGACAAGCGCGCGGTCGCGATCGTCGCCGGGGGCACGGAGCCGATGACGGCCGAGCAGCTGCGGCTGCGCGTCGAGACGGGTCTCGCGGACGAGGTCAAGCGGATGCTGGACGACGACGTCGTGCACGCCGCGGAGGACATCGACCTCTGCCTGATCCTCGGCGCGGGCTACCCGTTCCAGATGGGCGGGCTCACGCCCTACCTCGACCGGGTCGGCGCGAGCGAGCGGGCGTTCGGGGACACGTTCCACCACCCCGCGATCCGCGGCGTCGACTGACGCGGAGTGCAGTGACGCGGAAGGGGCGCCGGATCTGATCCGGCGCCCCTTCCGCGCGTCGCCTGCGGGACGGGTCCCGACGGACGATCAGTCGCTGCGGGCGTCGTCCCGGGCCTCGACCTCGTCCGGGAGCGGACGGGCGACCGGGATCTTGCTGCCCAGCACCTGCGCGACGACGTCGCGGGCGATGTGCTGGGGAGTGAGCCCGACGTCCTCGAGGATCTCCTCGCGCTTCGCGTGGTCGAGGAACTGGTCGGGCAGCCCGAGCTCTGTCACCGCGGTGTCCACGCCGGCCTCGCGCAGGTCCTGGCGGATGCGCGTGCCGATCCCGCCGACGCGCACCCCGTCCTCGATCGAGACGACGATGCGGTGCTCGCGGGCGAGCTCGATGATGCTGGTGGGCACGGGCACGACCCAGCGGGGGTCGACGACGGTGGCTCCGATGCCCTGGGCCGCGAGCCGCTGAGCGACCTCGAGACCCATCGCGGCCATCGGCCCGACCGTGACCAGCAGCACGTCCTTGCGCTCGGCGCGGGCGAGCACGTCGACTCCGTCGCCGAGGCGCTCGACGGCGTCGATCTCGTCGCCGACGCTCCCCTTCGAGAAGCGCACCACGGTCGGCGCGTCGGTGACGCCCACGGCCTCGCGCAGCTCCTCGCGCAGACGCACGGAGTCTCGCGGAGCGGCGAGGCGGATGTTCGGGACGACCTGCAGGATCGCCAGATCCCACATGCCGTGGTGGCTCGGACCGTCGGGCCCGGTGACTCCGGCGCGGTCCAGTACGAAGGTGACGCCCGCGCGGTGCAGTGCGACGTCCATCAGCACCTGGTCGAAGGCGCGGTTCACGAAGGTGGCGTACAGCGCGACGACCGGATGCAGCCCGCCGAAGGCGAGACCGGCGGCCGAGGTCACGGCGTGCTGCTCCGCGATGCCGACGTCGAAGACGCGCTCCGGGTACTTCTCCGCGAGGCGGTCGAGACCGACGGGCCGGAGCATGGCGGCCGTGATGCCGACGATCGTCGGGTCCTCGTCGGCCAGGGTGACGATCTCCTCGGCGAACACCGAGGTCCACGATCGGGCCCCGGCCGCGCTCAGCGGCTCGCCCGTCTCGGGGTCGATCTGCCCGACGGCGTGGAACTGGTCGGCGAGGTCGTGCACGGCCGGACCGAAGCCCTTGCCCTTCTGGGTGATCGCGTGGACGATGACCGGCTGGCCGTAGTCCTTCGCCTGCTGGAGGGCCTCCTCCATCGCCGTCAGGTCGTGTCCGTCGATCGGCCCCAGGTACTTGATGTCGAGGTTGGAGTAGAGCGCCTCGTTGTTGATGAAGCGGCTGAGGAAGCCGTGGAGCCCGCCGCGCACGCCGCGGTAGACGGCGGCGGCGGGGCCGCCCAGCCGCTCCGAGACGGCCCGGGAGCCGCGGTGCATCGTGCGGTAGGTCGGCCGCGTGCGGACGCCGTTGAGGAAGCGGGCCATGCCGCCGATGGTCGGGGCGTAGGAGCGCCCGTTGTCGTTGACCACGATGACCAGCCCGCGGGAGTTGTCGTCGCTGATGTTGTTCAGCGCCTCCCAGGTCATGCCGCCGGTGAGGGCGCCGTCACCCACGACCGCGACGACGTGGCGGTCGGTCTGACCGGTCATCGTGAAGGCGCGGGAGATGCCGTCCGCCCAGGACAGCGAGCTGGAGGCGTGCGAGCTCTCGACGATGTCGTGCGGCGACTCCCTCCGCTGCGGGTAGCCGGCGAGGCCGCCGCGCTGCCGGAGCTTCGAGAAGTCCTGGCGACCGGTGAGCAGCTTGTGGACGTAGGACTGGTGGCCGGTGTCGAACACGATCGCGTCGTGCGGCGAGTCGAAGACCCGGTGGATCGCGATGGTCGTCTCGACGACGCCGAGGTTCGGCCCCAGGTGGCCTCCGGTCTTCGAGACCTCGCGCACGAGGAAGTCGCGGATCTCCTGCGCCAGCGTCTCGAGCTCGGCCGCGGTCAGGCGATCGAGATCGCGAGGACCGCCGATGGTCTCGAGAACAGCCATGCGCGCCGCCTTCCGGGGTCGTGAGCGAGGTGGGGACGTCTCCCGAGTCTACGCACGGGGCCCCCGGGAACGCGTGTGCGCCTCCCCCGCAGGGAAGGCGCACACGCTCTGCGGCTGATCTAGACGAGCGAGCGCAGCACGTACTGCAGGATGCCGCCGTTGCGGTAGTAGTCCGCCTCACCGGGGGTGTCGATGCGGACGACCGCGTCGAACTCGACGGTCCGCTTGCCCTCGGCCGAGTGCTCGGTCGGCTCGGCGACGACGTGGACCGTCTTGGGGGTGACGCCCTCGTTCAGCTCCTCGATGCCCGAGATGCTGATCGACTCGGTGCCGTCCAGGCCCAGCGACTCCCAGCTCTCGCCCGCGGGGAACTGCAGCGGGACGACGCCCATGCCGATGAGGTTCGAGCGGTGGATCCGCTCGAAGCTCTCGACGATGACCGCCTTGACGCCCAGCAGGCTCGTGCCCTTGGCCGCCCAGTCGCGCGACGAGCCGGAGCCGTACTCCTTGCCGCCCAGGATGACGAGCGGGGTGCCCTCGGCCTGGTAGTTCTGCGACGCGTCGTAGATGAACGACTGCGGGGCGTCCGGCTGAGTGAAGTCGCGGGTGTAACCGCCCTCCACGCCGTCGAGCAGCTGGTTGCGCAGGCGGATGTTCGCGAACGTGCCGCGGATCATCACCTCGTGGTTGCCGCGGCGCGAGCCGTAGGAGTTGTAGTCCTTGCGGTCGATGCCGTGCTCGTCGAGGTAGCGGCCGGCGGGGCTGTCGGCCTTGATCGAGCCGGCGGGGCTGATGTGGTCGGTCGTGACGGAGTCGCCGAGCTTGGCGAGCACGCGGGCACCGGCGATGTCGGTGACCGGGGTCGTCTCCATCGTCATGCCGTCGAAGTACGGGGGCTTCCGCACGTAGGTCGACGACTCGTCCCACTCGAAGATCGAGCCCTCGGGGGTCTGCAGCGCGCGCCAGCGCTCGTCACCGTCGAACACGCCCGCGTACTGCGTGTCGAACATCGACTTGTCGATCGACGAGTCGATCGTCGCCTGCACCTCGGCCGCGTCGGGCCAGATGTCCTTGAGGAACACGTCATTGCCGTCGGAGTCGGTGCCGAGCGCGTCGACCTCGAAGTCGAAGTTCATCGAGCCGGCGAGCGCGTAGGCGATGACGAGCGGGGGGCTCGCCAGGTAGTTCATCTTCACGTCCGGGTTGATGCGGCCCTCGAAGTTGCGGTTGCCCGAGAGCACGGCGGTCACGGCGAGGTCGTTGTCCTGCACCGCGGCCGAGATCTCCTCGAGCAGCGGGCCGGAGTTGCCGATGCAGGTCGTGCAGCCGTAGCCGACCGTGTAGAAGCCGAGCGCTTCGAGCGACTCGGTCAGGCCGGCCTTCTCGTAGTAGTCGGTGACGACCTTCGATCCGGGCGCCAGCGTGGTCTTGACCCACGGCTTGGCCTTCAGACCCTTCTGCGCCGCGTTGCGGGCCAGCAGGCCGGCCGCGAGCATGACGGACGGGTTCGACGTGTTGGTGCACGAGGTGATCGCCGCGATCGCGACGGCGCCGTGATCGATCGTGAAGGTCCCGCCCTCGCCGAGCTCGACCGTGGTCGGCTTGGAGGCGGTCGCCGGCGCGTGCGAGCGGTGGGTGTGCTCGTGGCTGCTGTGCTCGTCCTGCGGCTGCAGCTCTCCGGGGTCGGAGGCGGGGAACGACTCCGCGATGGTCAGGTCGACGATGTCGTGCGAGACGTCCGCGTAGTTGGTGAGGTCCGACTCGAACTGCGTCTTGGCGGACGAGAGCTCGATCCGGTCCTGCGGGCGCTTCGGGCCGGCGATCGAGGGGACGACGGTGCCGAGGTCGAGCTCGAGGTACTCGCTGAAGACCGGCTCGACCGCGGGGTCGTGCCAGAGCTTCTGCAGCTTGGAGTACTGCTCGACGAGGGCGATCTGCTCGTCGCTGCGGCCGGTGAGGCGCAGGTAGTCGAGGGTCACGTCGTCGATGGGGAACATCGCGGCGGTGGAGCCGAACTCGGGGCTCATGTTGCCGATGGTGGCGCGGTTGGCGAGCGGCACCGCGGCGACGCCGGCCCCGTAGAACTCGACGAACTTGCCGACCACGCCGTGCTTGCGCAGCATCTGCGTGATGGTGAGCACGACGTCCGTCGCGGTCACGCCGGTCGGGATCGAGCCGGTGAGCTTGAAGCCGACGACCTTCGGGATGAGCATCGAGACGGGCTGGCCGAGCATCGCGGCCTCGGCTTCGATGCCGCCGACGCCCCAGCCGAGCACGCCGAGGCCGTTGACCATCGTCGTGTGCGAGTCGGTGCCGACGCAGGTGTCGGGGTAGGCGCGCAGCGCGCCGCCCACCTCGCGGGTCATGGTGACGCGGGCCAGGTACTCGATGTTGACCTGGTGCACGATGCCGGTTCCGGGCGGGACGACCTTGAAGTCGTCGAAGGCGGTCTGGCCCCAGCGGAGGAACTGGTACCGCTCGCCGTTGCGCTCGTACTCGAGCTCGACGTTGCGCTCGAGCGCGTCCTCGGTGCCGAAGAGGTCGGCGATGACGGAGTGGTCGATGACCATCTCGGCGGGCGCGAGCGGGTTGATCCGGTTCGCGTCGCCGCCCAGGGCAGCGACGGCCTCGCGCATGGTGGCGAGGTCGACGATGCAGGGCACGCCGGTGAAGTCCTGCATGACCACGCGGGCCGGCGTGAACTGGATCTCGGTGTCGGGCTCCGACTCCGGGACCCACTCGCCGAGGGCGCGGATGTGGTCGGCGGTGATGTTCGCGCCGTCCTCCGTGCGGAGGAGGTTCTCGAGCAGCACCTTGAGGCTGAACGGGAGCTTCTCGTGACCGGGGACCCGGTCGATGCGGAACACCTCGTAGTCGGTCGAGCCGACCTTCAGGGTGTCTTTCGATCCAAAGCTGTCTACCGCGGACACGTCGCCCTCTCCTTCGCTGACTGCAGCGTCCGCCGACGGGCGGAGCCGCTCTCCGTCCTCATCTTGACGACCGCGCACAGCGGCCTGCCACCAAGGAGGACCTAACTCCTCGACGCCGAGGCGCCCGGTCGACCTCGCCGCGACGGTGCGGGGAGGCGAGCGCTATTTATCTCGACGTCGAGACAATTCTATGCACGATCCGGAGCATCGCCCGCATCGGCGCGCTCGCCGGCTCCGCGGTACTCGGCCCGGACGGCGAGCACGGTGAGCACCAGCAGCGGCGCGTACAGGGGCAGGCCCAGCGCCAGCTTCCAGATGCCCAGCGCCGTGGTGTCCTCGGCGAGGAACAGCGGGTACTGCACGGCCAGGCGCAGGAGGAAGAGCCCCGCCCACGCGAGGGTCAGGGCGCCGAAGAGGCGGCGCTTGCGCCGATCGGATCGCCAGGCGGTGCCGTCCCCCATCAGGAAGCCGGCGGCGACGCCGATCAGGGGCCAGCGCACGAGGACGGAGAGGAGGAAGACGAGCCCGTAGACGAGGTTGGTGAGCAGCCCCAGGGCGAAGTTGTCGACGCCCCGCCCGGTGAACAGCGCCAGTGCGGCCGAGACCACCACGGCGAGCAGTCCGCCGACGGCCTGGATCACCGGCGTCCGGCCGAGCACCCGCGCCACCGTGAACGCCACGGCGAGCCCGACGGATGCGACCAGCGAGAGCACCAGCTCCGAGGTGACCGTGTAGAGCAGGACGAAGGCGATGCCGGGCACGACGGCCTCGAGGATCCCCCGGACGCCGCCCATGGTGCGCAGCAGCGCCTTCCCGTCGAACGGCTCGCCGTCGGCGACCGCGCCGAGCCCCGAGCGGCGGGCGGCCTGCGCGATCGCGTCGCCGACCTCGGGCCGGACCGGCTCCTCCGATCGGGCCGGGTCCTCGGGCCGCACCGGCTCCATGCCGGTCAGCTCGCGCTCTGCTGGGTCTGGCTGCCGGTCGGCACCTTCAGCGGGATCAGGTCGCGCGGAGGCATCGGGCCGCTGCCGCGGACCACGACGATGCTGCGGAAGAGCTCCTCGACCGAGGCGGCCGCCTGCTCGTCGACGGCTCCGGCTCCGGCGATCACGCCGCGGAGGAACCAGCGCGGACCGTCGACGCCGACGAACCGGGCGACGCGGGTCTGGCCGCCGGCGATCGGGAGCTCGGCGACGAGCTCCGGACCGAAGACGCCGTCGCGCTCCGTCGTCGATCCGCCCTGACGGCCGATCTGCTCGGCGATCTGGCCGCGGATCTCGTGCCAGAGGCCCGAGGAGCGCGGCGCGGAGAAGGGCTGCACCTGCAGCGTCGACCCTGCGTAGTCGAGGCCGACGGCGATGACGCGCTTGGTCCCCTCCTCGACCTCGAGGCGGATGTGCATGCCCTCGCGGGGAAGCACCTTCACCCCGCCGAGGTCGATGTAGGGGCGGACCGGGTTGGCCTCGCGCTCGTCCAGGGGCCCGGCCTCCGCGCGGTCCTCCGGCGCCGACTTCTCGAAGTCCTGCTGGACGGGCTCGGCGGCCTCGCCGGTCGTGGACTGGATGTCGCTCATGCGCTCTCCTCGTGGATTCTGGTCTCCTGGGCGCCGGCGGCGTACCCGGTGGATCCGAAGCCGCCCGTGCCGCGGACCGACTCGGGAAGCTCGTCGACGGCCGTGAACCTCGCCTGGACGACGGGGACGATCACGAGCTGCGCGATCCGGTCCCCCGCCGAGACGCGGTACGTCTCGCGGCTGTCGGTGTTGAGCAGCGCCACCCGGATCTCGCCGCGGTAGCCCGCGTCGATCGTTCCGGGGGCGTTGACGACGGTGATGCCGTGCCTGAAGGCCAGCCCGCTGCGGGGGACGACGAAGCCGGCGTGGCCCTCCGGGAGGGCGACGGCCACCCCTGTGCCGACGGAGGCGCGCTCACCGGGGGCGAGCACCACGTCCTCCGTCGAGTGGAGATCGGCTCCCGCGTCGCCCGGACGGGCGTAGGAGGGGAGCCGGTCCGCGGTGATCGGGACGTCGACGGTTGCAGGCACGTGACGAGGGTAGACCAAACGTCTGATCCAATAGGGTCATGCCGTCCTACCGAGAGAGGCTGTGGCCCGCGCCCTGGCTCTTCGTCGCCACCGCCCTCGTGATCCCCGCCAGCATCCTGGTGTTCGCGCCCATCGACTTCGCGGTGGGGGTGATCGTCGCAGTCGTGCTGTACGCGGGCTGCGTGCTGTCGCTGCTGGCCCTCTCCCCCGTGATCGAGGTGGCGGAGGGGGAGCTGCGCGCCGGCCGCGCGCACATCCCGCTGGACCTCGTGGGCGAGCCGTCCTCCTACTCGGGGGACCAGGCGTTCGCCGAGCGTGGGACGCGCCTGGACGCGCGGGCGTACCTGGTCATCCGCGGCTGGGTGAAGGAGGTGGTGCGGGTCCCGATCGAGGATCCGGCCGACCCGACGCCGTACTGGCTGGTCTCCACTCGCCGCCCGGACGACATCGTCGCCGCGATCCGGGGATCACGGCGACGGAGCGGTCGTCCTTCGGAGCCGGGAGGCGCTTAAGCGGCGCACTCCAGGCAGATCGGTCCGAGCTTCTCCTCGTGGTCGATCTGCGAGCGGTGCTTCACGAGGAAGCAGCTCACGCACGTGAACTCGTCCGCCTGGGGCGGAAGGACCACGACGTCCAGATCGAGGTCGGACAGATCGGCACCGGGCAGTTCGAATCCGCCCGGGTTGTCGGCGTCATCGACGTCGACGACTCCGGACATCTTGTCGGGGACTCGCTCCTTCAGGGCCTCGATCGACTCGGAGTCGTCATCGGTCTTGCGGGGGGCGTCGTAGTCCGTAGCCATTCCCATCCACTTCTTATTTCTGCTGTTCAACAAATCGGCGGGGTCAGTGTGCATCACGACGCATCGATTCGCAAACCACCTCGAACGGCTCTTGACACCCGCTCGCCCCGCCTCCTTCCGCACCAACTTTCGACCCGCCCGGGGTATTCCCGGCCGATCGCCCGGGCGCGTGGCATCCTTGCCCGGTCCGCGTCCAGAAGGAGGGTCCCCACGATGATGGAACTGAAGGTGATCGGCGTCGAGGGCGGATCGCTCGTCCTCGTGTCCGAGGGCGGCGAGCGCTTCTCGGTCCGCATCGACGAGACGCTGCAGAGCCAGCTGCGGCCGCGGGTCCACACCCTCCCGCCGCGCGAGAAGCGCGTCTCCCCCCGCGAGATCCAGGCCCACATCCGCTCCGGGCTCTCCGCCGAGGAGGTCGCCGAGCTCACGGGCGCCGACCTGGGCTACGTCCAGCGCTTCGAGGGACCCGTCACGGCCGAGCGCGAGCACATCGTCGCGTCCGCCCTCGCCGTGCGCGTCTACACGACCACCGACCCCGATCCCCTCGAGGAGGGCACGCCCTTCGGCGACGTCATCCGCGACCGCCTCGCGTCGCTCGGCGCCGAGGGCGAGCAGTGGTCGAGCTGGAAGGAGGAGGAGGGCTGGGTCGTCAAGCTCCTCTTCCGCTCGGACGAGATCGACCACGACGCCCGCTGGCGCTTCGACCCGCGGAAGGCGCTGCTGTCGCCGCTGACCTCCGAGGCGATCACGCTCTCGCAGCAGGGCGAGATCCGGCCGACCCTCATCCCGCGCCTGCGCGCCGTCATCCCCGCCGCCGTCGACGAGCTCGCCACGCGCTTCGACCCGGAGTCCGCGGAGGCGCCGACCCGCTCCGCCCGGGCCGACCACCCCACGGCAGGCCGCCCCGCCGCGATGCCGCACGCCCGACCGGCCGCCGTCCGCCCCTCCGACACGGAGCCGCAGCCGGCCCTCTCCGAGACCCCGCGCCCGATCTCGACGCTCCCCCGCCCCGTCACGAGCACGACGGAACAGCGCGAGCGCAACCTCAACGACACCGCCGACCTCCTCGACGCCCTGCGGCGGCGCCGGGGCGAGCGCGATCACGCCTCGAGCCTCCGCGTCCGCGAGGAGCCGGAGCCCGAGGCCGAGGCCGCTCCTCCCGTCGAGAAGGCACCGGAGCCGCCGCGCACCGCTCCCCCGGTCCCCGAGCAGCCGTCGGGCGTGCGCGGGAGCCTCCGCAGGGGGCGGGCGTCGATGCCGAGCTGGGACGAGATCGTCTTCGGAGCGCGCAGCGACGACTGACCCTCCGCCGGCGCGGCTCCGCCGGGGTGGACGGTGCCCCCGTCCCCTCGGCCCGGCTCAGGCCAGCGCGCCGAAGCGGAGGAGCGGCACCTGCGTCTCCTCCGGCGTGAGCGACCCGTGCTGCCCGATCATGGAGCGGCCGGAGGAGTCGTCCGCCGCGTAGTAGGCGATGGTCCTCCGCGCCGCGACGAACACGTCGCCCATCCGCTCGGCCGCCGCCGGAGAGACCTCGCCGAACCAGCCGCTCACGGCGACCTCGTCGCGCGTCGCGATCCAGGCGCGTGCGCCCTCCGCCTCGATCCAGCGCCGCGCCACCTCGTCGGGGTCCACACCCGGCTCGAGGTGCAGCTGCAGGCAGCGGGGCTCTCCGCCGAGGTGCCGGACGCCCTCGAGCAGCGGTCCCTGCTCGACGAGCACGTGCGAGGACGCCGGGACGTCCACGATGCCGTGGTCGGCGGTGACCAGCACGCTCTCGCGGGCGGAGAGCCCGCGGACCGCTCCGCCGACCTCCCCGTCCAGGAGCTCGAGCGCTGCCGTCCACTCCGGCGACTCCCAGCCGCGCGCGTGCGCCGCCTGGTCGAGCTCGGGGACGTAGAGGTACACGAGCTGCCGGCCGCCCTCGTCGAGCAGGGCGCGCGCCGCCGTGAAGCGCTCGGCGACGCCGCCGGCGGAGTGGTACTCGGCGCCGCGCAGGATCGCCCGCGTGAGACCGGAGCGGGCGTACCGCGCGGGGCCGATCACTCCGGCCCGGACACCGGCGGCCGAGGCCTGCTCGAAGACCGTGGGGTGGGGCTGCCACGTCTCGGGCACCATGCCCTCGTCCCAGCCGGAGAGCTGGTTGACCAGGCGGTCGGAGGCGCGGTCGAGCACGCGGTAGCCGACCATCCCGTGCCCGCCCGGGCGCAGGCCCGTCGTCAGGCTCGCCAGGGCCGCCGCGGTGGTCGTCGGGAAGCCCGAGACGAGCGTGGTGCCGCGGTTGAGGGCCGGAGCGAGCGTGCGCGAGTGGCCCCCGCGCTGGCGGAGGTTCGCGGCACCCAGGCCGTCGACGAGGACGACCACGATCCGCTCGACGCGGGGCGAGCCGAAGAGGCCGGGGCGGCCCAGGAGCGCGTCGAGGGCGCCCGGCAGGACGTCGGCGAGGCTCCGCCGCCCGTCGGGGGCTGGCGGTAGCATGTGGGTCATCGCGCCCAGTTTCGCACAGCGCCGCCGTCCCCGCCGGGCCGGTGCAGCGGAGCGTCCGCGTGAACGGGAGGGCCGGTCCCGTCCGCGAGGCGCCGTCTCCGCTCCGCCCGTCCCGTCGAGCGCCGCAGGGCGGTGCAGTCCCCCGCCGCCGCCCCGCGCCCGCCACCGAATCGAGTCATGAACGCTGCAGCCCCCTCCTCCGGATCCTCGCTCACCGAGCGCATCGAGGACGTCGACGTCTCGGCCGAGATGGAGGGGTCCTTCCTCGAGTACGCGTACTCGGTCATCTACTCGCGGGCCCTGCCCGACGCCCGCGACGGCCTCAAGCCGGTGCAGCGCCGGATCCTCTACATGATGAGCGAGATGGGGCTGCGGCCCGATCACGGCCACGTGAAGTCGGCCCGCGTGGTCGGCGAGGTGATGGGCAAGCTGCACCCGCACGGCGACGCCTCGATCTACGACTCCCTCGTCCGCCTCGCCCAGCCGTTCACGATGAGGGTCGCCCTCGTCGACGGGCACGGCAACTTCGGCTCCCTCGACGACGGCCCGGCCGCGGCCCGCTACACCGAGGCCCGCCTCGCCCCGGCCGCCACGGCCATGACCGAGCACCTCGGCGAGGACGTCGTCGACTTCGTCCCGAACTACGACAACTCGCACGACCAGCCCGAGGTCCTCCCCTCCGCGTTCCCGAACCTGCTGGTCAACGGGGCCAGCGGCATCGCCGTCGGCATGGCGACGAACATGGCGCCCCACAACCTCGTGGAGGTGATCGGGGCGGCCCGGCACCTGATCGCCCATCCCGACGCGTCCCTGGACGACCTGATGTCGTTCGTCCCCGGACCGGACTTCCCGAGCGGTGGCACGATCGTCGGCCTCGCCGGCGTGCGCGACGCTTACGCGACCGGCCGGGGCGGCTTCAAGACCCGCGCGCGCGTCTCGGTCGAGAGCATCACCGCGCGCAAGTCCGGCCTGGTCGTCACCGAGCTGCCCTACCTCGTCGGCGCCGAGAAGGTCATCGACAAGATCAAGGACGGCGTCCAGAACAAGAAGCTCAGCGGCATCTCGGACGTCACCGACCTGACGGACCGGGACAACGGCCTCCGGCTCGTCATCGGGATCAAGACCGGCTTCAGCCCGGAGGCCGTCCTCGAGCAGCTCTACCGCTACACGCCCCTCGAGGACGCGTTCTCGATCAACAACGTCGCGCTGGTCGACGGCGGCCCGCGCACCCTCGGCCTGAAGGAGCTGCTGCAGGTCTACATCGGCCACCGGGTGCAGGTCGTCACCCGGCGGACCCGCTACCGACTGCGCAAGCGCCAGGAGCGGCTGCACCTGGTCGAGGGCCTGCTCATCGCGATCCTCGACATCGACGAGGTCATCCAGCTGATCCGCGGGAGCGACGACACCGCGGCGGCGCGGGCCCGGCTGATCGAGGTCTTCGACCTCAGCACCCTGCAGGCCGACTACATCCTCGAGCTCCAGCTCCGCCGCCTCACGAAGTTCTCGCGCATCGAGCTCGAGACCGAGCGCGACACCCTCCTCGCCGAGATCGCCGAGCTCGAGGCCCTCCTCGCCAGCCGCTCACGGATCGACGAGCTGGTCTCGGACGAGCTCGACGAGGTCGCCCAGCGCCTCGGGACCCCGCGGCGCACCCTGCTCACCGAGGCGCGTCCCTCCGTCGCCACCACCGGGCGGAAGGCCGCCGCGGTGCTCGAGATCGCGGACGTGCCCTGCCGGGTGCTGCTGAGCACCACCGGCCGCATGGTGCGGGTCGACCGCGACCCCGAGGCCGCTCCCCACCCCGAGCGCGCCACGCGCCGCTCGAAGCACGACGCCGTCCTCAGCGTGCTCGACACGACCAGCCGGACGGAGATCGGCGCGGTCACCAGCGCCGGTCGGCTCCTCCGCTTCTCGCCGGTCGACGTGCCCGCCGTCCCCTCCTCCTCGGTGCAGCTGGGCGCGGGCGTGCGCATGAGCGACTACCTCCCGCACCTGGCGAAGGACGAGCGGGTGCTCGCGCTCGTCGCCCTCGACGACGAGCGGCCGATCGCGCTCGGCACCCAGCAGGGCGTCGTCAAGCGCGTCGCGCCGGGCGAGCTGCCCAACCGCCCGGACATCGAGCTCATCGCCCTGAAGCCGAAGGACGCCGTCGTGGGCGCGGCCGCGTCGGCGGAGGAGGACGAGCTGGTCTTCGTCACCGGCGAGGCCCAGCTGCTGCGCTTCCCCGCGTCCGCCGTCCGCCCTCAGGGCCGGACCGCCGCGGGGATGGCCGGGGTCAAGCTGGCCGAGACCGACGACGTCGTGCACTTCGCCGTCGTCGCCGCCGAGGACCGGGACGAGGCCGTCGTCGCGACGGTCGCCGTCGACAGCTGGGCCCTCTCGGGGACCGACACCGGCAGTGCGAAGGTCTCGCCGTTCTCGGAGTTCCCCGCCAAGGGCAGGGCCACCGGCGGAGTCCGTGCGCAGCGCTTCCTCAAGGGCGAGACCGCCCTCGGAGTGGCGTGGGTCGGCCCCGGTCCCGCGCACGCGCTCGAGGCCGACGGCTCGGTCGCCGCGCTGCCCGACTCCGGGATGAAGCGCGACGGCTCCGGCGTGGCGCTCGCGGCGCCGATCGCGACGATCGGAGCGGCGCCCGAGGTGTTCTGAGCCCCGCGGCTCAGACGTCGATGCGGTCCCGCGACAGCGACTCGGACCCGCGGACGATGAACTCCTTGCGGGGTGCCACGTCGTTGCCCATCAGCAGCTCGAACACCCGGCCGGCGTTCTCCGCGTCGGCGACCCGCACCCGGCGGAGGGTGCGGCGGGAGCGGTCCATGGTCGTCGTGGCCAGCTGGTCCGCGTCCATCTCGCCGAGCCCCTTGTAGCGCTGGATCGGGTCCTGGTAACGGCGGCCCGCCTTGCCGAGGGCCGCGAGCACGCTCTGCAGCTCCTTCTCGGAGTAGGTGTAGATCGTCTCGTTCGGCTTCTTCCCCGCGTTCATCACCACGAGCCGGTGCAGCGGAGGCACGGCGGCGAAGACGCGCCCCGCCTCGACGAGCGGCCGCATGTAGCGGAAGAAGAGCGTGAGCAGCAGGGTGCGGATGTGGGCGCCGTCGACGTCGGCGTCGCTCATCAGGATGATCTTCCCGTAGCGGGCGGCCGAGAGGTCGAAGGAGCGGCCGGAGCCGGCTCCGATCACCTGGATCATCGAGGCGCACTCGGCGTTCGAGAGCATGTCGGCGATGCTCGCCTTCTGCGTGTTGAGGATCTTCCCCCGGATCGGCAGCAGGGCCTGGTACTCGCTGTTGCGGGCGAGCTTGGCGGTGCCGAGGGCGGAGTCGCCCTCGACGATGAAGAGCTCGCTGTTCTCGACGTCGCTGCTGCGGCAGTCGACCAGCTTCGCCGGAAGGGAGGAGGACTCCAGCGCGTTCTTGCGGCGCTGCGTCTCCTTGTGCGCGCGGGCCGAGATCCGCGACTTCATCTCGGCGACGACCTTCTCGAGGAGCTGGGAGGTCTGCGCCTTGTCCTCGCGGCGCGTCGAGGAGAACACCACGCCCAGCGTCGAGGCGATGGTGGAGGCGACGATCGCGCGGACCGCGGGCGTGCCCAGCACCTCCTTCGTCTGGCCTTCGAACTGCGGCTCAGGGAGCCGCACGGTCAGCACGGCGCTGAGCCCGGCGAGGACGTCGTCCTTCTCGAGCTTGTCCGAGCCGACCTTGAGGCGGCGGGCGTTCGCCTCCACCTGGGAGCGGAGCAGCTTCAGCAGGCCCTGCTCGAAGCCGGTCTGGTGCGTCCCGCCCTTGGGCGTCGAGATGATGTTCACGAAGCTGCGCATCACCGTCTCGTAGCCGGTGCCCCAGCGCAGGGCGATGTCGACCTCGCAGGTGCGCTCCACCTCGGTGGGCACCATGGCGCCGCCGGGGGTCAGCACCGGCACGGTCTCGGTGAAGGTGCCGGAGCCGGTGAGGCGCAGCACCTCGGTCACGGGGGCGTCGGGGGCGAGGAACTCGACGAACTCCGAGATGCCGCCGTCGTAGCGGAACATCTCGGCGCGGCGCTCGTCCGCCCGGTCGTCGACGATGTCGATCGTCAGGCCGGGGACGAGGAACGCGGTCTGCCGGGCGCGCGTCACCAGGTCGTCCGTCTGGAACGAGGCGCCCTTCGTGAAGATCTGGCGGTCGGCCCAGTAGCGCACGCGCGTACCGGTGACGCCCTTGGCGACCTTCCCGACGACCGTCAGCTCCGACCCGTTCTCGAACGGCGTGAACGGAGCGTCGGGGGTGGGCTCGCCCGCGTCGGCGAAGCGCCCGGGCTCCCCCCGGTGGAACGACATCCGGTAGGTGCGGCCGTTGCGGTCGACCTCGACGTCGAGGCGCTCCGAGAGCGCGTTGACCACGGAGGCGCCGACGCCGTGCAGACCGCCGGACGCCGCGTAGGACCCGGAGCCGAACTTGCCGCCCGCGTGCAGCTTCGTGAACACGACCTCGACTCCGGAGAGCCCCGTCTTCGGCTCGATGTCGACCGGGATCCCGCGCGCGCGGTCGCGCACCTCGACGCTGCCGTCGGCGTGCAGGAGCACGCTGATCTCGGTCCCGTGCCCGGCCAGCGCCTCGTCGACGGAGTTGTCGATGACCTCCCAGAGGCAGTGCATGAGGCCGCGCGAGTCGGTCGATCCGATGTACATGCCGGGCCGCTTCCGGACCGCCTCGAGACCCTCGAGGACGGAGAGGTGGCGGGCGTTGTAGTCGGTGGAGGCCATCCGCCCAGTCTACTTTCGGGAACCGCTCCGGCCGCGGTGGCGCGGCACCCGACGACAGCACGATGGCCGCTCGGCGCGGGGCCCCTACGCGCAGAGCGAAATGCCGACCGATCGACTCCGTGCGGAAACAATCGCGTGCTTGGATGGGTTCCACTAAGCAGAGATCGAAGAACGAGTGCAGGAGGCCAAGTCATGTCGACCACAGCAACCCAGAACGGCGTGGACGAGCTCGCCGGTGCCCACCAGCTCTCCGCCGCCGACCGCTGCGACAGCTGCGGTGCGCAGGCGTACATCCGAGTGGTCGTGAACAACGGAGAACTGCTGTTCTGCGCGCACCACGGGAAGAAGTACCAGGAGAAGCTCTCCAGCATCGCCCAGAGCTGGCACGACGAGTCCGCCCGACTCTTCGAGGAGCAGCGCCCCTAGCGCGTCCCCGATCAGCCCGGACGGCGCGTCAGCGCCCTACCGACCGACGCCGAGCCGCTTCGCGATCACATCGCGAGCGGCTCGTGCCGTTTCATCGACCAGGCGGAGACGCTCGTCCGACGGGGAGTAGGCGTCGCCGAGGGCGCGCCGCAGGATCGCGTCCGCGAGCGAGGGGTTCTTCGCGAGGACGGGGCCGTGCAGGTGGGTGCCCAGAAGGCCTCCCTCCGCGTAGCCCTCGTGGCCGGCGCCGTCGCCGGTGCCGTGCAGCACTCGGCCGAGCGCGTCCTCGGGCGCGATCCCGGTCATCCGGCGCTCGTGGTTCTCGAATCCGACGAGGACGCCGCCCGGCGTCTCGACGAGGAGGTCGTCGGTCGCGCGCTCGCCCGTGACCGAGTCTCCGGGGAACAGCCCGATCCCCCGGGCGCCGCCCGCGGCCGTGCTGATCGAACCGGCCAGCATCTCCCAGCCGGCTCCGACCGCGACCACCTGGGTGCCCTGGTCGACCCAGGCCCGCAGCGTCGGCGCGATCTCGTGGAGGAGTGCCAGGACGCCCGGGAGGTCCTCGTCCGCTCCCGTCCCGGCGACCAGGACGTCCGGACGGACCTCGGCGTCGGAGGCGGTCGCCAGCGGCACCACCTCCGCCTCGACGCCCGACCAGCGCGCCCGAGCCGCGAGGACCCGGGCGTTCGCCGCGTCGCCGTTGCTGTCCAGGACGTCGGGAGCGAGCACGGCGATGCGGAGGGTGGTCACGCGGTCTCCTCGCGGTTGGTGATGAGCTGCAGGTGCGCACGGGTGCGGCGCATCGAATCGGCCGAGAAGACGATGGTCTTCCGGCCGGAGGCGGGGGTCGGCAGAGCGAGGAACGCGTCGAGCGCGCGACCCAGGTCCTCGTCGACGGAGTCGACGCGCACGCCGTCGTAGCGCAGGTGCAGCGCCGCCTCGCGCGCCTTCGACCCCGAGACGACCCGGACGTGCCCGAGCACGGAGGTGTCCACGGGCCAGAAGTAGGAGGGGTCTCGGACGTCGGAGCCGATCGCGAGCATGATCTGCTCGGTCCCCTCGGGGATCTCCGCGATGTTCAGGCGGTAGCTCGCCGGGTTCTGAACCAGGACGAACTCGACCTCGTGGCCGCGCACGGTGACGATCTCGCCCCGCCCGAAGACGGGGTCGATGCTCGAGAGCGCGGAGGCGGCGAGGACCGGGTCGAAGCGCTCGGCGAGCACGGCGCGGGCCGTGGAGACGGCCGCCGCGGCGTCGACCGCGTAGTGGACGCCCCGCGCGGGGAGCCGGACCTCGAGCGGGTCGCCGTCGCTGACGATGCGCGCGACCGCTCCCGTCGTGCTCTCGACGACGGTGGTGGCACGGTCGGTCCCGGCCTCCGCCTCCGCGGCGTAGCCGAGACCGCCGGACGCGGAGTCGCGGACGGAGGAGGAGACGCCGTACCAGCGGATCCGCTCGTCGGGGAGGGATGTCGCGACATCGGCGACGTGGCGGTCGTCGGCGTTCAGCACGACGGGACCGGTCGCGCGGGAGGCGATGGTGCCGAGCATCCGGGCGACCATGGCCGGATCGAAGAAGCGGTCGATCTGGTCGACCACCACGTTCGTCAGCAGGACGACGCGGGGGCGCATCCGGGGCGCGAGGCGCGCGCCGTGACCCTCGTCCATCTCGAGGACGGCGATGTCGGCGTCGATCCGTCCGCGGAGGTCCGCCCGCTCCAGGAGCGCGGAGGTCAGCCCCTGGGCGATGTTGGCCGTCGACGGGTTGGTGAAGACCCGGAGCCCGTGCGCGCGGAGCACCGCGACCAGCATCTTGGTCGTGGTCGACTTGCCCGCCGATCCCGTGACGACCACGAGGCCGTCCCGGAACCCGTCGAGCACCGCGGGCAGGAATCCGGGCGCGACGCGGTTCACCACGAGTCCGGGCACGGCGGATCCCCCGCCGGGCTTCCGGACCCGCGCGGCGAACCGGGCGGCCCTCCCGAGGAGGACCGCCGGCGCGTAGCGGATCACCGGCCTACTCGAGGTAGTCGCGGAGCGACTGCGAGCGGGACGGGTGGCGGAGCTTGGCCATCGTCTTGGACTCGATCTGACGGATGCGCTCGCGCGTCACGCCGAAGGTGTCGCCGATCTGGTCGAGCGTCTTCGGCATGCCGTCGCCGAGGCCGAAGCGCATGCGGATCACGCCGGCCTCGCGCTCCGAGAGCGAGTCGAGCAGCGACTCCAGCTGCTTCTGCAGCATGGTGAAGCCCACGGCGTCGGCCGGGACGACCGCCTCGGTGTCCTCGATGAGGTCGCCGAACTCGCTGTCGCCGTCCTCGCCCAGGGGCGTGTGCAGCGAGATCGGCTCGCGCCCGTACTTCTGCACCTCGATGACCTTCTCGGGGGTCATGTCGAGCTCGCGCGAGAGCTCCTCGGGCGTGGGCTCGCGGCCCAGGTCCTGGAGCATCTGGCGCTGCACGCGGGCCAGCTTGTTGATGACCTCGACCATGTGCACCGGGATGCGGATGGTGCGGGCCTGGTCGGCCATCGCGCGGGTGATCGCCTGGCGGATCCACCACGTGGCGTAGGTCGAGAACTTGAAGCCCTTGGTGTAGTCGAACTTCTCGACCGCACGGATGAGGCCCAGGTTGCCCTCCTGGATGAGGTCGAGGAACTGCATCCCGCGACCGGTGTAGCGCTTCGCGAGGCTGACGACGAGCCGGAGGTTCGCTCCGAGCAGGTGGCTCTTCGCGCGCTGGCCGTCCTTCGCGACCCAGCGCAGCTCGCGGACGAGCTCCGGGCTGAGGTCGGTCGAGTTGGCGAGCTTGTCCTCGGCGAACAGGCCGGCCTCGATGCGCATCGCGAGCTCGACCTCCTCGGCCGCGTTCAGGAGCGCGACCTTGCCGATCTGCTTCAGGTAGTCCTTGACCGGGTCGGCGGTGGCGCCGGTGATCGCGGTCGAGTAGACCGGGACCTCGTCGTCCTCTCCGCCGAACGACAGGACGAGCGCACCGCTCGGGAGCGGCTCGGCCGGAGCGGCGACGGCAGCGGCGGCCGGGGCCTCCGGCGTCTCCGCGTCGTCCTTCGCGTCGGTCTCGGTGTCCTCGGCGACGACCTCGGTCTCCTCCTCCGCCGCCTCGTCGGGCTCGACGGCGTCGGTCGGCTCCTCCTCGGTGTCGGCGGGAGCGGCGGCCTTGGTCGTGGCGCGCGAGCGGGTCGTCTTGGCCGCGGTGGTCTTGGCCGCCGTGGTCTTCGCCGCGGGCTTGCGCGTCGCGGGCTTCTTGGTGGTCGTCGTCACGTCGTCGTCGACGGCGTCGAGCGTTGCGGTCTTGGTAGCTCTGGTGGCCATGGCGGCACCTCTCCATCCGTTGCGTCCCGGGGGCGGGCGGCGCGGGAAGGCGTCGTCCGTCGGTGGGCATTACGAGGACCCATGTCAAGTCGAGGACGTCGCACGCCCGACGTGGGCCTGGTGCTCCTCGACCCGAACGGGTCCTATTGACAATTATTGCACGTCTGAGTAGTGCAGCCGTGCGGTGCGGTGCGAGTGGGGCTCGATCCGGCGGGATCCGGGCCGTTCCGCTGGGACATCGCGTCTGCAGAAGGGCGGATCGACGGACGACCGTCAGCGCCCCGCGCGGCCGCGGCGCATCCGGTCACTCAGTGCAACCCAGAGAGGGGCCACGGTTATTCCCTCGTCCTCGGCCAGGCGGCGGCGGGTCCGGCGGCGCGCGACGACGAGTCCGACGACTCCGGCGCCGACCACCACGTACTGCACGCACCACGCCAGGCGGAAGTGCTCGAGCGAGTAGGTCTGCTCGGAGGAGGCACCGGGACCGGCCAGTGCGTCGAGGATCAGGCCGATCGCGAACATCATCGTGAAGCTGGCCAGGAACCCGCCCACGTTGACGACTCCGTTCGCCGCGCCGAGGCTCCGCGAGGGGTTGAACGTGCGGGCGAAGTCGAACCCGATCATGGAGCCGGGGCCGCCCGCTCCGACGACGATCAGGAGCAGCACCACGAGCCAGTACGGCGGGACGCCGGGCCAGAGCAGCACGACGGTCCAGGCGACCGCCATCGCCGAGACGATCCCGAGCACGAGGTTGCTGCGGCGCATGGGGTGGCGAGCGGTCAGGACGCCGAGCACCGGCCCGACGACGATCCCCGCGATCACGACGATCGTGAGGGTCGGCGCGGCGACGGTCGGCGGCAGGCCGATCGCGTAGACGAGGAAGGGGTAGCCCCAGAGCAGCGTGAACACCGTGCCGGAGGACTGCGTGACGAAGTGCGACCAGAAGCCGAGCTGCGTCCCCGGCCGGCGCAGGCTCACTCCGAGCTGCGCGATCGTCGCCCGGAGCGTCGGAGGCACCACCGTGATCGGCTCGGTGCGCGGCGGGACGTCGGCGACCAGGAGGAGCACGCCGAGGAAGGACACGGCCCCGAGGCCGGCGGCGCTGAGGAACGCGGGCTCCCAGCCGAACGTGTGGAGGATCGCCGCGAACGGGAGTGCGGAGAGGATCTGGCCCACCTGGCCGATGTTGCCGATCCACTGCGAGAGCTGCGGCACGATCGGTCCGCTGAACCAGGTCACCGTGAGGCGGATCACGGAGGTGAAGATCGCGGCGTCCCCGGCTCCCAGCAGGATCCGCCCGACGATCGCGACGCCGATGCCCGGCGCGATCGCGACTACGACCTGGCCCGCCATCATCAGGGCCGTGCCCGAGAGGATCAGGGTCCGCGGGCCGAACCGGTCGATGAGGATCCCGACCGGGATCTGCATCCCGGCGTAGACGATCAGCTGGACGACGGCGAGCGACGAGAGGACGGCGGCGGCCACCCCGAACCGCTCCGCGGCGTCCACTCCTGCGACGCCCAGCGTCGTGCGGTCCAGGACCGCGACGAGGTAGGCGAACGCTCCGGCACCGAAGACGAACCAGGCTCGACGATCACGCACTCGTCCGATCCTACGGCCGCTCAGGAGGCGGTGGGCTCCTCGCCCGGGCGGCGGATCGCGAGGAACTTCTCGAGCTCGGCGGCGATCGCGTCGGCGCTGGGCACGAAGCCGTCCTCGTCGGTGAGCGGCGAGCGGAGGCTCGTCCCCTCCATGTAGGTGTCGTGCCGCGCCTCGAGGGCCGAGACCAGCTTCTGCAGCTCGTCGTTGCCGCCGACCTGCTCGTCGACCTTGCCGAGGAACTCCCGCCCGCTCTCGCGCAGGCGGTCCGTCGGGAAGATGAGGCCGGTCGACGCCGAGATGCTCTCGAGCGCCGCGACCGCCGCCTGCGGGTACTCGGTGTCCGACAGGTAGTGGGGGATGAGCAGCGCGAAGCCGACCACGGTCAGACCGCGCTCGTAGAGGCGCAGCTCGAGCAGGTGGAGGACGTTCGAGGGCACCTGCGTGTGCGGCTTCCAGACCGACATCGCCTCGATCAGGTCCTCGCGGTTGCCGCTCACGGTGACGCCGACGGGCCGGGTGTGCGGCACGGGCATCGGGATCGCCTGGACCCACGTGGTCGAGGCGACGTCGAGCCGCTCGAGGAGGGAGACCACCGCGCGGGTGAACCGCTCCCACTGGAAGTCGGGCTCGAAGCCGGTGAGCAGGAGGAACGGCTGGTGCAGCTCGTCGTGCGCGAGCGAGAGCCGGAGCATCGCAGGACGGTAGTCCGTCAGGTGGTCCTGGTCGAACGTGATGATGGGGCGGCGGGCCCGGTAGTCGAGCAGCTGATCCTGGTCGAAGACCGCGACTTCGCGGTGCTCGAGGGTCTCGAAGAGGTACTCCCCCAGCTGCCCCACCGCTCCCCCGGCGTCGGCCGAGCCGGTCAGGCCCGTGACGAGGTGCAGCCCGCGCGGGATCTCGGAGAGGTCGCCCTCGATCTCGAACAGGTCTTCCGGATCCAGCATGCGTCCAGTCTAAACGGGGGTCCCGGCGCCCCGTCCGGGTCCGCTGAGCCCTCAGCGAACAGCGCCTAGCATTGCCGCCATGCCCCTCTCCTCTCTCGAGTACTCGACCGTTCCCGCCTCCGACATCGACACCGACGCCCTCGTCCTCGGCGTCGCCCCGGGACCCGACGGTCCCCGGCTCGTCGGCGCTGAGGGCTTCGAGGAGCTGGCCCCCGCGCTGAGCGCGCTCGGCGCGACCGGCGCCGCCGAGACGCTCGTGCGCGTGCCGTCCTCGGTCCGTGCCGGAGTGATCGTCCTCGTCGGCCTCGGCTCGGCGGAGCCCGACGACACCGCGCTGCGGAACGCCGCGGGCGCCGCCGTCCGCCTGCTCGCGGGGTCCGCCTCCGTGGCCCTCTCCCTCCCCGCCGGCTCCGACGGCACGCTCGCCGCGGTCGCCGAGGGCGCCGCGCTCGGCTCCTACTCCTTCACCGCCTTCCGCAGCAGCACCGCCGCCGCGGCGAAGGCGCCCGTCGAGCACGTCGTCCTGCTGGGCGGCGGCGAGTCGGCCGACCCCGCCGTCCTGGACCGGGCGCTCGTGCTCGGCCGCGCGGTCGGCACGGTGAAGGACCTCGTCAACACTCCCCCGTCGCACCTCTACCCGCAGACGCTGGCCGAGGCCGTGCAGACCGGCGCCGAGGGACTGCCGCTCGAGGTCACCGTCTGGGACGAGGAGGCCCTCGCGGAGGAGGGGTTCGGCGGCATCCTCGGAGTCGGCAGCGGCTCCTCCCGCCCGCCCCGCCTCGTGAAGGTCGCCTACGCGCCCGAGGGCGCGAGCACCCACCTCGCCCTGGTCGGCAAGGGCATCACCTTCGACAGCGGCGGACTCTCGCTCAAGCCGCCGGCCTCGATGATCGGGATGAAGACCGACATGGCGGGCGCGGCGACCGTGTACGCCGTCGTGCGCGCCATCGCGGAACTCGGCCTCCCGCTCCGCGCGACCGCCTGGCTCTGCATCGCCGAGAACCTCCCCTCCGGGACCGCGATCCGCCCGGACGACGTGCTCACCGTGCGCGGCGGGACCACGGTGGAGGTGCTGAACACCGACGCCGAGGGCCGACTGGTGCTCGCCGACGGCCTCGTCGCCGCCAGCGAGGAGCAGCCCGATGCGATCATCGACGTCGCGACGCTGACCGGCGCCTCCGTGGTCGCCCTCGGCAACCGGACCGTCGGCGCTCTGGGCGACGACGAGCTGGTCTCCCGCGTCCTCGACGCCGCCCGCGCGGCGGGAGAGCCCTTCTGGCAGATGCCCCTCCCCGCGGAGCTGCGACCGCTGCTGAACTCGGAGATCGCCGACATCGCGAACGTCAAGCCGGGCAACACCGCCGGCGGCATGCTCCTCGCCGGCCACTTCCTCCGCGAGTTCGTCGGGAAGCGCGGCGAGGGCGAGGACGCGACCACGATCCCGTGGGCGCACCTCGACATCGCCGGCCCCTCGAGCAACGGAGGCGGCGGCTACGGCTTCACCGGAGCCGGCGCCACGGGGGTCTCGGTGCGCGCGCTGATCGCCCTGGCCGAGGGCTTCGCGAGCGCGTAGTAGGGTCGACGGGGCGGGAGATCCCGCCTCGTCCCCCCTCCCGATCCGCTCGGCGCTCAGCGCCGGAGCCGGTCGGCCGGGAAGCGGGACCGCACGTCGCGAGGGAGTCACTGGGTGTCGGAAGAGCGCTACGACCTGGTCGTGCTCGGAGGTGGCAGCGGCGGGTACGCGGCGGCCCTCCGGGCGACGCAGCTCGGGATGAGCGTCGCGCTCGTGGAGCGCGACAAGCTCGGCGGCACCTGCCTGCACCGGGGATGCGTGCCCACCAAGGCCCTGCTGCACGCCGCCGAGCTGGCGGACGGCGCCCGCGAGGGAGAGAAGTACGGCGTGCTCTCGAGCTTCACCGGGATCGACATGGCGGGCGTCACGCGCTACCGCGAGGGCGTCGTCGCCGGCAAGTACAAGGGGCTCCAGAGCCTCGTGTCCTCGCGCGGCATCACGGTCGTCACGGGCGAGGGCCGTCTCACCGCGCCCGGCACGGTGACCGTCGGCGAGCACGTGCTCCACGGCGCGTCGATCGTCGTCGCCACCGGGTCCGCCTCCCGCACCCTCCCCGGCATCGAGATCGGCGGCCGGATCCTGACGAGCGACCAGGCTCTCGAGCTCGACCACGTGCCCGCGAGCGTCGTCGTCCTCGGCGGCGGAGTGATCGGCGTCGAGTTCGCGAGCGTCTGGCGCTCGTTCGGCGCCGAGGTCACGATCGTCGAGGCCCTCCCCCACCTCGTTCCCAACGAGGACGAGAGCGTCAGCAAGCAGCTGGAGCGCGCCTTCCGCAAGCGGGGCATCGCCTTCCAGCTGGGATCCCGCGTCGCGTCGGTCTCGCAGAGCGAGGGCGGCGTCTCCGTGTCGCTCGAGAGCGGCGCCACGGTGGAGGGCGAGATCCTGCTGGTCGCCGTCGGCCGCGGCCCGGTGACCGCGGGCATCGGCCTCGAGGAGGCCGGGGTCCGCCTCGACCGCGGCTACGTGCTGACCGACGAGCGCCTGCAGACCTCCGTCCCCGGCGTGTACGCCGTGGGCGACATCGTGCCGGGGCTCCAGCTCGCGCACCGGAGCTTCCAGCAGGGGATCTTCGTCGCGGAGGAGATCGCCGGTCTGGGCCCGCAGGTCGTCTCGGACGTCAACGTCCCGAAGGTGACCTACAGCGACCCCGAAGTGGCCTCCGTCGGCCTCGGCGAGGCCCGCGCGATCGCCGAGTACGGCGCCGAGCGCGTCGCCGTGTACGACTACGGCCTCGGCGGCAACGCCCGGAGCACGATCATCGGGACCACCGGCTCCGTGAAGGTCGTGCGCCTGGTCGACGGCCCCGTCGTCGGCGTGCACATGGTCGGAGCCCGCGTCGGCGAGCTGATCGGCGAGGCTCAGCTCATCGTGAACTGGGAGGCGCACCCCGAGGACGTCGCGCCCCTCGTGCACGCGCACCCCACTCAGAACGAGGCGCTCGGCGAGGCGCACCTCGCTCTGGCCGGGAAGCCGCTGCACGCCCTGTAGAACCACTGCGGTGCGGCGATCCGCCGCTTCCGCATCAGTAAGCTGGACATCGAAACACAAGCGTCTTAAGGAGACAGGCTCATGAGCGAATCCGTCAGCCTCCCGGCACTCGGAGAGAGTGTCACGGAAGGAACGGTCACCCGCTGGCTGAAGAACGTCGGGGACCGCGTCGAGGTGGACGAGCCCCTGCTCGAGGTCTCGACCGACAAGGTCGACACCGAGATCCCGTCGCCCGTCGCGGGAGTGATCGAGGAGATCCTCGTCCAGGAGGACGAGACCGTCGAGGTCGGCGCCGAGCTGGTGCGCATCGGCGACGGCTCCGGAGCCGCGTCGGCGTCCGAGCCCGAGGCTCCCGCCGAGGAGGCCCCCGAGGTCCAGGCCGCCGAGACCGAGGCCACCGACGAGGCGACCCCGTCGGTCGACGCCGAGAGCGACGCCGAGGCCCCCGCCCCGGCCGAGCCCGAGCCGGCCCCGGCCGCCGAGAAGCC